>CP099863.1:996310-1315121 GCA_024134725.1 Bacillus sp. 1780r2a1 | reverse complement strand
TCCTCGTCCATTAGACCGAACTGAGCATAACCACGCAGTTTCTGGAATTGAGTCATTAATTTATGACGACTCGATGCGCCCTTTATTTGTAGGTGAACGTACAAACGTTATTGGCTCACGTAAATTTAAACGTCTCATTGCAGAAGGAAAGATTGAAGAAGCTTCTGAAATCGCGCGTGCTCAAGTAAAAAATGGTGCACACGTGATTGATATCTGCTTAGCCGATCCAGATCGCGATGAAATTGAAGATATGGAGCTATTTATCCAAGAGGTGGTAAAGAAAGTCAAAGTGCCTCTTGTTATCGATTCAACCGATGAAGCCGTAATTGAGCGTGCTCTCACCTACTCACAAGGGAAAGCAATTATTAATTCCATTAACTTAGAAGATGGTGAAGAGCGATTTGATGCCATTTTACCACTTGTGAAAAAATTTGGTGCTGCTCTTGTCGTGGGTACAATTGATGAAGAAGGTATGGCAGTTACCGCTGAACGAAAGCTTGAAATCGCAAAGCGCTCACACGATTTACTAGTTCAAAAACACGGATTCAACCCTAAAGATATTATTTTCGATCCTCTTGTTTTCCCTGTTGGTACAGGTGATGAACAGTATATTGGCTCTGCAGAAGAAACGGTAAAAGGAATTAAAATGATAAAAGAAGCATTGCCTGACTGTCAAACCATTCTCGGTGTGAGTAACGTATCGTTTGGCTTGCCGCCTGTTGGACGTGAAGTGCTAAATGCTGTATACCTTTATCACTGTACGCAAGCTGGCCTTGACTATGCCATTGTTAACACAGAAAAGTTAGAGCGCTATGCGTCTATTCCTGAAGCAGAAATTAAGTTAGCAGATGCGCTCCTGTTTACGACTAATGATGAGACGCTAAGCATGTTTACAGACTTTTATCGTGATAAAAAGAAAGAATCAAAAATCGAAGTATCAAATTTAAACCTTGAAGAACGTTTAGCTATGTATATTGTAGAAGGAACAAAAGAAGGACTGCTACCAGACCTCCAAGAAGCGCTTACCAAATATAATGACCCATTGGATATTATTAACGGTCCATTAATGAATGGAATGGCAGAAGTTGGGCGCTTATTTAATGATAACCAGCTAATCGTCGCCGAAGTTCTCCAAAGTGCGGAAGTTATGAAAGCATCCGTTGCCTTTTTAGAACCGCATATGGAAGCATCAGAAAACGATTCTGGTAAAGGGAAAGTGATTTTAGCCACGGTTAAAGGCGATGTTCACGATATCGGTAAAAACTTAGTCGACATTATTTTAAGCAACAACGGCTTTAAAGTGGTCGATTTGGGCATCAAAGTAACTCCTCAACAGCTTATTGAAGCTGTACAAAAAGAAAAGCCTGATATTATTGGGTTATCTGGCCTGTTAGTGAAATCTGCTCAGCAGATGGTATTAACAGCACAAGATCTTACTCAGTCTAAGATCAACGTGCCTATTATGGTAGGAGGCGCTGCTTTGTCTCGTAAGTTTACTGATTTTAAAATTGCGCCTGAATATGAAGGTGCTGTTCTATATGCTAAAGACGCAATGGATGGCCTTTCTCTTGCCAATAAGCTGCAGAACAAAGAAGAGATTACTCAGCTTCTTGAAGATTTGAAAGTTCGTCAAGAAAAGAAAGTATTGTTTAAAGAACGAAAACAACAAGAAAGCACAACTGCAACAGCTGTGTTACAAAGGTCTGCTGTATCAACGGATGCTCCGGTGTTTAGACCATCCGACTTAAAACGTCACGTTGTGAAGCATTACGACTTAGCTCAAGTTTTACCTTACATTAACTGGCAAATGCTTTTAGGCCATCATTTAGGACTTAAAGGTAAAGTTAATAAATTGCTTGCTGAAAAAGATGAACGAGCCGTTCAGTTAAAAGAAACCGTAGATGAACTGCTGGAATTAGCTCTAAAAGAAAACTTAATTAAGCCGGCTGTTATTTATCAATTCTTCCCTGCACAATCTGATGGGAATGATTTAGTGATTTATGACCCTGCTGACCAAAAAACAGAAATTGAGCGCTTCACGTTCCCACGTCAAGAGAAAGGACAATTCCTGTGCTTATCTGATTTTGCTAAGCCTGTTGAAAAAGAAATGGATTACGTCTGCTTCTTCTCAGTTACAGCCGGTACAGGAATCCGCGAACGTGCTGCCCAGTTTAAAGAAAATGGTGAGTTTCTAAAGAGTCACGTTTTCCAAGCGCTGGCACTTGAACTAGCAGAAGGGTTAGCAGAACGTGTTCACCAACAAATTCGAGACCGCTGGGGCTTCCCTGACTCTCCGGACTTTACTATGGCAGAAAGATTTTCTGCTAAGTATCAAGGACAGCGATTCTCTTTTGGCTACCCAGCATGTCCAGACTTAGAAGACCAAGCAAAGCTGTTTAAATTGATTCAGCCTGAAGATGTGGGCATTGAGCTCACTGATGGCTTTATGATGGAGCCTGAAGCTTCTGTTACGGCGCTTGTGTTTGCTCATCCAGAAGCTAAATATTTTAACGTACTATAACAAACAAAGAAAAAGCTACCGCTATGTAACGGTAGCTTTTTCCTATTCCAAACATTAAAAAAACTAAAAAAAATAATTTTTCTGAAAAAATACCTTGTCACCTTCTCTGACATTTGTTAGGATAAGAATATTAAATTTTCAAACAATTAAAACTTTTTCTTTTTAGGAGGATGTTCACATGGTTACTTTTTTCGCTTCTATTGCCCTTTTGATTGGGGGATATGCCATTTACTCAAAAGTGGTTGAGCGAATTTTCGTTATAGATCCAAACAAACAAACACCAGCATATGAAAAGTTTGATTCATTAGACTATGTACCAATGAAATGGTGGAAAGGTTCATTAATCCAGCTCTTAAATATTGCAGGTCTTGGTCCCATATTTGGAGCCGTTATGGGCGCATTATATGGACCAGTAGCGTTCATCTGGATTGTCATCGGCTGTATCTTTGCAGGAGCGGTCCATGATTACTTTTCTGGCATGCTATCTCTTCGTCATGGAGGAGCACAGTACCCAGCTCTAGTTGGTAAATATCTTGGAACAAACATGAGAAAAATCATCAATGTCATTTCTCTTGTGCTTATGATTTTAGTGGCTGCAGCATTCACAGCTGGTCCAGCTCAGTTGATTACAAGCGTTACATCGTTACCTTTTATCATATCGCTGATTATTATTTTTGCTTACTTTATTTTAGCGACGGTTCTACCTGTTAATAAAATTATCGGAAGAATTTATCCTTTATTCGGTGCAGTATTAATTTTCATGGCTATCTCAATTGCATTTGCACTTATTTTCATTTCAAAAGAATCTGTACCAAATTTAACATTAGAAAACCTTCATCCACAAGAGCTGCCAATTTGGCCTCTATTAATGGTAACCATTTCATGTGGTGCTATTTCAGGCTTTCACTGCACACAAAGCCCAATTGTTGCTCGTACCCTAAAGAATGAAAAAGATGGACGTAAAGTGTTTTTTGGAGCGATGATTGGCGAAGGAGTTATTACCTTAATCTGGGCTGCGGCTGCAATGACATTCTTTAACGGAACGGGTGGCCTTCAGGAAGCACTTGCTGCTGGTGGACCGTCTGCTGTAGTAAATGAAATTTCAACATCGTGGCTTGGAACATTAGGAGGTATTCTTGCGATTTTAGGTGTTATCATTTTACCAATTACAACTGGTGATACGGCGCTACGTTCATCTCGTATGATTCTAGAGGACCTTGTTAGTAAGAAAAACAAAGACGCAAAAGGCAGTAAAAAAGCAACGTTTATTTATACATTATCCGTTGCGGTTCCAGCTTTTTATTTATCAACAATTGATTATTCATTTCTTTGGAGATACGTTGGCTGGACCAATCAAGTAGTTGCTACTGTCATGCTTTGGACGGCTACCATTTACTTGCTTCAACACGCTAAAAACCATTGGATTTGTGGAATTCCAGCTATGTTTATGACCGCGGTAGTTTGCTGCTATATCTTTTATGCACCAGAAGGTTTAGGGTTAGATTATGGTTTATCAATGGGGATTGGTACAGTGCTTACTTTATTCGTAGGTGGTTGGTATATTAAACAGATACGTACCTATACTAATCAAAACATTAATACACAAGTAGCATGATAAAAAGGCTTCCTTAAATCGGAAGCCTTTTTGTATGAAATATAAGCGTTTTCTTGTTACAATAAACAGGTATGTCTAACTACTTATGGGTAAAAATATGACCGGTTCATTGAAAGGAGCTTTTTTAAGTTGATCAAACTATTTGTCAGCGACCTTGACGGTACGCTGCTTCATCAAGAAAAATATGTTGAAACACATAATATCGAAGCATTAGTAAAGCTTCAAGAAAGCAATATTGATGTTTGCTTAGCATCAGGACGAATGGATAGTGAAATTCTAAAAATTTCATCTGATATTCGAAATAACTTTCATCGAATTAGTCAAAATGGTGCGTTCGTTTGGACAAGAGATAACCTCTCACTACACGCGAAAGTATTTGAAAGTGCTTTAGCGTCCAGCCTATACAAAAAGACATTAAACCCTAATCATGTTGTCTTGGTGTGTTCAAACGATACTAACTATGTAGAAACGAAAAACGACGTTATTAATGAAATTGAAAAACATATGTTTTTCCCAATTGAAGAACAAGGTGATATGCTGAATTCATTCGGATCTACCCTCTCGCCATCAAAGATTACAATCCTTGGAGACCACTCAGAAATGGTAGCTCTTCAAGCCGATTTAACCGAACAGTTTAAAGAGCACATTGATGCCTACATTTCTGCAAAGAATTGCTTAGATATTATGCCCAAGCACATCAGCAAAGGAAATGCCATTCAAATCTTACTAGATCATTTAGGTTTACTGCCTGAAGAAGTAGCATGTGTGGGAGATTCTTTTAATGATATTCCAATGTTTCAACTAACACCTAATAGCTTTGCGATGGCCACAGCTCCTGAAGAAGTAAAAAAACACGCTTCTACTGTTGTTTCGTCTGTAAGTGAAGCAGCGGAAATCGTGTTAGCAAAAAACAATAGCGTTTCTATTAAATAATAAAAAGTGCGAAGCGGCTGCCTCGCACTTTTTTAATGTCTCTTCCACACTGCACGGAGGTATTCTCCCAGGCTGTGTTGAGCACCATTATCTGTCTTACCTGCTTTTACAAGAGCTTGAATCCGCTCTCTTCTAACGATTGTTAAGATAAGCGTCATAAAGAACAGAATGGAAATGCCCATTACAAATAGCGCTAATAATGACGCTACAATGGTTTCTGGCATTGTTAAAGATGACAAATTACCCCTCTCCTTTCTTTTTGTACAAAGGAAGGAGTTAGTTGAATCGCTATCCTAAAAGATTCTTCTGTTCATATTCATTTTCTGCATACGATTTTAAATCCTGAATTTCTTGATATGCTCCTTCAAGACCTTGCTGTTTTGCCTTTTGATTCATATGGTTATATACCATCTTTACCTTACACACTGTTGCTTTAAGAGATGTTTCTGGGTCAGCATCTTCTTTTAAATGAACATTTGCCAGATCTACAATGGAACGAGCTAATAACTCAACGCTATTGCGCAGCTCAACTTCATTATAGACCGCACGATCTTGAAGCTTAAAACGAATAATCTCATTTGCTAACTCCCTCACACGTACAAACTGCTGCTGTTCATTCATAGTATTTCCGCAGTAAGAAACTTATACCCCACTCTTTAGGCGCAATAAGTAACTAGACTTCTTACGGCTGAGCTCCCCCTTTTATTAGGCCTAGTTTGCTTTTAATAAATCAAAAACGCTTTTCTTATGTTATTTTACTATTAGTTATTCGATAAAATAACTCCGTTTTCCTTTATCTCTTTCCCTTTAATTGCCGATATATTATGCCTCTATTCTGACTTTAAATGTGCTAACACATGATAAACAAACAGTAAAATTCCAACCGTTGTTAAAGTAGCTCCTACTGCTATAACAGGCGTTATGCTCTCCCTATTAAGAACCGTCATTAAAAACAACCCTATCATCATAATAGGAAGGCCTAAGTTATGCAGCCACGCATGCATTTTTGCTAACTTATGATTTGAAAAGCTTGGAAACAAATAATATAAAATTCCGGCTAGCGTTAAAGATGTCCAGCCAAGCAAATTGATATGAACATGTACAGGAGTTAGCTCATAGTTATGTGAAATTGACATGTAGTATCCCAATAAAATTCCCACTGCAAAATAAACCACTGAAATTTTAATTAACTTAATTCCCATTCTCATCCCCCCTGACCATACTTATGCACTACTTTATTCTTTTTTTTAGGGATTTAGAATCATGTACTTAAATAAAAAAAGCAGCTGGCAAACCAGCTGCTTAACTTTATGCAATATAGTGTAAAACAAAGTTTAAGAAAAATAACAACGCAATCACGTACATAAACGCGGATACTTCACGCATTTTGCCAATCGCAAGCTTTAAAAGCGGATATGCAATAAAACCAAAAGCAATCCCGTCAGCAATGCTGTACGTTAGCGGAATTAGAGCGATAATTAAAAACGCTGGGAAACCTTCTGATAAATCTTGAAGATTGATGTTCTTGATATTCTGAATCATCAAGCCACCAATAACAATCAAAATCGGTGCAATAGCACTATCTGGAATTAGCTTAATAAAGGGAATAAAAAACAGTGAACTTAAAAATAAAACGCCTGTGATTAAAGACGTAAGCCCTGTTCTTCCACCCGCTGCAATACCTGATGCTCCTTCAACTGATGCAACAGTTGGGCTTGTGCCAAGGAGACCTGCTAAAGAAGCAGAAACAGCGTTTGCCTGAAAAGCTTTTGAAAACTTTTCCTGTTGGTCCATCATGCCTAATTGGCCATGAATTAATCCAATGTTTTCAAATACAAGTACCATTGTTAATGAGAACACTGCAGCCCAAAACGTAATTTGTCCAAGTGCTGTAAACGAAAACGCACCCAAGCCTGTAAAAAATTCTTGAAAGCTTGTAGAGGTGCTACCGTTCGATTGATTTTGAACACCAAATAACATTGCAATAAGCGTTCCAGCAATCATGCTGAGCAAAAAGTTTCCGCGTATATTTCGAATAAATAACACAATTGTAATCATCAATGTCAACAACGTACTAAGCACAAACGGATCTGATAGATTCCCTAATGCAACAAACGTTGTATCACTTGGAATAACCAATCCACCCTTTTGAAGTCCAATAAATGTTAAGAATAACCCGACTCCAACGGTAATCGCTTCTTTTAAAGAGTGCGGTATCGCAGCCACAAGCTTTATAGATAGCCTTGAAAATGCAAGTACAGTGAACAAGACGCCTGATATAAATACAGCAGCTAGTCCCTCTTGCCACGTTAATCCCATTGATTGTACCATTGTATACGTAAATAACGCGTTAATTCCCATACCGGGAACTAAAATAAGCGGGGCATTTGCCCAAAACGCCATCATTAAACAACCAATAACCGATACAGCAACTGTAGCAAAGATTCCTGCTTCTAGCGGAATACCTGCATCTGATAAAATGGTTGAATTAATCGCAATGATATATACAATTGATAAAAAGGAAATAACGCCCGCAACGCTTTCTTTTCCAAACGTTGTGTCATGATGTTTCAATTGAAACACTTTTTCTAATAACGCTTTCAAATTTTCTTCCTTCTTTTCTCAATATCCCTCACCCACCCAGTGTCTAAAAAAGCCACCGTGGATATTATAGCAAAATCCGTGGCGGTTGCAAGAGAAATTTTACGTTTTCTACAGTAATGCCTACTGCATTTATAGTATCAGCATTTTCCGTTCGCTTATGGATAGCATCTTTTACTAATCCATACATTAGAAAAGAAGTAATCCTAGTGAAATGATGACGCCGCTTATTAATAAAATCATGACGCAATATCCCATGATATCTTTTGCTTTTAACCCAGCAATTGCAAGAGCAGGCAGCGCCCAAAATGGCTGAATCATATTCGTCCAAGCATCTCCCCAAGCTACTGCCATCGCAGCTTTAGCCGTTGGTACATCTAACGCTTGAGCTGCGTCTAAAACTACCGGAGCCTGAACTGCCCACTGCCCGCCTCCTGACGGTACAAAAAAGTTAACAATTCCAGCACTCCAAAAAACAAACATCGCAAACGTTGTTTCAGTTGAAATTGAAACAAAGGCTTCTGAAATCACAGCTGCTAACCCTGACGATACCATGATGCCCATCAACCCTGCATAAAATGGAAACTGAATAATGATGCCACTTGTTCCTTTCACCGCTTCTGTTACCGCTTTCAAAAAGTTGCGAGGTGTACCATGAAACAGGATTCCTAAAAATAAGAACAGAAAATTAACAATATCTAAATTTAATAAAAGTCCTTTTTCTACGAAGTAATAGCTTAAAAAAACGATTCCTACAGCACCAATTGCCCATGAAATAATGGGGCTATTTTCTAAGCGTTCTGCCGGTGTCATATTCTCAGTTTCAGCCGCAGCTGCTTGAAAGTCTTTTAACAGCTCAGGATCTACTACGAATGCGTCTTCCTTCGGTGGCATCATTAATCTATTCACAAGTGGTACAGCCACAAACAACGCCGCTACAATTACTAAGTTAAACGTGGAAAAAATGGTTTGACTTGTTGGAATAAGCCCGATTATATCTTCCGCAAAATGACCTGGTGTCGCAATTGTTAAAGGAACAGAACCTGAAAGCCCTCCATGCCAAATAACAAAGCCGCTGTATGCACTGGCAATTAATAAACGATAGTCGACATACTTCACTTGTTTCGCTAATTCCTTTGAAAACAACGCACCTACAACCAGTCCAAACCCCCAGTTTATGAAGCTTGCTAGCAGAGAGATAACCGATACAAGCACCACTGCTTGTCCTGGAGTCGAAGGCAAACTAGCAAGGCGCGTTAAGCCTTTTTTACATAGAGGACTGCTTGCCAATACGTGTCCTGTTACTAATACAAGAATCATTTGCATAGAAAAAGCCAATAACCCCCAGAAACCTTCTCCCCAATACTGTACTAGGTTTATTGGCGTACTATCTGTAAAAATAAGCCCAAACCCAAACACTGCAAATGTTAAAATAATAACAAATAAAAATGGATCTGGTAAATACCTTTGCATAACCCCGTTGAAAAAACCAACTATGTGTTTCACAGAAGTTCCCCCTTATTCGACTTTTTTTGACGTCATGTATGATATTCGCTTTTTTATTCTTTTTTCCTTTAAAACAGACAAAAGAAGTGAACAGCCGCTCACTTCTTTTCGCCAACAAATCATGCTCCGCAGTATTTCTATGTTTCCTTACTCCGTTTAGCTGAGTAAGCAGGTTTTTCGACGTTTACACTGATAACCCCTTGACAAGTTTAAACGTTATGTTTAGAATTAACTTCCCTAGATTTGAAAATATAAGTGTACAATGTTAGAAATAGTTAGTCTTCCCTGTAATGAAGCACGCCTTGTGGGCGTGCTTCATTTTCATTTATTAAAATAGATACATATGTCTATTACTGCGGGCAATACTACTAACATATTTAGTGCGTGGCTGGTATACAGCTCAGCAAAAAAGAATATAAAAAAAGCGATGAATTTTACGTCCATCGCCCTTTTTATGAAAAGGATAAAATGATTGCATTTTTATAATAAAAAACCCTTTTTTGACCGTGAGTTTAAGGCTTATTCTCCCCTTTATAAACCTCAAAACGTACTATTGTATAAAGTCATCTCCCCAAACAACTTTATACAAACCGAACTGAAATCGCTTACAATCTTAACTTTATGAAATCATTTCCTTTTCGCTCTATGTTCATTAAACACTAATTTTTTCAAAATAGCAACCCTTTTTATCGGATTTCTTTAAGTATGTTCTAAAAGATGATATTTTTATATGAAACTACATATTTTATTGAAACATGGGTAAATGATATATAAGAAGGAGTGACAATCATGAGTGAAAACATCGAAGAATATTTAGAAAGAGGACTATATGGTACGCAAGAAACAAAGCAAGCTGAGCGTAAGTATTTTCTCACTGCTTTACGTGAACGAATTGAAATTGCTTTAACGAAGGGACAGGTAATGAAGCCAACCGTTTATAAAGAAGCTGAAAGAACCATCACTAACGTGCAAAATGGACAAGTCTTTTTAAATGGAACTATTGCCTACTCTTTTTTATCAAAATATATTCAAATAGCAAACAAACATAACGTTCCTTTTACTATTGTACAAAACCTAGAAGCTGACACAGATATCGGCCTCGTGGTCACAGGATCAAAAGGTTCCACTGAAAATGAAATTTTTATTAAAAATTAAAAAGCCGTCATCGACGGCTTTTCTTTATTTTGCAAATACATGATTTCCAATTGTTTTTACAACTTGACGAGAACGAATCCAATCATCTGTAGCTGTGTTAGGATTATAAAAGTAAATGGAATCATTTAAGCGATCTTTTCTCATCAGTGCCTCTTCTACTGCACGATGTGCTTCATCGGATGCTGGCTTATTAATTGAGCCGTTTTGAACAGGAGAAAACGCATAGCTCGTCCCTACTACTTCCATAATTACTCCGTTAACACTGTTTGGAAATTGCTGTGATTCTACGCGATTTAGGACAACGATAGCTACACCTAATTTCCCTTCATACGATTCACCTTTTGCTTCCGCTTCTACTAAGCGCGCTAATAAATCTTTCTCTCCTTGAGAAATAGACATTGCTTCAGGAGCAGGCTGTGGTTCTGCCTTAACTTCTTCTGCTTCAGCAGGCTGATTCGATTCTTCCGTCTCGGCTGCTTTAACGGCTTCTTCTTCAGGTACCTTTGCATCTGAGATTAGCTCATCGATATCTTGACCATTTGGCTTTTCTGGAATACGAAGGGTCTCTCCCTCATAAATCCACTCATCTGTGCGATTATTTTCGTCCATTATATCTTTAATGGTTACACCATATTGTTTACTTAACTGTCCAAGGGTATCTCCCTTGATGACTTTATATTTCGTTTCTGCTACTGCGACTGACTGAATGCTTCCAAGAGCAAACATAGCAGTTAGCATCATGAATAAAGGCTTAACATAACTCTTTTTCATGCGGCAATACCTCCTGAAAATTCGTATGGTACTACTCTAACATAGCGTAGTACCTCTTTCACCGAACGATTCCTTTACATTTCTTTTAGTTTGATTAATAACGTTACGAATCAAACACGATTATGACAATAATCCTATTTATTTGTCATAATGAAGGAATTATTTTGTGCGAGGAGGTAGGTATTACCTTGTTTATATTTCCCTTTTCAGACTTTTGACTCACTTCAAAATCATTTCAATTCTAGAAATAGGTGCACATCTAACTATTCTATAACTACATTTAGTAACAGAAGCAATTAGTTTAAAAGAACTCTAAGCTATATCTTTCCCCAGACATTGTGAGGATATGAGACTCCTATGAGATTAGCGAGTGCTCTGAGACCCTGCATTTTAAGAGAAGGGTTAAACCGAGCCTTGTCGGAAAAGGGGTTACTCGGAGTGGAAGTCACACCTCACTGTATGCGTTCTTCCTTCTTTCAAAACAAAAAAGATGAAGCGCAATTTTACACGCTTCATCTTCTTTAATCCTCAAGCTCTATTTCTACAACATCATAGAAATCAATTACGAGCTTAGCACCTGTATCATCCATAAACGTAAACGCAGATTGATCTTCTGATAAATCTAGGACATAGCCTGACAGTAGCTGTTCACTATTATCATAAACCGTTGTTAATGAAACCTTTTTATGCTCAACAAACGCTTCTTCTAATAATGAATGGAGGTCGTATTCCCGGTCGTCAGCTGGCCGGTTTGTTAACAGCATCCCATATGTCATTTGTCCATTTTTATCTTTCCATATATAATCTGCAAAATAAAATGGTGCTGTACTTTTTCGAAAATCGTCCATGTAATCCCTCCTATAGCTACATATTACCTTCATTATATAAGCGTCTGCTCAAGAAAGCTAGCGTTTCAACTTAACTGCGAGGCGTTTCAGTATAATAATACGTAAAGTGCCCACCTCGACCAGCTACTCCGCGAAAATGCTTGAAATCTTCTCTTCTTACAAGCAAAGGCTGAAATCCTAAAAAATCCTCTTTACGCACGTGCAGCTCTTGAATCTCCCCGTCACGGAGAGCATCTAGCTGCTTCATTACTTCCTCTTGGTTCATTTATATGTACTCCTTTCTACGAAAAGTCCTTTAACCACTCTTTTAGTTTATCATACTGTTCTGCAGCTTCTTCATATCCCTGCTTATATAAAACGTCTAGCTTTGATCGATTTTTCTCCATTCGTCCGACTACCAATGGCTTCTGTGGACGAATCACAAATATATTTCCTGCTTCCTCCTGCTCGTCAATATAAGCAAGCGTATCATTATAAAGCTTATAGCGGTTCTCTAATGCATCAACTAAACCAGGATACTTACGATAATATCGCTTTGTAAACCAGAATGAACTGGATTTTTTCTTTTGATATCCTTTATTTCGCGTTAACACCACAATGTTTTTCTTAAATCCGTCATTCTCTGCTTTTTTTATCGGAATTGGGTCACTAATTCCTCCGTCTAACAGCTGCTTGCCACCATATTCCACTACCTTTGACACAAATGGAAGCGAGCTTGATGCGCGAATGATGGTCAGCAAATCGCTCTCATGATTGTTAAAATAAACAGGTTTTCCTGTTACGCAGTCTGTTGTCCCTACTACAAGCTGTTCAGTTCGCTTATGAAAAGCATCAAAATCAAAGGGAATTAAGCTAGTTGGAATCTCATCAAATACAAAATCCATTCCAAACATCTCACGCGTCTTAAAATAATTTCGTAGTGACAAGTAGCGGGGATCATCTATATAATCTAGATTAGCTCGACGGCTTCTTCCTACTTGTCGCGATAAATAGGAAGTTGCATGACAGGCTCCGGCCGAAACGCCAATCACATAAGGTAAATATAAGTCTTGTTCCATAAAGTAATCAAGAACCCCTGTTGTATAAAGGCCTCTCATACCGCCACCTTCTAATACTAATCCTGTATTTCTCATAATAATTGACACCTTCTATTTCTAATGTTTTAATCACTAAATAATCCTATATGTCAGTACTATATCGAATTACCCTACTTTTGTCGAAGGATTTACTTAAAAAACCATCTTTTTTTACATTTTTTTAAAAAAACCTTTACTAATTAACCAATTTAAGGCAAAATTGAGAAAAAGAAAATAGAAAGCGTTAACTAGATTTACTTTTGAAAATTTTCTAAAAACATTCTGATAAAGGAGCGATTACGATGAAAATTGCAGAAGTAGGAAACATAATTGAATTTAAAAATGGGTTAAAAGGTATTGTAGAAAAAGTAAATGAGAACTCTGTAATTGTTGACTTAACTTATATGACTAACTATCGTGACCTAGACTTAGAACAGCGAACGGTTGTAAACCATAAAAATTACACCATTATCAATCATGCGATGTAACAAATAACCACCTAGTACAAAGTACTAGGTGGTTATTTGTTACAAATCTTTTCCTTTTGCTCTTTACTTAAAATACCGAGTTTGTACAACATATACGCATACTGTTGCGCTTTTTTAACCGATTTCATTTCCTTCCTCCTCATGCTTTTACTTCATTATATGCATGAAACTAAAAAAGTTTCCTTAAGGAAAGAAAAATAGCTACCTCTAAAAAAAGAAAAAAGCCTCTAAATTCGAGGCTTTTACTTTGCAATTACTTTTTTACCATTTGTAAATGAGTAATAACATTCTCCAGTGAAAATATCTTGGCTTTCGTGGATATGAACACCTGCTTTATCTTCCATAGCCGCTTTCATCATTGCTTTTGCAACATTGTAAGCTTTAATTGGTCGATATTTCTTCCATTTACCAATTAGGCAAAATGAGCAAGACTTAAGAGTGTATTCCCCTACTTTTTCAGCTAAACGAAACTCGTTGCGTTTGCCTAACAGTAGTGATGGACGGAAGAAATGCGTCGAACGAATATATAGGCTCGCAATATCTTCTTCCACCTGACCTTTTACCTTACTGTAAAAGAATGGGGAGCGCAGATCAGCACCAATTGCTGTAACGGTTAAAAAGTTCTGACAGCGATTTGCTTCGGCACATTTTGCTGCTTTTAGTGGAAATTCATAGTCCACTTTAATAAACTTCGATTTCGTCTTTGCTTTTTTCATCGTTGTGCCTAAACAACAATAGACATCATCAACTGCAAAATCTTTTTCATACTTTTCAAGCTCTGCAAAATCAATTTCGAGCTGACGTAGCTTTTCATGTTCAATTGGCAATGCCTTTCGAACAAGTACTGTCACATGGCTATATAAGCGATTATCCAAAAGCAACTGTAAAAGTTCTTGACCAATAAGGCCGCTTGCTCCTAGTACTAATGCTGATCTTTGTGACATTCTTTCACCTTCTCACCTTGTTGTTGTTTACATTGGAAAACAGGTTGTTAAGACAACCTGCTTTCATTAACGATTATCAATTGTTTCTGGGTATAAGTCGTGATTCATTAATCGATAAGAAGCCATTTCTTCATATTTTGTACCTGGGCGACCATAGTTTGTATATGGATCAATGGAAATTCCACCGCGTGGCGTAAATTTCCCCCATACCTCAATATAACGTGGATTCATCAGTTTGATTAAATCATTCATAATGATATTCATACAATCTTCATGGAAATCACCATGGTTTCGAAAACTAAACAAATAAAGCTTTAAGGATTTACTCTCAACCATTTTTTCATCAGGTATATAGCTAATATAAATTGTAGCAAAATCGGGCTGACCCGTTTGCGGACATAAGCTTGTAAATTCTGGACAATTAAACTTAACGAAATAATCTCGATTTGGATGCTTGTTATCAAACACCTCTAAAATTTCTGGTGAATACTCAAATAAGTATTTTGTTCCCTGATTGCCTAAAAGCGTTACACCTTCTAATTCCTCTTCTTTACGACCACTCATTTGTGTTTCCTCTCTTTCTACGATTGTCATTCTAACAGCGTTTTTTCATTTTGTACATATCTGTTTTTGTATTTTATTTGTAAATTTTTTAAAGAACGCTTACACGCCTCTTTTATTTCCCCATACAAGTGCATGAACCTGTGGCAATACACGTACATTATTCATATCCGGTGAAGCTACAACAAGATCAATTAACCACTCATATTTCTCTAATAATTTGCGGGTTAATGCATCATCATCCGTTGTCGTCAAATCATCGTTTCCTACTTGGACAAAGAAAGGAACTGATGCATAACGCTGATGAATCTGCTTTGCGTAATTGAAATCTATTTCATCAAACACAACCACTTTAATGCTAATGTGTTGACTTCGTCCTTTGTTTTTCAAACGCTCAATAATATCGTCCAACACTTCGTAATTGGTCTTCATTCCTGAACTTGGTGGCTTAGGTGAAATAGTTAAATCATCAATTTTATAAAACCACTCTTGAAAGCGACTTCCTTGAGTCTCAAGCGCGACTTGCTTTCCATTGTTATGCAAGCGGTCCACCAGTTTATCTAAAGATTTTAACAGCGCTGGATTTCCTCCTGAAATGGTTACATGATCAAAACGATCTCCTCCTAGAGCTTGCAGCTCATGCCAGACTTCTTCATCCGTCAATTGACGAATGTCATTTTTGGCTGACCCATCCCAAGTAAATGCGGAATCACACCAGCTGCATGAATAATCACAGCCAGCTGTACGCACAAACATTGTTTTTCGCCCCACAACCATTCCTTCTCCTTGAATCGTAGGACCAAATATTTCGAGTACAGGAACCTTATTATTCATCTCGCTTCACCTTCTTTGGACGATATACAACGTAGCTTGTAGGAGTTTCACGAACAAACACTTGCACACATACTGGTTTATTTTCAAGCGCATCTAAATGAGCTTGTACAAGTTCATAAATTTTTCGAGCAATCACTTCAGATGTTGGGAAATCATTCGCATCCTCTTCATTAAATAAATGCTTATGATCATTTAAAAGCGTATGGTCGAACTGACCAGACACAATCTTTTTCAACGTAGCAAAATTAACTAAAAAGCCTGATGAATCTAATTCATCACCTGCAATTGTTAGATTCACAAAATACGTATGGCCATGAACCTGCTGACATTTTCCCGCTGACTCATGAGGAACAAAATGCGCAGCGGCAAAGTTCATGTCTTTATTTAATTCGTACGAATAAGGATGTACTACCTGTGGGTAAATTTGCTGAAGCATTACTGTTCCCCTCCTCGTTTCGTTTCAAGGTATTGTTCTAGACCTCTCTTGCGAAGTTTACATGCAGGACACTCTCCGCACCCGTCTGCAATAATACCGTTATAGCAAGTTAATGTATGTTCACGTACATAATCAAGCGCACCTAGTTCATCCGCTAGTCCCCATGTCTCTGCTTTATCAATCCACATTAACGGTGTGTGAATAACAAATTCAAAATCCATTGATAAATTCAGCGTTACGTTGAGGGATTTAACGAATACATCTCTGCAGTCTGGATACCCTGAAAAATCTGTTTCGCATACGCCTGTTACCAAATGACGTGCACCGCTATTTTTAGCTAGTACAGCGGCAAAAGACAAAAAGAGAAGGTTGCGTCCGTCTACAAACGTTGTTGGTAGCTCCCCTTCCTCCTGGCTAATATCAATATCATCTCTTGTCAGTGCGTTAGGGGCTAACTGACTTAACAGCGACATATCTAAAATTGTGTGCTTCACACCAAGGTCTTTTGCAATGGCTTGTGCAACTTCAATCTCTTTACTATGACGCTGACCGTAGCCGAACGTAACGGTTTCCACTTCTTTAAAGTTTTTTAACGCCCAAAATAAACAAGTCGTACTATCTTGTCCACCGCTAAATACAACAATTGCTTTTTCGTTTTTCATTTTTTCGTCTCCTTTTCCTATATAAAGTCAAAGAAGAAAACATTCCGTTATTTAGATCATATAAAAAAAAGAGATTGCAGTGTTTGCAATCTCCCTTAACTAAGAATCCCTTTCTTATAAACAAAGAAACAGGAAAAAAGCCCCTAAAACGGCGCCATTTGTCATCTCACTGATGATCTTAGTTTTTTATAGAGGGAGTTTACGAACCTCTCCCGCACATAGAGCACGGCATTTCTTCTTTCAATTTTCGTTCTTAACTATACCATACTCCCTTTGAAATTGCTATGTACTTCTATTTTTCTTCCTACTTTTCAACTGGAGAATTAGCAGCGTCACAATTGGAATTACAAACTGCATAGGGATGTGAATCCAAACAGGTACCACTTTTAACCCTATATTTAAATGCTTGACCGAGTTATCGGACATAAAAACTGTCGTCGTGAGGATCGAAATTGCAATTAAAAAAATCAACAGCTTGTGACTATTCGTTTGATAAATCTCTTTTATCCCTACAATCGCTGCATATGCGAAAATCGTTACTTTAGCAAATCCACCAATGATGAGAACGCTAATAGCTAGCATATCCATTCGTTGAATAATATCTCCAATATTTACTTGCTGTACAGTTACAATAAGGGGAATCGTCGATGATCCTACCAAGTGTTGACCTAGCGTAGTTAAGCTGATCAAACTTAGCATACTAAGCATAACCCCACCTATAACTACAGCACGTGTTCCCATTTTCCTAAGAGACCGTTCTCCCTTTACAAACTGATTAAACATTAAGAAAACAACCATTTCTCCAAATGGAAACGTCAAGATAAGAGGAAACACGGCTTTAAAAATTGAGTCGATCCCTTCCCCTAAAATGGGTTGCATGCGATCTGGATTCATAACATCAGAAAAGAAGAGTAACAAGAACCCTAATACAATGAAACCAATAAAAACAACTAATAATAAAACGCTCGCTCTTGCAATAGGCTCAACTTCTAAAAAGCATGCATAAGCAATCACTAGCATCATAATCGCTCCAACAATTACTAGCGGTGTGTGATTCATGGATGTTAATAATAATAGCTCACAAAAGTCTCTTAGAACACGGGCACCAATGTAAATAAAATATAGCACGTACAACATGCAAATGATTCTTCCAAGATGTTTTCCAAAAGCAATTTTTAAAATTGTTGGAAACGTGGCTTCCGGGTGTTTTTTATATAAAAGTGTAACAAGAGCAAAGAAAGGTAAATATATTAACATCCCCACTAAAACGGCAATCCATGCAGATTGACGCGCTTCCTGTCCAATACTCACAATGGTTGCACTGCCGAATAAAAACAGAAGCATCATTGAGAACAATTGAAAATTGCTTATTACTAAGCGTGGATGCATTTCTTTCCTCTCCTTTGCTCACTGTGTTGTGACCGACTTCCGTTTAAAAATGCCAATAACTAAAAATATACATGGAATCAATACGCTTAATATAAACAGATAGTACGGCCAATAATTCTGTACAAAGTAGCCAAAATAAGTAGTGTTTGGAATAATATAGTAAGCAGCTGCTGACAAAATCAGTCCAATAGGATAATTTAAAAAATTGGTATTGTTTAAATTGAGAAGCTGGCCCAAGCCTTTTTTCAGGCCATAAAATACAATGGTAATTTTAAAGAAAATTGATAACATCCAAATTATCGCTACCAATACTTCGATATGCTGAATGGTTTGACCAATGGAAATCATTTTTCCTAACAGGTAAGTTGGGTATAAATACATAGAAGCAATATTTGCACCTAAAACTAAAATACAAGACAAAGTCACAATAATAACTGTAAAACCTGAAGCAACTACGCCGTAAAGTAATCCTTTCTTAACATGTTCATACTTTTGAACATGAGGAGTAACCATTAAAATAAGAATTAGTTCCAAAAAAGGATTGGATAAAAAGTAAAAGCTTCCTATATATATTTCGTCTGCTTTTAAATAAAAGAGTGGCAATATGCGTTCAATCTTCATTTGTGGAATATTTAAGATAATTAACAAAACGAATGGAACTAACACCCACGGTAAGAAAATTTCCGAGGTTCTTCCGACCACTTCTATTCCCAAATAGGCAGCATACATAACTGCTATCATGATGAGAATATGAATCCAGCTTGAGTACGTTTCAGGCACAATCTGAGTAGTCATAAAGTTACTAATATCTCTTAGCAAAAAAGAACCCTCTAGTAGCATCACCAGCAAATACAACACGCTAATTATTCCTCCGACATATTTGCCACAAGACTTCTTCGCTATATCAATCAACGTCGATTGAGGGTATTTTTTGATTAACCCTAGTAGAAGCCCTGCAAATAAGAGCCCACTTCCCGTTCCAATAATTGCACAAACCCAAGCGGTGTTTCTTGCCACAGCTAATAATACAGTAGGTACAACTAAAACTGCACTCCCAATGGAGAATACGTAGATTAATGTAAAAAACTGTTTCCCACTTATTACTTCTTTTTGGTTCATACTGGACACCTACACCTAATAAAATGAAGAGAAAGCATCAATGATGGACTGCATCCAAAACTCAAGAGCATACAGCGGAGTTGGAATTGTTATTCGGAAAATAACCGCTACCCACATTACCATTCCTACAGCAGAAAATATTCCATATATCACTATTTCTTTTATTCGTCTTTGTTTATAAAGAGGAAGAATCGCCTTATATGCTAAAAAACTAAATACGCCTAAAAATAGCAGTAAATTTTCCATGCTCCATTAATTCTGCATTTCTTTCATGTATGAGTTATTCAGCGTGCCAAGTCGACGTATTTGTACATCTACTTTTAAGTTCACTTCTAACTCTTCCGAAAAGATTTCATCCCAGTTATCTCTCATTTTGTTCCAATCCTTTACATTTTGCCGGTAAAAGACTTCTCCAAAACCAAAGATGTCACTTTGATAATCGTTTTGTGCTGTTTTAATTGCTCTTTGCATTTTATCTCGCACATCATGTTCAGCTTTTTTCTCTAGTTCAGTAATCATAGCAGGATCTTGCAAGTTAACTTGACACTCTACGTCAGCAACGTTTGCTTCCCCTTTTAAATTCACCTCAATTACAGGCTTTCCATCTTTCATACGACTTTTAATATCCGTACTCGTTCGAAGCATCTCCACTCCAATAATGTCATGAGATTTTTCTTTTTTTTCACATGGAATAACAACGACGGTGCTTTTTACGTTTCCAGTGACGTAGTTGTATCCTTTACTTTCACTTTCATTAAACCAGCCGACAAGTTCATCTCCCTTAAAAATACCAAGGCCTCTAAAGTTTAGAATTGTGTCTTGGTTAATTCGCTGGACATTTTCCATATCTCCCCCTTTTTTACGGTTGCCTTTTACAAGAACAGCGGTTAACACAGGATGTTTGCCCTGGCTCGTTAAGTTACTAATCAGCTCGTTCAGCTTTACACCTCGCGTAGGCGCCCAAACTTTTTGTGACGTATCCAGTGCAGCAAACATATAATTGGCTGGAATTTTTTCGATAGTTGTCAACACATTTAAAACGGATGAAGCGCGTGAATTTTTTGCTACTACGACAAAATAATCGGTTCGCACTTCATGATCTCGTGCGAAAAAATCTAACACTTCAGCAATTCCGTGTTTTGCAATTCCTTCGCTAAGAACCAGCATCCGCAAATGAGATAAGTATATTTTTCTAGGTGATTCAATTGTCATTTTCCTCAGAGCTTCCATGACAGAATCTGCTTTAACCGAATACGTAGTAACGGAGGGACCATTCGTCGGCGTTTGGGCTTGAATGTCACCCGGGTTAATAATTTGAACGGTTAACTCAATTCCATCTTTTACTTCGTCAATACCTACCGCTACGGTGATGGCCAATTCATTTAGCTCTCGACTACTCCAACAGCCTGATAATGGGAGTAGACAGATGCATAATACAAGTACTATTCGTTTCATGCTTCATCCACCTTTATAAAAGCTAGTTCTCATCATTTGACCGTTCACGTACAACATTTTGTTCACTAATGAGCTTTGGTCTCGTATTCATTTTCTTTAGCGAACGACGAATGAGTGCATCTTTTTGATCTCGACTGACAAACGGAGCCATTGGCGTCATATATGGAATGCCAAATGACCGTAAACTGCATAGATGTAGAATCATTAAAATAAGGCCTAAAATAATACCAAACAAGCCAAACGTTGCTGCTAAAAGCATTAAAGCAAAGCGGAGCATCCTTACAGCAATCGCCATATCGTAAGCTGGTGAAACAAAGTTACTGATGGCTGTAATCGATACGACAATAACCATCGCGGGTGACACCAGTCCCGCCTGCACGGCAGCTTCTCCTAATACGAGTGCACCTACAATGGAAATAGCAGAACCTACGGCTCTTGGCAATCGAATTCCTGCCTCGCGTAAAATTTCAAAAACCACTTCCATAATCAACGCTTCAATTACAGCCGGAAAAGGGACACCTTCACGCTGAGCTGCGATGCTAATAAGCAAACCAAACGGAAGCATTTCTTGGTGAAAGGTGGTAAGCGCAACATAAGCAGATGGGGTTAATAAAGCTAAGAAAAAGGCAACGTATCGGATAATACGAATGAGCGTACTAATGTCTGCGCGCTGATAGTAATCTTCAGCAGCTTGAAAGAATTGAATAAATAGAGCCGGAACTAATAAAACAAACGGCGTTCCGTCTACAAAGATTGCTATGCGACCTTCTAACAAACCTGCAGATACTGAATCTGGTCTTTCTGTATTGTAGATAGTTGGAAACGGAGTATAACCTTCATCTTGAATTAGTTCTTCAATGTACCCACTCTCCAATATACCGTCAATATCAATTTTAGAAAGTCGGGACCTTACTTCTTCAATTACTTGCTGATCCGCAATTCCTTTTACATACATAATCGCTACGTCTGTTTGCGTTACTTTACCGATTTGCTGAGACTCCATTCGTAAATTAGGGGATTTAATTCGCCTTCTTACCAGTGCCGTATTGGTACGCAGCGTTTCAGTAAAGCTATCTCTTGGTCCACGTACCACGGTTTGAGCCTGTGGTTCTGAAATGGCTCGTTCTCCCCATCCTCTTGTACTAGCAATGATACACGTTTGATAACCTTCTATGAATAAAGCTGTATCACCTGATAAAACATGTAGGATAACGTCATCTAAAAGAGTGACTTCTTTAATTTCTCCGATTGCTAAGCTGTAATTTTTAATGAGCTCAAACATATTCACAGCACCGTCATCATGAACAAGCTGTTTCGTATGATTGTGCATAATGGATTCCATCGTAAACTCTTGTACACTATCTTCATTCGCCAATCCGTCGATGTAAATAAGGCCTAATCGAAATTTTTCTTCAACTGAAATGGCAAATTCCCGACAAACCACATCTGCACTATCTCCAAGCTCTGTTTTCACCGCATCTAAATTATCTTTTACGCTTTCTAACAGTTCAGTATTGGAAGATGAAGATTCAGCTGTTGGTTGTGATTCATTTTCTTTAGACTTTTTAGATCGACTTTTTAATTCTGATAGTTTTTTTATTCGCATACTTCATCCTCCATTTTTCAAACGGCACAGCATTGCTCTTCAAGTCCTTATAGTTTCTGTTTATGCAGGAAATTTATTCAGCTATCTTGGTATTTTTAACCGCTTTATAGAGCAAGAGCTTTGACAATGCTTCTCTGTATTTTGTAGGATTAGATAAATTGCTAATTTATTTAGCTGCTCATTTAACATGATTTGCAGCTTATTTTTAGCAATAGGGATAATTTAATTCAGAAGGAGTGATGGAAGATGGGACAATCATTACAAGGAAAAGTAGCCATCATTACTGGTGCAGGTAAAGGTATCGGCCGAGCAACAGCGCTTGATTTAGCAAAAGAAGGAGTTAACCTGGGTTTACTAGCACGTACAGAAGCTGATTTAAAAGCCGTTGCCCAAGAAGTGGAAGCACTTGGTGTGAAGGTGGCTTATGCTACAGCCGACGTATCTTCAATTGAAGAAGTAAATAAGGCGGTTGATTACTTACATAACCAACTAGGTAAAGCAGACATTTTAATTAACAATGCGGGTATCGGAAAATTTGGAGGCTTTTTAGAATTATCTCCTGAAGAATGGAAGCAAATTATTGATATCAACTTAATGGGTGTCTATTACGTTACAAGAGCCGTTTTACCACAAATGATTGAGAAAAATGGTGGAGACATCATTAATATCTCTTCTACTGCTGGACAAAAAGGCGCTCCTGTCACAAGTGCATACAGTGCTTCAAAGTTTGGCTTATTAGGTCTAACAGAGTCTCTTGCTCTTGAAGTACGCAAGCATAATATTCGTGTAACTGCTTTAACACCAAGTACGGTTGCTACAGAGCTTGCATATAAAGAAAACCTTACAGACGGTAACCCTGAAAAAGTAATGCAGCCTGAAGATTTAGCAGAAATCATGGTAGCGCAGCTGAAGCTACATCCTCGTATCTTCATCAAATCTGCCGGCATGTGGTCTACTAACCCTTAATTTAAACAACCCAAAAAACCCCCTCGAATCGAGGGGGTTTTATTATTTATTTTTATTTTTTGGCGTAATCTCTTCTGCTAATTCTTCAAATGACTTTACTTTTCCATGAGATGGATTTTGCGACTGTTTACGCACATTCCATTGACGCTCTTGCTGTCTTTTTGATTGTGTCATCGTTTCATCATCCTTTTCTGTAGTGTTCCTTTCTAGGATGTACGAAAAACGGACGAATATGTTTTCCACTTTTATTCAACTAAATGCTGTTGAAACCATTTATCAATCTCTGCATTATACTCATTATAATAGTTGCTTAGTGGATGATCTCCACCTTTGTATAAGACGTATTTATACTCTTTATTTTGTTCTTCAAGCTGCGCTACTAACTTTTCTGCCTGGGTATGGTGTACCTTTTTGTCATGATCTCCTTGTAAAATAAGAAGCGGTGAATTTACTTTATCACTCCAATAGACAACCGATCGGCTTTTATATCGTTCAGGATACATCTTAGGATCTCCAACAATATCTCTTAACACTTGCTTCATTTCAGAGCCCCTTTGATCATAAAACTGAAACATATCCGTAATTCCAGATTGAACAACCACGGCGTCAAAAGATATGCCGTTTTTCATTGTTAAATACGTCATCATTCCACCACGTGAATAGCCAAGCGCTACTTTTTGTTCAGGGTTTACATAAGGCAGCTGTTCTCCCCATTTAATAAGGTTAAGGACGTCATGGATATCGTCTCCACCGTATGTTTCGACCCCTTCACTTCCGCCATTTCCACGATATTGTGTCGTAACCACAACATAACCTTTATCAGCCCATGATGATAAGTAGCGCAAGGTTTTATCTCGAATCATACCATGTTCACGGTTTCCACCACGATTATAAACTAGCAGCGGATATTTTTTATCCACAATGTCTTTAGGCTGTAATAGAAATCCTTTAACTTGTAACCCATCGCTTGGATAAGTGATTTGATATATATCAACATTACTAGCATAAGGTGAAAATAAATGCACTTTTTCTTTGTTTACATCGCCGCTTTCCGCTCGATAAAAAACAGCGGTCACGCCAAGTACAGCGATGGTAAGCAGTACAATGAACCCCCACTTTTTCAAACAGAATCCTCTCCTCAATTAATAACTTTTATCTCTTTTTATGATGAACCGTTTCTTTTTGCCTTACCCTTTTTAAATGTTTGCTAAAAAGGATTTTTGTGGAATCCTTCACAAATTACCTTCTAACTAAACGTTATGGTTTATTGTATTACTACTTTCTCTTTTTTGGAAGAAAAAGATTAAGGCTTCTACTCTCATTACCTTTAACAGCAACAAGTAAACATAATTAGTATAACAAAAAGCCTTGCGTTTTTAAGTAATGCTTAAGAACGCGAGGCTTTTGACTTCATAAATTATTTTTGTTTAGCAATACCGAGACCTGTATAACCCAAAATTACAGCAAATATTGGACATAGTAGACAGAAAAACGCAAAAGGTAAATACTCCACCACAGGAATACCAAGGGTTTGTGAAATAAAAGCTCCGCTTACTCCCCATGGAATTAATGGGTTAATAACCGTTCCTCCATCTTCTAATGTACGAGACAAATTTTTCTCCTTTAAGTTCCACTTTACGTAAAGCGGCTTGAATGTTTGCCCAGGTAATAAAATCGATAAATATTGCTCTCCAGTTATAACGTTAACGCCAATAGATGAAAGAATCGTTGACAGCACTACATCGCCGCTTCTTCGCACTTGCTTAGCTAATCCTTCGATTAAAGCTTGAACAACGCCAAGCTCACGCATCAACCCACCAAGAGCTAGGGCAATAATGACAAGGGACACTGAAAACATCATTGAGTCCAGTCCGCCTTTTGTTACGATAGCATTTACAATTTCGTTGCCGGAATCAATTTGACCACCGCTTTGCAGAGCACCAAGCATGCTTCCTAATGTAACAGTCGGCTGTAACAGTACCCCTGTTATTACGGCAATAATAACTCCAATTACCAAAGTAGGAAGCACATCAAATCGCTTAATAGATAAAATCAATACAACAAGCGGTGATAAAAGTGTTAGGAGATTAAGATTAAACGTATCACCTAACGCATTTTGTACAGCTTCAATATCCCCATAGTTTACTCCCGTTCGATGTGTGCTGATGCCAATGACCAATGCAATCCCAGCCGTTACAATAATACTTGGTAACGTCGTCCATAACATGTGACGAATATGAGTCGTCAACGGTACTCCCACAATCCCGGAAGCAAAGTTGGTCGTATCCGATAACGGAGACATTTTGTCACCAAATACTGCTCCGGAAACAATGATTCCTGCAGCAAGACCTGGGTTTACTCCAATTGCCGTCCCTATACCAAATAAAGCCACTCCAACCGTGCTAATCGTTGTAAACGTACTTCCAGTAAAGCTGGATACCAAGATTGTAATTAAAAGTGCACTAATTAAAAAATACTGCGGTGAAATCCAATTGAATCCATACGATAAAATAGTTGGAATTGTTCCCCCTACCATCCAAGCGGCAATTAATACACCCACAAGCATAAGAATTAAAATGGGCTTAATCCCTACTTTAATTCCTTCTATAATGCCATGTTCAAAAGTTTTCCATTTCACACCCATAAGTGCCCCAATGATACAAAGCGTCACAATACTAATAAGTAATGGAACATGTGGTGCTAAGCCTAATAAAAATAATGATGCAAAAATAAGTCCTAATAAAACAACCACAATCCCGATCGACTGTCCAAATGTTATCTCTTTTTTCATTAACTTGTTCCCCTCAATCTCTTTTTCACTTAAACGCTTTTATGCTTTTATGCACTAAACATAGTTGAAGTATATGGGTTATTCCTACTACTGTCAATCGCTTCTCGTCAAAAAAACAACCTCGTCAATAAATTCCACTCTCTTTTCTATGTTTTGCCCAATTCTAATCGGGTACATTACTTATACTTCTTATTTATAACTATTAAAGGAATAGGTGATTGAAACACAAGATGTAAGACTCTAGGAGATGAGCCAAGCAGCTTAAAATACCGCTGGAACATAATAATCAAGGAGGCAGGTGCGATTCCTGTGGGACTAGCGAGTACTCTGAGATCCTATGAAAAGGGAGCAATTCGAAGCGGAAATCACTCCTTATTATGTGCGTTCTACCTGAATCCTTATATAAAAGATAACAAGCAAAACACAAAATATTCTACTTGAAATAAGAAATAACTTCCAAAACAAAAGTATAAGCAAAACACTTGAAAGTCAAAAAAGGTCAAAGTATAATAAACTCACAAAGGTCAAATATAGTCAAAGTCAAATTGGCTACTTGATCAATGATTACATTCATTTAATTATTCTAAGGAGGTCTTTTAAATGATGTGTCAAAACTGTCAACAACGTGAAGCAACAATTTATTTAAACGTACAAGCTAACCAACAAAAATCACAATATCGTTTATGCCATACATGTTATCAATCATTAATGAAACAAAATAAGATGCCGTCTGGATTTGGAGGTGGTCATTTCATGAACATTGATGATTTATTCAATCAGTTAGCAAACGAACAAGCCATGAATCAATCAGCTCAGCAGCCTACTCCTCAACAAGGAGGAAACGGTGGTGGATTCTTAGACGAATTTGGTCGCAACCTAACACAAATTGCAAAAGCTGGTTTAATTGACCCTGTTATTGGACGTGACGAAGAAATTGAACGCGTCATTGAAATCTTAAACCGCCGTAACAAAAACAACCCTGTTTTAATTGGTGAGCCTGGTGTAGGTAAAACTGCTGTTGTCGAAGGCTTAGCATTAAAAATTGCAGAAGGCGATGTTCCTTCAAAACTCATGAATAAAGACGTATACTTACTAGACGTCGCTGCTCTTGTAGCAAACACGGGTATTCGTGGTCAGTTTGAAGAGCGCATGAAACAGCTAATCAGTGAACTACAGCAGCGCAAAAACGTCATTGTATTCATTGACGAAATTCACTTGCTTGTTGGAGCTGGTTCTGCTGAAGGTTCAATGGATGCAAGCAACATCTTAAAACCAGCATTGGCCAGAGGTGAACTTCAGGTTGTAGGTGCCACAACGCTGAAAGAATACCGCGCTATTGAAAAAGATGCGGCTCTTGAGCGTCGTTTCCAACCTGTAATGGTCCATGAACCATCTGTAGATGAAGCCGTCCAAATTTTAAAAGGCATTCAAAACAAATATGAAGCGTATCACAGCGTTAACTTTACTGAAGATGCCATTAAAGCTTGTGTAAATTTATCACATCGCTATATCCAAGACCGATTCTTACCTGATAAAGCCATTGATTTATTAGATGAAGCTGGCTCAAAAATGAACTTAAAAGCAGGTATTACAAACAAAGATGATATTGATAAGCGACTAAAAGAAATTGCTGTGGCAAAAGAAACAGCTTTAAAAGAAGAAAAATATGAAGCTGCTGCCAAACTTCGTGATGAAGAAGCAAAGCTTGAAAAACAGCTAAACCAAGAGCAAGAAAAAGCTGAAGTTACAGTTGAACATATTCAAGCAATCATTGAAAAGAAAACGGGTATTCCAGTTGGAAAACTCCAAGAAAATGAAGCTCATAAAATGAACAACCTGTCAGCAAACCTTTCTGACAAAGTCATTGGGCAAAGCGAAGCAGTAGAAAAAGTTGCAAAAGCAATTCGTCGCTCTCGTGCTGGGCTCAAAGCGAAACACCGTCCTATTGGATCTTTCTTATTTGTTGGTCCAACAGGGGTTGGTAAGACAGAGCTTACAAAAACTCTAGCAGAAGAAATGTTTGGAACAAAAGATGCGATGATTCGTCTTGATATGAGTGAGTATATGGAAAAGCACGCGGTGTCTAAACTGATTGGTGCACCTCCAGGTTATGTAGGTCATGACGAAGCCGGCCAATTAACTGAAAAAGTTCGTCGTAACCCTTACTCTATTATTTTACTTGATGAAATTGAAAAAGCGCATCCTGACGTTCAGCATATGTTCCTCCAAATCTTAGAGGACGGACGCTTAACTGATAGTCAAGGCCGTACCGTAAGCTTTAAAGATACGGTAATCATTATGACAAGTAACGCAGGTGTAGGAGAAAAGAAAATTACAGTGGGCTTTGAAGCAGAGAATGAAGCACTTAGACATGCTTCTGTTTTAGATTCCCTCTCTGCTTACTTTAAACCAGAATTCTTAAATCGTTTCGATGCGATTATTGAATTTAATCACCTTGAACAAGAACACTTAGTAAAAATTGTTGAGCTTATGCTTCATGAATTAGAAGAAACGCTTAAAGAACAAAACATTGCTCTACAGGTTACAGATAAAGCCAAAGAAGCGCTAGCATCTCTTGGCTACCACCCGGCATTTGGTGCTCGTCCACTGCGTCGCGCTATACAGGAGCACGTTGAGGACCAAATAACTGACCTTTTATTAACAGATGAAGAAATAAACGAAGTTTTCATTGATGCTAATGACCAGCAAAAAATCAGCGTTACTTCTAAACTAAAATAATGAAAAAGCGACTCCCCATTGGAGTCGCTTTCTTTCTATTTTATTGATTATCCTCTTGATCGTCTGTTGATTCTTCTGTTTCATCTTCCTCAGCTGGTTCCTCTGCCTCTTCTGTTGCACCTTGCTCTTCTGTACCTTCTTCTACAGCTTCTTCCTCAACCGGTGTTTCTGCTGGTTCTCCAGTTGTTTCTTCCGCATCTTCCGTTTGCTCTTGATCTGTTGTGTCTTCTCCCTCTTCTGCACTACATGCTGTCATAAGCGTAATTGCTGCAAATGCTCCAAATAATTTGACTAAGAAACTTTTACTCATCGTACCTGTCCCCTTTCAAATCAATTGAGCCACTATGTACGTGCTTCAACATGGCTCCTGAGATGATTATAGTTCAAAAAAAAGGAAAAAAGAGCGTTTTTACAGTCTTCTAACAAACTCTTTACACTATGCTCATTTCTTTATATTTCTCATTCATTTCCTTTACAAAGTAACAAAAGCGAGCCTGTTCAGCTCGCTTCCCTTACAATGATTGATCATCTATACTATTTAAATAGGCTTTAATATCACCAATAACCGACTTTACGCAGCCGTCTTCAAAAGGCGAAAGTAAATTGGCTTCTTTCACAAGCGAGGTAAACGACTTGCTTCCACCAAGCTTACATAAATGCAAATAGTCTCTCCATGCTTGTTCATGATTTTCATTGTCTTTTTTCCAAAATTGAAATGCACAAATTTGGGCCAGCGTGTAATCAATATAATAAAATGGATCGTTGTAAATATGAGATTGCTTTTGCCAGAATCCACCGTTTTCAAGGTATGTTTCGCCATCATAATTTTTAGAAGGCATGTATTTATGTTCTAACTTTCTCCACTCGTTTTTTCGCTCTTCTGGCGTAAGCGTTGGATTTTCATAAACAATATGTTGAAACTCGTCAACTGCTACACCGTAAGGTAAAAAAAGCAGCCCTGAGCTTAAATGCGTGAACTTATACTTTGGTGTGTCTTCTTTAAAGAAACCTTCCATCCATGGCCACGTAAAATACTCCATGCTCATAGAATGAATTTCTGCTGATTCATAAGTTGGCCAGTAATATTCCATTACTCCAATATTTCTGCTTTGATATACTTGAAAAGCATGCCCTGCTTCGTGAGTTAATACATCAATATCACCTGACGTGCCGTTAAAATTCGAAAAAATAAACGGCGCTTTATAACGTTCTAAAAACGTACAGTAGCCCCCACCTGCTTTACCTTTCTTGGCAACTAAATCCATAAGGTTATTATCCATCATAAAACCAAAGAACTCATCTGTTTCTGCTGAAAGCTCACTATACATCTCTTTACCTTTCTCAATAATCCAGTTTGCATCTCCTTTTGGGATTGCATTGCCTGTTTGAAACTCAAACGACTCATCGTAATAAAGTAATTCGTCAACACCAATGCGATTCGCTTGTCTCTTTCTAAGTTCTTCTGCTAATGGCACAATCTCTGTTAAGACTTGCTCTCGAAACGCTTGAACCATCTCTGCATTATAATCTGTACGAGTCATACGTGCATATCCAAGCTCTACAAAATTCTTATATCCCAGTTTCTTTGCCATTTTTGTTCGTACCTGAACTAGCTCATCGTAAATACGATCTAATTCACCTTCATGATCTTTAAAAAATTGAAAGCGTGAAGCAGCAGCATTTTTTCGTATTTCCCTGTTTGGTGACTGCATGAAAGGCTCCAGCTGGGCAAGAGTGCGCTCTTCGCCGTCAAACATAATTTTAGCGGAGGCTATAAGCTTCGTATACTGAGAAGAAAGCTTATTTTCTTTCTGTAAATCTTCAATAATAGATGGATGGAATGTCTTTAAATGGCTTTCAGCTAACGCAAATAACTGCGTTCCTAGTGCAACTTCTAACTCTTCACGAAAACTTGATGAAACAAGTGCTTCATAGTATTCATGCATAAGCTCTTCATACAGAGGACTAATTTCATCAAAATAATCCTGCTCTCTTTGATAAAACTCATTGTTTGTATCAATAGAGTGGCGAATATAACACAAGTTGCTCATCGTACTATAATCTGTTCGCAACTCGTTTAGTTCTTCGATAGCTTCGTACTGCTTTTCAATATTTTTAGCTTCTTTTAAAATAGTAATACTTTGTTTAAACTCTTTTTTCAGCTGATTTAAATCTGGTCTTTCGTATGTATATTGATCAAATGTCACTTCTTTTTCCCCTCTCTTTTTATAAGCTCATTTATGTACTTCGTGATGATTGCTTAATCTCCTCTAATCAATCATCAATGACTGTTTCCCCATACAAAAAAAGCATCAAATCGATGCTTTTTTTGCTTTATTCAGACGGTGTATACTCATCTGCATAGTGTCCAATTTTCTTTAATAGCGAAATGGCTACTTCTTGCTCTTCACTTGTGAGCACCGATAAAAGGCTATGAATACGCATTTCATGGTCAGGAAACATGCTTTCAATCATTTCTTTTCCTGATTCCGTAATTTGCGCATACGTTACGCGACGATCGTTTGGACAAGCTACACGCTCTAAAAAGCTCTTTTTCTCTAGCTTGTCAATAACATACGTGATGCTACCGCTTGCCAATAAGATTTTGCCACCAATTTGTTGAAGAGGCTGTTTTCCTTTATGATATAAAAGCTCTAATACAGCGAATTCAGTTGGGTTCATACCATGTTGTTGAATAAACTTATGAACATGCTCCATAACGGAACGATTCGCTCTTGATAGAACAATGAATAATTTTAAAGATTGATCTAATTCTTCTCGATTTACTGTTGAATCCATTTTTATCAGTTCCTTTTTTAATTTATCTCGATATCAAGATAATACTAAAATTTGGTTAAAAAGTCAACGAAGCAAGCTAAACAGTAGATTTCTGCTAATTGTTCTACTACAATAGATATAATTAGATTAAAAAGGTGAAGCTTATGAAACCATCTCATTTATTTTTTAATTCAGCAATTGGTTCACAAAAACCAGAAACCATTGTAAATCGTCAAAATCCTTGTCCATTCTGTGATGTGGACTCTCTAACCGGCATTATTGAAAGAGAAGATTCAATTATATGGTTAGAAAACAAGTATCCCGTTCTCCAAGATGCTTATCAAACTGTCATTATCGAAACAGATCAATGTCAATCAGAACTATCAGAATATCCAAAAGAGCATTTGTATAAACTGTTTTCATTTGTGACGACTCGCTGGCTACAGATGATCCAGAGCAAAAAATATGAGTCCGTTTTATTCTTTAAAAATCATGGGCCCATGTCAGGTGGTTCTCTTCGCCATCCGCATATGCAAATTATCGGGTTGAAAACATTTGATACAAGCTCAAATATTACAAATGCGCATTTTGAAGGCATTTCAATTCAACAAAACAAAGATATTGAGTTTAACTTATCTATAAAGCCACGCATGGGATTTTTTGAATTTAATATCGTAACATCGAATATTCAAAAACATAATAAAGAAGTAGCCGATTATGTTCAAGCTGCTACTCATTATTTGCTTAATCATTTCCACCGTAGCTGTACGAGCTACAACCTGTTCTTTTATCAGCTGGATGATGGGCGAAGCGCATGTAAAGTTATCCCTCGCTTTGCAACCTCTCCGCTGTTTGTTGGTTATGGAATTCCTCAAGTGTCAAACAAAATTGAAGAGATTGCAAAACAAGTGCATTCCCTTTACTTTTCGAAATAACTGCAATCAAAAAAGCTTGAAGCGATGGCCTTCAAGCTTTTTTCATATGAACATATAAGAGAAGTTCTACTTTCACGAAAAGATAAAGAAGATTATAATGAGTGTAGTAATTACGTGGAACGATAGAAGAAAAAGGAGATTGTTATGACAGATGTACTTATAGGCAGTATTCTTTCTGCACTATCCACAGGGCTTGGTGCTGTGCCGATTTTATTTATGAATCAGGCAGTAACGCATCGCTGGAAAGATGTGCTGCTGGCGTTTACAGCCGGCATTATGATGGCTGCTTCAACAATGAGCTTAATTCCTGAATCCCTTGCAAGCGGGAACTTTTATTCGTTAGCAATTGGGCTTTTACTCGGGGTCATGACGCTTACAATTTTAGAACAAAACATACCTCATATTGATTTAGAGCATTCTAAAACAGGGATTCAGTTTGACGAAAAAGCTTTATTGATTATTGCAGCAATCACGCTACATAACTTGCCGGAAGGACTATCAGTTGGTGTAAGCTATGCATCGGATACAGAAAACACTGGAAACCTGATTGCTTTAGCCATCGGATTACAAAATGCGCCGGAAGGGTTATTGGTTGCTCTGTTTTTAGTACAGCAAAATATCAGTAAGTTGAAAGCATTTTTAATTGCAACATTAACAGGATCTGTAGAAATTATTACGTCGCTACTTGGTTTTTATCTCACTAATTTTGTCGAGTCTCTTGTGTCGTACGGATTAGCATTCGCAGCTGGAGCAATGCTGTTTATCATTTACAAAGAGCTAATACCGGAAAGCCATGGAGATGGAAATGAACGATTTGCAACATATTCTTTCATCATCGGCCTGCTATTTATGGTTTTTCTTATTAACTTCTTTTAAGGTACTAGTAGATACAGGGCAGATTAGAGCACATCTTTGCTGCCCTTTTTTACGATTTTGAAAAAGATAAAAAGCGACCGATTGTTTCTGTAATGCTTGTCCGATCTTCTTCCTCACGCAACAGTTGTTTTTGGTAAAGCGTCAAAAGTTGATCTAACTCTTGGCTACAGGTAATGGTTTCTTCACTTGATAAACCTGTTTTTTCACCAATCTCCACCATTTTTTGTCTTTTCCTCACAATTTGTATAAATAACGCTTCTGATTTACTTTGCTTTTTTAAACCAAACACAAGATCCTCTCCTATTAAAAGAAAATTAGCCTATAACGCATTATTACAAATTCTACTAAATATGTAAATAGAGTCGCAATAATAGACATTTTTCTTATAAAGTTTTTTTTACACTAAAAAAGAAAGCGTTACCAATGTTGATTTTCCAAGCTTTTGTTTTTAGAAAAAAATTCCTCTTCGACAAAACATGCAGATATGACAGCGCATCTACAAATTTTGCAATGTCTCCTTTAAATGATAAACCGACGTGATAGATCCACGTCGGTTTGTCATTATGTGGCTTTTTGAGAAGCAATTTGAACCGCATCCCAAACGGTAGCAAAAGGTGGAGCATAGCTAAGATCCAGCAAGGTTAGCTGCTCAGTTGTTAATCCTGCTGTGATGGCTGTTGCAAACACATCAATTCGCTTAGCTGCTTCTGAATCACCCATAATTTGTGCTCCTAGTATAATATGTGTGTCTTTTTCGTAAACGAGTTTAATTAACATTTTTGTTGCATCTGGATAGTACGGTGTGTGATTATAAGCGTCTACCGTAACTGCTTTATATTGAAGGTTTTCTGCTTTTGCCTCTTTTTCAGTAATTCCAGTTTTAGCAACTTCTAAATCCATAACTTTTAAGATGCTTGTACCAATGACACCTGGGAACCGTTTATTTTCTCCTCCTAGGTTTGCGCCTAAAATTCGTCCTTGCTTATTAGCAATTGTACCAAGTGAAAAATGAACCGGTTTTTTCAACACAAGATGATAGCTGCTTGCACAATCACCCGCTGCATATAGGTGCGGAACGTTGGTTTCCATTTTGTCATTAATGAGAATTGCACCATTTTCTAGCATTCGAATGCCATTTCTCTCTAAGAAAGATGTATTTGGTTTCACTCCCACATTTACAATAACAAGGTCTACTTCATGCGTATTTTTATTGGTACGAACCGCCGTTATCTTTTCATAATCTGCAATTAACTCTTCCACTTCTTCATTCACATGAAAAGCAATATCCTTTTTTAGCTCGTCTTGTATTGGTGTAGCGATTTCTTTGTCAAACATGGACAGTATATGATCTCCACGCTCAATAACAGACACTTGCTTTCCTAATAAATGCATGGTTTCTACTAGTTCCATTCCAATATATCCACCGCCGATAATCACAACTTTTTGTACATTTTCCTCTTTTAAATAACGATGAATATTCGTACTGTCTTCTAACGTCTTTAATGAAAATATATTTTGAGCATCAACCATAAAGGGTGGCCTTACTGCTGAAGCTCCCGTTGCAATAATGAGCTCATCGTACGACACTTCTTGTGACTCATTTGTTTGATGATTATGTACAACAACATATTTCTTTATGTGATTCACTTCTTTTACTTCATGTTGAAGATGAACCGTGATGTCACGCTCTTTAAACTCATCAACTGTTCGAGCGATAAGACTTTCTTGCTTTTTCACAACACCTGATAAATAATACGGCATACCGCATGCACTATATGAAACATCCCGGCCTTTTTCAAATACAATAATTTCGGCTTCTTTGTCTAAGCGACGTAGCTGAGATGCTGCACTCATACCAGCCGCTACGCCTCCAATCACAACAATTCGCTTCATTTTATAGCCCCCTTTTTATTTGCATATTTCCCTTACTTTGCCCGATTTTAAACAAAAAAATTGCACGAAGATGACAAAGTCACCTCGTGCAATCTTGCGTAATTATTTCTTTGAACGGTAGTATGTAAGAGCTAAAGCAGCTGCAAGAACCGTCCCTTTAATAATGTCTTGTGTATAGTACGGAACATTTAACATCGTTAAACCATTTAAGAGGACGCCAATTAAAATAGACCCAAGCAGCGTGCCAATAATATTCGGTTTACCTGCCCCAAATACGGAGAAACCGATATATGCTGCAGCAACAGCATCCATTAGAAAAGGAGCCCCTGCATTCACTTCTCCCACCCCAATTCTTGCTGCTAAAACAACTCCCCCAATCCCTGCTAGTAAGCTCGATAACACATAAGCATACATACGGTAGCGATTGACTGGAATTCCTGAAAGCCTTGCTGCTTCCATATTTCCACCCGTTACATAAAAGAATCGTCCATATTTTGTATATGTAAAGAAAATATGGACAACGAGGACAGCTAGGAGCATAATAATCACTGGCACAGGAACTCCCAGAACATGCCCTTGTCCTAGTGCTAAAAAGGAAAAAATAAAGATTCCAGGTGCACGCTCCCCACCTTCTAAAGGCATATTCGTATAAATAGCCGATCCTTTCGTATAGGTTAACAAGATTCCCTGTACAATAAACATCATTGACAGCGTGGCTAAAATATCAGGAATTTTAACTTTCACCACAAAAAATGCATTCACAAGCCCCACAAGTAGGGAAGCTAAAATTGGAATTAACAATGCTACTAGCAACTCTTGCCGATGCAAGACAAGCATAGATGCTGATAGAATAGTTGCTAAACCAGCCGTCGAGCCAACCGATAAATCAAGGCCATTGACAGTCAATGAAATTGTCACACCTAATGCGATAAGCGTGACAATTGAAATTGAGCGTAAAATATCGCTGATGTTTCCTGGAGTTAAGAAATTGGGTGAAGCAATTGAAAAAAAGATGGTGACTAGTAAAATAGCTACTACTGTACCGTATTTTGTGACAAACTCCATCCACTGTCCTGTTTGTTTTTTTGTTTTTACTTGTTCATTCACTAACTCTGCACTCATACCGTTCCTCCAGACGCGTAATAAAATAATTGTTCATACGTTGCTTCGGCTTTCGATAGTTCTTTTACAATTGTCCCGTTATACATAACGTAGATTCGATCAGCTATGTTGAGTAATTCATCAAATTCACAAGTTGCGTATAAAATGCCTTTTTGTTGTTTGGTTAATTCATTCATTATGGAGAAAATTTCTTGTTTGGATCCGATATCAATGCCTTTTGTGGGCTCATCAAATATATACACGTCAGTCTCTTTTAAAAGCCATTTACCAATGGCTACTTTTTGCTGATTACCACCGCTTAGCGTTTTTACTTCTTGCATAACAGACGCGGCTTTAACTCCAATATTCGTGGCTACAGTCTGAGTGGCTTCTCTTTGTTTTCGCTTTTGTACAAACGTCCACTTCGTAAAATTTTTTAAGCTAGGAAGTGACAAGTTAAGCATAATGGGTTCATTTACTAAAATACCTTCTTTTCGTCTTTCTTCTGGTATGAGAGAAAGCTTATTTTTAATATAGTAGCGCGGAGAGCGATTTACTAAAAGTGGATGGTTGCGCATTGATAAATGTCCGGTTGTTTTGTTTTCCAGACCAAATAAGCTGCGACATAATTCTGTTTTCCCTGCACCGACAAGCCCTGCAATACCAACAACTTCTCCTTCTTTAACATGAAACGAAATACCTTGTAGTACACTTGGTAGAGACAATTGTTCTACACGAAGCAGTTCATCTCCAACTGCTACTTCTTCACGTACCGACTCTTGTGCTATTTGTTTTCCTAGCATAAATGTAATCATTTCTTGAATTGTTGATTGTCCAATTGCTTTTGTCACAATATGCTTTCCATCTTTTAGCACGGTGTACTTGTCGCACAAATCACTAACTTCTTGAAGACGATGGGAAATATAAATAATGCCCACCCCTTTTTGCTTTAAGTTATCCACAACTTCAAACAAGCGCTTTGTTTCATGTTGACTTAGCGGTGCTGTTGGTTCATCCAAGATAATATATTCTGCATCTTGTAAGATGGCACGAGCAAGTAATACTTGCTGCTTTTCTGCTAGCGTTAATTCCGATACATTTTTTTTAACGTTTAACGTTGAACCCAGCGTAGCAAGAGCACTTTTCGCTTCAGTCGCATGCTGCTTCCACTTAACGATTGCAGGGCTACCTTTACTTGTTTGACGGTCCAGCGCAATATTCTCCGCCACCGTTAGGGAGGGGACAAGTGCGACATCGACTTCTTGATGAACAATGGCAATCCCTAAATTTTTCGCATCTTTCGGAGAACGAAGCGTAACAGATTGACCATTTTTGTAAATGTTCCCACTATATTCGGAGTATGCTCCAGATAATATTTTCATTAACGTACTTTTCCCTGCACCGTTTGCTCCTAATAAAGCATGGATTTCGCCTTTTTTCACGGTAAAACCTACATCTTGAAGCGCTTGAAATGATTCAAATGACTTTGCGATATGCTTCATTTCTAATTGTTCAATCGTCATCTGTCTTCTCCTCTACTCTTTTTGATTCCAAGCTTCTACAAATTCACCCACTTGGTCCATGTTAATAGGCGCATCAGGTAAATCATCCTGAGTAATAAGCGTTGGGTTAAACGAGTAATACCTCGGTACGTCTTGGCCAGAAATTCTTTGCAGCACAAACTCCACTTGCTTTGTACCAATGGCTGCTGGATTTACCGCTGCTGATGCTTTCCATGGGCTATTTTCCTCTTGCATCATTTGTAAGTCTTCATCCGATAAATCAACGCCATAAACTTTAATTTCATCTCGGCCTGCTTCTTTAATTGCACGCGTAGCTCCTTTGGCGAATTCGTCCCATGGTGCCCACACGGCTGTAATATCACCTTTATTTGGATACTTTTTCAAGATAGCCGCCATTTTTGTTTGCGTATCTAGCGATGTATTTGATGTAGCATTTCCAAATCGCGCAACTTCTTTTACGTCGGGATAGCGTTCTAGCATAGCTTCATAAATGGTATTTCGCTTTTCCATTGGTGCAAAACCACCAACGAAAATGTACACAATCTTTCCTTCGCCATTAATATCCTGCATCATTTGCTTTAAGCCTTGAAGTGCCAACATGTAGTCATCTTGGTCGATGGTTGTCACACCATCGACATCTAGCTCAACATCAAATGCAACAACAGGAATTCCTTTTGCAACCGCACGCTTTACACCAGGTTCTAGCGTTTCAGAGCGCCCGTGCTTAATAATAATCCCGTCCACATTTTGATTGATTGCTGTATCTAAATAAGCTGCCATCTTTGACTGATCATTGTTGGCATCTGAAACCGTAAGCTGAATACCTTGTTCTTTAGCAGCTGCTGTCGCACCGCTAATATACTGAGCTGCGTGTGTGCCCGTTGTAAACTCCGCAATAAGCGCGACTTTTGTATCTTTACTCACATTTTTAGCTGTAAAATTTGCCTCTGTGCTTTTTTGTTCTTTGACTTGTGGCTTACTTGTCGCGTTTATATCAGGCTGTTCGTTCGTACATCCAACCATGATGAACAGAACAAATAGTAAGAAAATAAATGGACTATACCATTTCTTTGCACGTTTCATCTTCTTCCTCCATCCCTTACTAATCTCATAAAAATAGTAAGAATTATTCCTAGCGCAATGAAGAGCCAGCGCTCACTTAAAGCTTTTTATTGCTTAAGAAAATGCCGCTTCATCAAGAAGAGAAGCGGCATCTTTTGCGTTACCTACGCACACATCCTGCTATTTTTCCTTGTCTACAACTTCAATTTATTCGTAGATTGGCACCCAGCCTTCTGTTGTAACAAAAATACGAACTGCTACTACTTTGCGATCTTCCATTAATGTAAAGTAATGGCGCACGTTCTCCGGAACAGAAATTAAGTCCCCTGGCTCTAATTCAACATCAAAGAATGAACCGTCTTTTCCTTGGATAACGAAAATGCCATGTCCACTAACAATAAAACGAACTTCATCGTCTGTGTGATGGTGTTCACGCTGGAAGTTCTTTAATAGCTCTTCTAAGTTAGGCGTGGTATCCGACAGCGAAATCACATCTTGTGCTTGATAGCCTCGTCTTGAAGAAATATCCTTAATCTCTGCATCAAACGAAGCTAAGATTTCTTCTTTTTCTTCGTCTGTTAAACTAAATTTTTCACGTAAGTTTTCAGGTAGCTTTGTAATATCCCAATTTTCATAAATGACTTCATTGCTAGCTAAAAAGCTTGCTACCTCTTCTTGATTTTCAATACGTGCGTCTGTTTCATGTAAACGAATGTTTGCCATATGTAACTCCCCCTTAAGTAAGTGTTGGTTGGTTATATTTCTTTAGTGAAAGAATTTTCACGTGATAACTAAATAAAAACTCGTATGCTTCTAGCGCTTTTTTCGCTTCAAATGCATTTTTTCCCCATACGGTAATACCGTGGTTGCGAATTAAAACAGCTCCTTGATCAGCCGTTACATATTCAGCAAAGACTTCAGCTAACGTCGGAATGTCTGCATAATTCGGAATAATCGGAACAGTAATCTCTGCATCTTCTTCCCAAATACCAAGTGCTTTAATAATTTCCTGTCCCTTGAACGTTACTTTCCCTTCGTCACCATATAGTTCAGAAATAACGTTGTTATCAATTGTGTGTACATGCAGGCTACATCCAGCGTTTGTATGGTTATAAACTTTAACATGTAAAAGCGTCTCAGCGGAAGGTTTTAGATGCGTTTCTTCCGCTGCGTTTCCACGGCTGTCTACAAGTAAAAAGTCTTCACTTGTACGCTTTCGCTTATCTTTTCCACTCGCTGATACGAAGAAAGTTGTTGGCTCGTCACTGACCTTAATTGATAAGTTCCCACTCGTTCCAAAAAACCAATCTCGTTCTGCAAGTTCCTCTTTTACATCTCCAATTTCTTGCAAGCGCTGCTGTGCTAAAATACTCATACTTCCACCTCCGATAATTCGTTAATATGCTCAATGACATCGTGAAATGTTTCAAACGGACGATGCGGTAAATTTAACTCTTTGCATTTATGAAGTAGAAAATCACGTGCCAATACACAATCAGCCATTTTTGCTGCCTGTAAATCTGTAATGGAATCTCCAATTACAATGATAAAATCTTCGTCTGTTGCCAAGCTTCGTATAATTGACGGCTTGCAGCAGCCACAGCCATTTTGGCAATGTTCATCACATGTATGAGGCCACGTAATTTGAATTGTTTGCCCTGAAAAATCTGAGCCGTTGCAGTAAAGCTTTTCTTGTTCTACTTTCCCTTCTAACATTGGCTCAACAAAAAAATCAATTCCTCCACTGACAATATAAAGCGGAATCTGCTTCTCTTTTGTATAACGAACAAACTCTTCAAACCCTGATCGAATCTCAGAACTTGATAAAATGTATGACACAATCTCTTCTTGTAAAGAAGTAGGTAGTAATGAAAACATCTTCCCTACTCCTTCTTGAACTGATACGCGCTCAGCTAACACATCGTCTTTAATGGTCTCCCATTCGCTGGGAGCAAATTGTTTCATAATGGCAATGATGTTATCGCTGTTTGTGATTGTACCGTCAAAGTCACAGAAAATCTTCATCTCAATCACCCCTTTACTTTCACTGTTCCCCATAAATCAAGTGCTTTTTGCAGCGCTTCATCATTTGTTTCTTCTAAAGTCTGACCAGCAAGCGCAGCGTCGACTGCTGCACGAAATGCTTTTCCTCCACCGATTGCTCCATCCGGATGACCGTGTACGCCTCCACCTGCATTAATAATGCTGTCTACACCAAAATCCGAGATAAGCTGAGGTACCATTCCTGGATGAATACCTGCTGATGGAACCGGGAATGTTTGCTTATACGTATATAGAGGTCTAGTTACCTCGTACGTAATTCCAGCTGTATCTTCAAAAGGCATAGCAACGCTGCCATACGGTGATGGGAATAATGAAAAATCTGCTCCAACCAGACGAAGTAGTTTTCCTAGTAAAAGAGAATTTGAGAATCCATGGAATTCAGATGGTGTTAATGCACCGCTTACTGCTGGGTGAGCCATGATTGGCAAATTAATTTCATCATCTTCCCGAAGAGCTTGGAGTACATCCAGTCCATATGCAAACACGTTAAATAATAGAGCATCAGCTCCTAACTGAGCTGCTTTTCTAGCTTTCTCTTTTAAATCAAATGTACGCCCCGTCAAATTTACAGCATATAGCGTACGATGACCCGTTTCTTTATATACTTCATCAAGCACTTTTTTTCCTTCTGTAATTCGCTGTTCGAACGGTGTCAGTTCATTGTCAAATAGAATTTCATCATCCTTTACAAGATCCACACCTCCAAGCGCTTGTGCACGAAGCTGCTCGGTTAAATAATCTATATCACGCCCAATTACACCTTTAAAAATGCTCATAACAAGAGGACGATCGTACACTTTTAACTTCTCTCGAATGCCTTCAATTCCGAAGCGTGGGCCAGGAAAAGCAGATAATGCTTCTCTAGAAAACTCCAAGTCTAATAATTTAACTTTTCCATCTAATGATAGTTTTCCGAAAACAGTAACTAAAATAGCAGGCAAATCATTTGTATAATTAGCAAGAGGATAGCCAATTTTCACAATCGCTTGCTTTGTCGTTTGCTCTAAATAGTTGTTTACGCGATCGCAATCTTCAAGTGGGGTAATTTCAACTACGCGTCCTTTATGCTTTCTAAGCTGCTCCTGCTCAAGCTGAGGTAGGTTTGTCCAAGAACCTACCGTTAAGCCTAGAGCAATGCCTTCTGCTTTTTTTTCAAAGTTTCCTTTTTCATCATGTAATAAATAACTTGCAACGATTTCACTCATTTGCTTCAAACTCCCTTGCTGTAAATTTCCCATCGTTACGAAATAAAAAAGCCTCTTCTTGTGAGAAAGAAGAGGCTTTTTTGCTCTCTTCTTATCTCTCAGCTACTGCTGCAAGATTTAGCACCGTGCTTAACGAAACGTTAAGTCGGTTGCCGGGCTTCACAGGGCTAGTCCCTCCACCTACTCTTAATAAGAAAATTGCTATTTATATTGTATAATCGATTTTCACACTGATCGTATTCTTCAAAAATATATGTTCATGAATCAACAACTTCTTACATATTAAGCCAACTCAAAAAGAATTGTCAACGTATTTTTTGAATAAATTTAACTTAGCAATTCGATCAACCGCTTCTTTCAACCGTTCTTCATCGGTTAATAAACCTACGCGCACATAGCCTTCTCCGTATTCGCCAAACCCAATTCCAGGAGCAACAACGACGTGAGCTTTTTCCAGTAACAAATCGGAAAATTCTTCTGATGTATAACCTTTTGGCACAGGCAACCATGCAAAAAATGATCCTGGTGGAGCTTCAACGTCCCATCCAATTTCACGCAGTCCATGAATAAGAATCTCACGACGAGATTCGTAGCGTTCTACTAATTCATCTACGCAGTTCTGTGAATCTAGCAAAGCCACCGTGGCTGCTTGCTGAATGCCGCTAAATACACTTACAAATAAGTGATCTTGTAAAAGGTTAATCGCTTCAATCACGCTTTCGTTTCCAACGGCAAAGCCGATTCGCCACCCTGCCATATTATACGTTTTTGATAGCGTATAAATTTCAATGCCAACTTCTTTGGCGCCTGGAGTTTGCATAAAACTAATGGGCTTTTCGCCATCAAATCCAATTGCACCATACGCAAAATCATGCACAATGCACGTATCATACTGACGAGCAAATTCAACTGTTTTTTCAAAAAATGGTGCCGTAGCTACTGCGCCGGTCGGGTTATTTGGATAGTTTAAAAACATTAGCTTGGCTTTTTGCTTCACTTCTTCGCTTATTTCCTCGTAAACTGGCAGAAAGCCATTCTCTTTTTTTAAAGGCATGACTTCCATTTTCGCTCGTGCTAGCTCCACTCCTGACCAATAATCTGGGTAGCCTGGGTCAGGCACTAAAACTGTATCTCCAGGATTAAGTAAGCACTGAGGAATTTCTACTAATCCGGCTTTTCCTCCAAACAAAATAGCTACTTCTTTTTCGGGATCCAGCTGAACACCATATTCTCTTTCGTAAAACGTTGCTGCCGCTTTTTTCAGAAAAGCTTGCCCCCGAAACGGTGAGTACTTGTGGTAGTTTGGGTTTTCACTCGCATCTTGAAGGGCCTTGACGATATGAGGAGGCGTTGGCTGATCTGGATTTCCTTGCCCTAAGTTAATCACGTCATGTCCTTCTTTTATCACCTTTGAAACTTTACTAACAAGGGATGCAAAAAATTGTTTTGGTAAACTTTTTAATAGTTCTGATTGTTCAAATTGCTTCATGTGAACACCTTCTCAAAAAATTCTTGAAATTCTAGTCACAAATAATATATTGTAATAGTCAACTTGTAAAGTCATTTTTATAAAATAAATCGGGATGGTGAAGCTTAATGAGTTTAAAGGTAGCCTGTTTACAGCTTAATCTTGCATTTGGAAATCCTAAAGAAAATTACGAGCATGCTGAAAAAAAAATGAAAGAAGCACTGCTTGAATCTCCAGATATTCTTATATTGCCAGAACTTTTTGATACATCTTATGATTTACAGAACCTCGACGCTATCGCGGACTCTGAAGGAAAGCAAGCGACTAGCTTTTTCTCCGCTTTCGCAAAAACGCACAGCATAAATATCATTGCTGGATCAGTTGCTAAAAAAACAAAAGATGGTGTTACGAATACAATGTATGTCTTTAATCGTGAAGGTGAGGAGGTCGCTCAATATAACAAACTACATTTATTCAAATTGATGAATGAGCACTTATTTTTACAACCAGGTGAAGATAAAAACATCTTTACCCTCGAAAACTCACTATGCGCAGGTGTTATTTGCTACGATATTCGCTTTCCAGAATGGATTCGCGTTCATACAAGCGCAGGTGCAGAACTCCTTTTTGTCGTTGCCCAATGGCCAAAACCAAGACTTGCTCATTGGAAAGCGCTTCTAGTGAGCAGAGCCATTGAAAACCAATGCTACGTGGTTGCTTGCAACCGCTCTGGAGATGACCCCGCTAACACGTTTGCTGGTCACTCGTTAATCATTGACCCTTGGGGAGAAATTATTGCAGAAGCAGGCGAGAGCGAAGAAATACTAACAGCAGCTATTGACTTATCAACCGTAAAAACAATCCGAGAACAAATTCCGGTCTTTACAGATCGTCGTACAGAATTTTATTAAATCTCGCTGTTGACATCCAAAAATTCACATGATAAGATGTTCTCCAGAAGTTACTAATAAGTCAAATAAATCAAAATTAAATAATATCTTTACTCTTATCAAGAGTTGGCTGAGGGATTTGGCCCTATGACGCCCAGCAACCGACCGTAATACCATTGTAAAATGGAGCGCAGCTTTTTTAGCGCTATAAAACAATTCGTTGTTTTATGAAGGCACGGTGCTAATTCCAACAGAAAGAGAAATTTTTCTGGCAGATAAGAGGTTTGAATGATCATCAAGCCTCTTTCACTCACCGAAAGAGGCTTTTATATGTTTTAAAAGCCTCCGGTTATACTTTTATTTTTTATGGAGGTAGATAAAAATGACAATAACAACTTATACATATGAGCCACTAAATGAAATGACAGCAATTAAACTTGTAAAACAACTGAAGTTATTTTCCGAAAGCGAAGCTCTTACGGCTCGTGAAATTGGTGACGGCAATTTAAATCTCGTTTTTTATATTGTAAACGACCAAACCAATAAGTCTGTCATTGTAAAACAAGCTCTTCCTTATGCGAAAGTTGTAGGAGAAAGCTGGCCTTTATCACTCAAGCGCGCAACGATTGAAAGCAATGCGCTCAAACAGTTTGGGAGCTTAACACCCGAACTCGTTCCAGAGGTTTACTACCATGATGAAACGTTAGCTGTCACGGTTATGGAAGACCTGTCTCACCTTACAATTTCTCGTACAGGATTAATCCAAGGAGAAGCCTATCCACTTCTTTCAGAACATGTCGGTAAGTTTTTGGCTCATATCGCGTTTAAGACGTCTGATTTTGCAATTAAGCCTCAGGAGAAAAAAGAGCTGGTTGCTCAATATATCAATCCCGATTTATGCAATATTACCGAAGACTTAGTGTTTACAGATCCGTTTTTTGATTATGATACAAATGAATTTGAAGAAACGCTTAGAAGCGAGGTAGAAGACTTATGGGCAGATGAAGAAACCAAGCTTGAAGTCGCTAAGCTTAAACAAAAGTTTTTAACAAGTAGCCAAACGCTTGTACACGGCGATCTGCACACGGGTAGCATTTTTGCCAGTGAATACGAAACAAAAGTAATTGACCCTGAGTTTGCATTCTATGGCCCATTTGGCTTTGACTTAGGACAATTTGTGGCCAACTTGCTGCTTAATGCTTTGTCTCGTCCTTCACAAAATCGCAGTCTACTTTTTGATCATATCGCTAAAACGTGGGATGTTTTCCAAACAACATGGCAAAGACTTTGGGCTGAATCTGAGGTGGAACCATTCACTAAAAATCCAAACTATTCCGACTATATTTTACAACAAACCTGGACGGATGCGGTTGGCTACGCAGGATGCGAGTTAATTCGACGTACAATTGGATTAGCACACGTAGCGGATATCGATTCATTGCCTGACGACAATCGCTTAAATGTTCAAAAAGCAGCTATCCGCTTAGGACGCTATTTATTGACTCATCAAACAGAAATTAGTGCACATGATTTTGAGAATTTGATTGAAGAATGAAAGGAGCACAACATGACACACACTCTTACACTCCCTCGTTCAGTTGAATGGAAGGAAACGTTTATTTCACTGCTTGACCAGCAGCTATTACCAAACACAGTTGAATATATCGAGCTTCATACCCTACAGGATGTATGGGATGCTATCGTTACGCTAAAAGTACGAGGTGCACCTGCAATTGGCATTACTGCAGCGTTCGGCCTAGCACTTTCGGTCCAAAAATATGAGGTACAGACGATTGAAGAGTTTAAAAACAACCTGCAGGCCGATAAGGAGTTTTTGGCGAGCTCTCGTCCAACAGCCGTCAACTTATTTTGGGCGTTAGACCGCGTAGTAAACAGCATCAATAAAGCGATTTCTGTAAATGAAGCTAAAACACTTGTTATCCATGAAGCGATTCAAATTCAAGCGGAAGATGAAGCTACCTGCTACCGCATAGGTGATTATGCATTATCACTGTTTGATAAAAACAATCGTATTATGACAATTTGTAATGCTGGGTCGATTGCCACAGCGTATTATGGAACTGCTTTGGCACCTTTTCATATTTCAAAAGAACGTGATATTCCACTGAAAGTATTTGCGTGCGAAACACGCCCTGTTCTCCAAGGGTCACGTTTAACGGCATGGGAACTTCAAAAATCAGGCGTAGACGTGACGCTTATCACAGACAGCATGGCTGCACATACCATTAAAACAAAAGGTATTAATGCTATTATTGTCGGAGCTGATCGTATTGCAGCTAACGGTGACACTGCTAATAAAATCGGGACATATGGGCTTGCGCTATTAGCAAAAGCATTTAATATTCCTTTTTATGTAGCAGCTCCAAAATCGACGTTTGATTTATCAATCGCATCAGGAGCTGAAATTCCAATTGAAGAACGCTCGGCAAAAGAAATCACGCATATTGGTGATGTACAAGTGGCTCCAGACAATATTTCTGTTTACAACCCGGCATTTGACGTTACCCCAAGTGAATTAATTACGGCCATCATTACAGAACATGGCATTATTCATTCACCTTCTGCCGATACAATCAAACTTGTATTAAATTAAAAAGAGAGAATCTCAACTTATGATGAGATTCTCTCTTTTTGTAACATAAATGTAACAGTAATTTATCATCTACCTACATATATTATAGTTAGTTTTATCATGTTAAGCGAAATCTGTATGGGAGGGGTAGCTATGACCAAACAAGAACATCCTGACTCAACCTGTAAAAAGCGAAAGCAGCGCGCACGAAAGGAACAATTTCAGCTTTTAGATGTTACAAATCAAACCATTCAGCAAGATCATCAAGACGAAACGTTCACGTCCGTAGATGGTGTATTTGTACAAGGGGAAGGATGGAAGCTAGAGAATGATGATGAAACCTAGCTAGTGCTACGCTAACACAACCTTTCCATTTGCTACTTGTATTCCTTCTAACATTAAAAGTTTCTCTTTTAAATGCACCTGTGTCCCTGCATAACCAGTTAAATCTTTTGAAACGCCAATAACACGATGACAAGGTAAAAAGATAGGTAGGCGATTTCTACGATTCGCTTGTCCTACCGCACGAACAGCTTTTGGCTGTCCAATCATGCTTGCTAACTGTTTATAAGAAATAACTTCTCCATATGATATGTCTTTAAGTGCAGTCCATACCTTTTGCTGAAATTCCGTTCCTACTATTTCTAACGGAAGATCAAATCTTTGCCGCGCTTGAACTACATACTCATGTAGCTGCTTTGTCGCTTCTTTAATATATTCATGGTCTTCTAATAAAGTGACCGTTCCCTTTGTTTGTAACATCAACTCATCAAAAGAAAAGAATAAACCGGAAATCCCTTTATCAGAACATGTGACGTACACATGTTCATTGTCAAACAACGGAATGCTTCCATAATACTTCATCGTTTTCTCCTCTCTATTGTACTTGGGAAACGGGTAACATCACGTGAAATGTTGTACCTATCCCCAACTCACTTTCTACTTCAATATATCCTTTATGTTCTTCTACTATCTTATAAGACACCATTAGTCCCAGTCCAGTTCCTTTTTCTTTTGTGGTATAAAACGGTTCTCCTAGCTTACGAATTCGCTCTGCAGGCATGCCTTCTCCTTCATCTCGAATCGATACTCTCATATAGCGATTGCTATGATGCTTGACTTCTATAGAGATTACTCCTCCGCCTTTCATTACTTCAATTGCATTTTTAATTACATTAATAAAAACTTGTTTTAGCTGATGAGGCTCACAATAAACCTTTGACAATGATGGATCAAAGTCTGTTTCAAATTGAACATTTTCAAGTAAAGCTTGAGCGTTTAACAAATCAATCGTCTCTTGTACGATAACGGCTAGTGATTTCTCTTCAAATTTAATTGCCTGTGGCTTAGCCAATACTAAAAACTCTGTAATAATTGATTCAATCCTCTGCAGCTCAGACGTAATAATATCAAAATAAAGCGAATGATCTTCTTTCATGCTATCTTCAAGCAGCTGAATGAACCCTTTTAATGCGGTCATTGGATTTCTTATTTCATGCGCAATACCAGCTGCCAGCTGTCCTACCACTTGAAGCGTATCAGATTTTCGAATTTGCTCCTCCATCTGCTTCTTCTCCGTTACATCGCGAATAATGGTCATGTATAAGCCTGGTAAGATACCTTTTTTCGTTGAAAACTCGATTTGTTTTACTTTACCGTTAGCTGTCTTATACTGAATATCTCCTTCTCCTTCTCCTTTTATCTCAATCATAGCCTTATGCTCAATAACTAAATCAAAATTAGAGGATGATAAAAACATTTCCATCGTTTGCGAACAAATCTCTTCCTTCGTTTTTTCTAAAATTTCACAAGCAGGTTCATTAACATCAATGATTTTCTGTTCGCCATCCCATAAGATTAAGCCATCCATTGAACCATCAAAAATTTTTCGGAATTTCTGTTCGTTATTTCGAAGCTCTTGTTCCATTTTAGTTCGCTCGCTGATATTGCGAAAAATGGTCAAATTATAGCCTTCAATAATACCTTTCTTTCCTGTGAACTCAAGCTCTTTTTCTTCCCCGTTTGGCATATAAAAAGTAAGTTCTTCACGAATCTCTTCCTGCTCAATAAATTGATAATATAGCTTCCATACATGACGATCTTTCTTATTAATAAACGTTTGAAGATTTGTGCCGATTAGCTGTTCTAACGGTAGCTCAAATGTTCTGGAAGAAGCGGCGTTGGCATTTACAATTACCCCGTCATGACGCCAAATTAAAATAGCCTCAATTGCATCTTCAAAAATGGCTCGAAAGTTTTTCTCACTTCGCAACAATTGCTGCTCCATTCTTCTTTTCTCCGTTACGTCACGCATAATGGACATATAGTAACGGCTATAAATATTTGCGGTTGTCGTGAATTCAAAAAAAGTTACGTCTCCATTTTCAAGTTTAATTGGAAGTTCTCCGCTCGCTTTGCCCTGTTGCTGAAGAAGACGCCATAACTTTTTTAGCTTATAGTGATAGGCTGGCTCAACTAATTCTGTTAACGTTTTTGTTAATAAGTATTCTTTTGAAAAATTCAGCCGGTCACAAAAAGATGGATTGACGTCAATCAGCTGTCCTGCTCGATCGAAAATAACAATTCCATCAACCGCTTCGTTGAATACATCCATAAACATATGCTGACTCAAAAAGCGCTCGTTCTCCACCATTTTTTGTGCTGTAATGTCACGAAAAGTACAAATCGTACTACCAGAAGCTTCGCTTCGCTGTTCACACGTAAACTCTACATATTTTACGATGCCATTTTGCAAACTCATCGTACCTTCATAAGTAAACTTCTGATTTTCTACGAGCGTTGGGTAATAATCATTAATAACGTCATACGGAAACAACATAAGAAAGTCTTTCAATTGACATGCAATCAGTTCATCATAATTCTTTTCAAATAACTGACTGGCTGCTTTATTGACATGCTGAACATAAAAACTCTCGTCAAATACAATAATTGCATCTGAAACTGTATTAAAAATGGCACGCAACTGTTTTACTTCTTCTTGTTGGTCTTGTATCGGTAGCTGCCGATGTGGAGCCATGCCACATCCTCCTTTCTAAACTCTTTCTTCCTATCAAAGAACAAATCTATTTCGACAAATTCCTGCTTTCTTTCACCATTTAACGATTCCTAGGTAGATATGTGCATAGTCATTGATAGGCACATTAGTCACTAATACACTATTATTCTACAAATTTCTTTTTTCACCTTTAAAAAATAAATGAAAATCTTCCTAAAAAAGTCCGCTATGCGTATACCTGTACACATAGCGGACTTTTAAATACTTATTTCCAAAAGTCATCGAATACGGAAATTGGCAGGCTGCGTTTATGAGCCGTTTTAAAGAAATGATTCTCAATTTTCATACTTGCTTCTTCTCCAACTTCTTTACCTTCTAAATAATCATCTATTTGATTATATGTAACTCCTAATGCTTCTTCATCTGGCAGCTGCGGGCGATTTTCTTCTAAATCAGCTGTCGGCTGCTTTAAATATAAATGCTCAGGACAGCCTAATTCTTTTAACAGCTGTTTGCCTTGGCGCTTATTAAGACGGAAAATCGGCACTAAATCTGCCCCACCATCTCCAAATTTCGTAAAGAACCCAGTCACTGCCTCTGCAGAATGGTCGGTACCAAGTACAACTCCTTGATGCATGCCAGCAATCGTATACTGTGCAATCATACGTTCACGTGCTTTTACGTTCCCTTTATTAAAGTCAGAAACAGCTTCACCTGTTGCTTCTTCGACTGCTGTAATCATTGCATCCACAGCAGGCTTAATATTAACAGCAACCGAATGACTTGGTTGAATAAAAGCTAGCGCGTCTTGACAGTCTTGCTCATCCGCTTGTACACCGTACGGTAGACGCACCGCAATAAATTGATAAGTATCTTTCCCCGATTCTTTATTTAATTCTTCTACAGCCATTTGGGCAAGCTTACCTGTTAACGTGGAATCTTGTCCTCCTGAAATGCCTAGCACAAATGAACGTAAAAAAGAGTGTTTCTTCATATACTGCTTTAAAAAATCGACGCTTCTACGAATCTCTTCCTTTGGGTCGATAGCTGACTTTACTTTCATCTCATCAATGATGTATTGTTGCTTCGTCATATGGTCCTCTCCCTATCTTTAATTGTCTAATTGTTATACATGAGTTAATAGCTGAGACGCTCTAGAACGCGCTTCATTGATTTTATCCATCTTGTTGTTCCAACAATTTGTGCTAAGATCTACAGGATATTCAGTTGGTCGCAGCACTTCTTCATTGGATTTGGCAATCATTTTATAATCATCCCATAAATGATTAAGGTTTTGTAAGCAATACGCTCTCATCTCTTCCACTGACGGCTGTTTATATACTAGTTTCCCTGATTTAAAGATTTGCTGATGAATGTTACGCGCATGAAAATCTGTAACAAACTTGCTTACATGAGTATAAACAGGGTGAAACATTTTTAAGTGATGCTCATCATTTGGCTGCTCATTCTGCATGGCGATATAATCGCCTTCCCATTTCCCATTTACTTGATTAACAATACGATATACGTCCTTTAATCCAGGCGTTGATACCTTTTCAGGATTATCTGACAGCTTAATGGTATCGACAAGCTCCCCACTTTCGCCTTCAATTGATACAAGCTTATAAACTGCCCCAAGCGCAGGCTGGTCATATGAAGTAATTAGCTTTGTGCCAATACCCCAACCGTCAATTTTTGCTCCTTGCGCTTTTAAGTCCATGATGCTATGTTCATCTAAATCATTTGAAGCAAAGATACGCGCATTCGGAAAGCCTGCCTCATCTAGCATTCGTCGTGCTTCCTGAGATAAATACGGAAGCTTTCCACTATCTAAACGAATACCTACAAAATTAATGCGATCCCCCATCTCTTGAGCAACGCGAATTGCATTTGGAATTCCTGACTTGAGCGTATTGTACGTATCAACAAGGAAAATGCAGTTCTGATGAGATTCAGCATACTTTTTAAATGCAGTGTATTCATCACGGTACACTTGTACAAGCGCATGAGCATGAGTTCCAGAGATGGGAATGCCAAACACTTTTCCTGCTCGCACGTTGCTTGTTGCATCAAATCCTCCAATATAAGCTGCTCTCGCTCCATATAACGCTGCATCAAGCTCATGAGCTCTCCTTGCCCCAAATTCCATTAAGCGATTATCACTTTGCTCATACACCGCATCTTCTCCAGCTGCTAAGCGAATACGAGAAGCCTTAGTTGCAATTAACGGGTGAAAATTTAAAATGTTTAACAGTGGTGTTTCAATAAGCTGTGCTTCTCCTAACGGTGCATCCACTTGCAGAATAGGTTCATTCGCAAAAATCATTTCACCTTCTACGACGGATTTTACGTTACCCGTAAAACGAATTCCTTTTAAATAATCAATAAACTCATCTTCATAGTGCAACTCACTGGATAAATAGTCGAGATCACTTTCTGAAAATCGAAAATTCGCGATAAAGTCAATCATTCGTTCTAGTCCTGCAAAGACTGCGTAGCCATTATCAAAAGGCATTCGACGAAACGAAGCTTCAAATACAGACCTGCGTTTATGAATTCCATCTTTCCAATATGTATTGGCCATATTTAGCTCATACAAATCTGTATGTAAAGCTAAGCTATCGTCAGCATATCGCCTGCTCATCATTCGTACCCCCAACATTTTTTACAATTCCATTATATTTGTGTAAACCTCTTTACAATAGAGTAAGTATAATACATTCCCTCATTTAAATAAATAAACAGATACTAGAAAAGCTAATTTTCTAAAGAGGATTTCTTATCACTTTTATACTTTACCTGTTAAATGTGCTACAATAGTGAATTGGTTTAAGATTATGTTAAATAAAGGAGCCTTTTTACATGAACATTGTTGTCAGTACATTGAATGCCAAATACATTCACACATCTTTGGCCCTTCGATGTTTAAAAGCCTACGCAGAACCTGACTATCACGTTGAGATGGCTGAATATACGATTAAAGATCCAGCGATGAATATCGTGACGGATTTATATAAGCGCAATCCTGATATCATTGGATTCAGCTGCTATATTTGGAACATTGAAGAAACGATTACAGTCGCACAAATGTTAAAGAAAATTAACCCAAACCTAACAATCATTTTCGGTGGACCGGAAGTAACATATGATATTCCCTACTGGTTAGATCGCATCCCGGAAGCTGATTTCATTGTAATTGGTGAAGGAGAAGAAACGTTCAAGCAACTTTTAGATGAGCTTCATGGAAACCGTCAGTTTGAGAACGTAAGCGGCGTTGCGTTTAGACAAGATGGAAAACACGTAGTGAATCCCCAGCGCAACAAAATTGATCTTCGGGAAATGCCTTCACCTTTCCGCTTTGAAGAAGATCGTAGTTCTTTATCTAAGCGTGTTGTTTATATTGAAACAAGCCGTGGCTGTCCGTTTAGCTGTCAGTTCTGCTTATCTTCTATTGAAGTAGGCGTGCGCTACTTTGACCGTGAGAAAATCAAAGAAGACATTCGCTATCTAATGGATAACGGTGCTAAGACCATCAAATTTGTGGACCGCACGTTCAACATCAGCCGAAGCTATGCTATGGAAATGTTTCAGTTCTTAATTGATGAGCATAAACCTGGTACGGTGTTTCAATTTGAGATTACAGCGGACATCATGCGTCCAGAAGTTATTCAGTTTTTAAATGACCATGCACCAGCTGGACTGTTCCGCTTTGAAATTGGTGTTCAGTCAACAAACGATGCTGTAAACGAGCTTGTAAAGCGTAAGCAAAACTTCACAAAGCTTACTCGTACTGTGACCATGGTTAAAGATGGCGGTAAGATTGATCAGCACTTAGACTTAATTGCAGGCCTTCCTGATGAAGACTACCATTCGTTTAAAAATACATTTAATGACGTATTTGCTCTGCGTCCAGAAGAGCTTCAGCTCGGGTTCTTAAAGATGCTTCGCGGGACAGGTTTACGCCTTAGTGCACAGCGCTACAACTATCAGTTTATGGATCAGTCGCCATATGAAATCTTAAGTAATAACGTTCTGCCGTTTTCTGATGTTGTGCGTATTAAGCACGTTGAGGATATCTTAGAGAAATTCTGGAATGATCACCGTATGGATGAAACAATTGAGTTTCTTGTGGAGAATTGTTACGAAACGCCATTTGATTTCTTCCAAAACTTTGGTACATTTTGGGATGAGATGGGCTGGGCACGTATTGGACATCAACTTGAAGATTTATTTAAACGCTTAAAACAATATATTGAAACGGAAAACTTTGAGAATGAAGCAATCATTGAAGGCTTTATGAAGATTGACTATTTATTTAATCAAAAACATAAACCTCGTAAGCCTTGGTGGGATGATAAGTTAGATAAGCAAGTTCGCTCTCATTACTATCAGCAAATGCTTGCAAACCCGACCGTATTAGGCGATGATTTTGTTCATGAAAACCTAACGGAAAAGGAACTTTACAAGCATACCGTTCTTGAGCTTCTTCCATTTGACTACGCATACTACAAAAACACTGGAAAAGTTGTAGAAAAGCAGTCGTTAGTTTTGTTCTACTATGACCAAAAGGCAAACGAAACGAAGTTGTTTACCGCTCCCGTTGAAGCCTTTGATTTACCAGTAGTAAGCTAATTAAAAAAAGACCTCGATATGCATATCGAGGTCTTTTTTTTTAACAGTTCTTTTTTTGCTTTTTCTTATGTTTCTTTTCAGCTTTTGCAATTTCAGCCATCTCTAAGAGCTTAGCTGCGTTTGGATCACCCATTTCAGGTCCAAACTCCTCTTGTAAAAGCTGTGTTTGCTTTTCTTTGGAATGGGCAAGGTGTCTATGATCTTTTTTCGTCATTTGCTTTGTCCTTGCTTTCCATGCTTTGAATTACGATTTGCTGCTTTATATGTGTCTTCTTTGCCATATTCAGCTGAAAATTCTGTATCAGGTAAGCTTTCTTTTGGCGTTTGATTATTTTTTTGTGCTGGATTATGCGCTACTTTGCGTTTTGCCATTGTAATAACCTCCTCATAAGATTATAAGCATTTGCTCTATACTAGCTTGTGCAAGTGCATAGATCTTATGAGCAGTAAAACCTGTTAAAACGCACAATAAATTACCCAATAATAATGCGTTCTTTAGGATAATGATAATCCGGTTCTGTTTTTGGACGACGAAGCATTAGAATAAATACAAGCATTCCAATCCGACCGATAAACATTAGAATAATAATAAGTATTTTTCCTATATCTGATAAACCACTCGTAATTCCCATTGATAATCCCGTCGTTCCAAATGCTGAACATACTTCAAAAATAATTTCTGTTAAAGAAAATGGCTCTGTGATTGTTAAAGTGATAACAGAGATGGAACAGATAATAATAGCGAACATAGAAACAGCTACAGATTTAGTAATGTCATCTTCATGAATTTCTCGTCTAAAAATCTTAATTGTTTTACTTCCTCTTGCATAATAAAATAAAAATAAAATGTTTAGAGCAAACGTAGTCGTCCGAATCCCTCCACCAACGGAGCTTGGAGATGCTCCAATAAACATCATGGCACTCATAATTAGCAACGTCGGTAACGTAAATTCACTAACATCCATCGTGGCTACTCCACCACTTCTGGTTGCTGCTGATTGAAAGAAGGCATAGAAGAATGCTTCATGCCAAGACTTACCTTCCATAAATGCATTGTGTTCTAAAAGTAAAATTAACAAAGTGCCAACAGCTAATAACGCTAAGAACATAATAGACGTTAATTTGGCAAAAAGAGAAAATTGAAACTTACGCTTTTCTTTCCTTTTTAAGAAAAAGTGCTTTACTTCAATTAGAACCGGAAATCCAATTGCGCCTAGCGTAATTAAGAGTACCGTTACGACTTGAACAAAATAGTCGTTAGCATAAGGAACAAAAGACGCTCCTGTTATATCAAATCCAGCGTTTGTTGTTGCGCTTACAGATGCAAAAAAGCCATGTAAAAATGCTTCTTTCCAATCTAAATAATATTGATGAAAGTGAATCGTTAATACTAAGGCTCCAATTGCTTCAATGGCAAAAATAAGCAGTAGTACATTTCTCATTAAATTAACGAGTCCAGATAGCTTGGATTGATTATGGTCCATCATAATCAATTGACGTTCTTTCAAACCAATTTTCTTTCCGATTAAAAGCCAAATAAATGTACTCAGTGTCATAACACCAATTCCACCTATTTGAAAAATAAATGCTAAAACAAAATATCCAAATGTGCTAAACGTCTCGGCTGTTGAAACAGGTGTGAGGCCTGTTACGCTTACAGCGCTAACAGCAATAAATAAACGGTTAATTAAATCTAATTCCATTCCTGGCTTTAGTGCTGCTGGAATGCTTAAAAGTAAAAAACCAACCGTCACTGCCGTCAAATAAAAGCTGACAATAATTTGTGCTGAGGACATTTGCCTAATTCGGTGTTTCCAATTTCGACGCATGATAGACATTCCTTTTTTTATAATACATAATAGCTTTCCCTTATTTTTAAATATTTCTTCCTTATGTATGATTTTCTTTTTTATTAAAAGAAGAGATAGCTTTATTTAGTATAAAAGAACAAACGACCGTTGTCATTACCAAACGGAAATTTCAGTATATAAAGTTCTTTTTCTCACTAATAATAAAAGCTGCACGTGCAAGAAAACCACCACACGTACAGCCTTTATGTTAATTATATTTTGCTTATTAAAAAACGCTTATTTTGAACGCTTCTGTAGCCAATCACCGATTGTTGGGTATGTTTCTTTTACTGCTTTTGGGCCAAATACAACCGAAACGTGCCCTGTTTGAAGAAGCTTGTATTCTTTATCTTTGCTCGAAACAGCATCCATTAGCGCAGCCACTTGATGCGGCATTGCAATATGGTCTCGGCTTGCAGCGATATTAAGAATATTAGCCTTAATATTCTTTAGATCAACCTTTTGTCCACGAATTTCTAACTCGCCGTTAATGAGCTTATTTTGCTGATAAAAATCTCGAATCCATTGACGATATGCTTCGCCAGGAAATGGAATGCCATCTGCTACCCACTTTTGCATAAGCTTCCAGCTTTCAACAAAACGCTGGTTTTCTGAACGGTCAACTAGCGTTACGTAAGGACCGTAGAAATTCGTAATTGGTTTTAGCATTTTATTACCAAAATCAATCATTTCAGGTGGAATATTACCTAGCGTGTCAACAGCTTTATCTAAGTTAAAGTAGCGTTCATCTAGAAATGCGCCGTATAAACCAGTGTCTGAAAAATCAAACGGGCTTGTCATAAAGATCAAGTTTTTAATTGGTAATTCATCATGTAATGCTGCAAACGCTGCTGTCATCGTACCGCCCATACAATAACCTAACACAGATAAATTAGGTGCTTTTGAATGACGCAGCACTTTTTTTGCAGCGCGCGGAATGTAATCCATAATGTAGTCATCCAATTTCATGCCGCTATCTTCTACGCCAGGTGTACCCCAGTCTAACAGATACACATCAAAACCACGCTCTAGTAAATATTCCACTAGGCTATTGCCAGGTGTTAAGTCAAGAATATATGGCTTATTAATAAGAGCATATACAAGTAAAATTGGCGTTTTGTGCAATCTATCTTGAGTTGGAGTATAACGATACAGCTTCGCTTTATTCTTTTTCCAAATTACTTCCTTTGGCGTTAACCCTACTTCTGGCTCTGCTTCCGTTGTGACAATTTCATAAGCACGCTTAAAGCGTCGAGCTGAGCTTTTATATTCGCTAGGCATTGATTTGATTAACTTTTCCCATTCTTGGATATATGGAGTTGCCATGAAAACATCCACCTTTCTTTTTAATCATGAACGAAAAAGCACAGCCCCGACAAAACGTCAGGGCTACTTTTATATGAAATAACAATTACATGTATAAGCCACCGTTAATGTTTAGTTGTTGACCTGTAATATAAGCTCCGTCTTTAACTAAGTACACAACGCCACGTGCAATTTCGTTTACTTGACCAAAGCGGCGCTTTGGAATTTTCGCAACGATATTAGCACGTACTTCTTCTGGAATTGCCATTACCATTTCAGTCTCAATAAAGCCAGGGCAAATAGCGTTAACCGTTACGTTTGTTTTTGCTAACTCAAGTGCCAGCGACTTTGTAAAGCCTACCATACCAGCTTTTGCAGCTGCGTAGTTTGTTTGTCCAAATCCACCTGCTTGACCGATAATAGATGAAATGTTGATGATGCGGCCTGCTTCTGCTTCTACTAAGTCACCTAAAGCAGCAGAAGTTGTGTTATACACACTATGTAAATTAACATCGATTACTTTCTTCCAATCTTCTTCTCCAAGCTTTTTGAAAGAACGGTCGCGCGTAATACCAGCGTTATTTACTAAGATATCAAGCTGGCCAAACGCTGCTTTTGTTTCTTCAACAAGGTGTTTAGCTTGATCTGCATATGATACGTCTGCTTGAATAGCAATTGCTGAACCGCCATTTTCTCTAATTTCATTGACAATAGCTTCTGCAGATTCTTTACTACTGTTATAGTTTACAGCTACCTTAACACCTTGTGATGCTAATTCACGTGTAATAGCCGCTCCAATTCCTTTAGAGCCACCTGTTACGATTGCTACTTTACCTTGTAATTCTGTCATCAAAAATTCCCCCTGGTCTCATCAATTGTAATTGTTCTACATAAACAGTAGTATGATGTGTTTACTTGTCCCCTTGTCTTACTTTTGAGCCTGTTGCTCACTTTGTTTCTCTGCTTTTACTTGGTCTAAAAGCTCTGCTTTTAGCTGTTCACCTTGTTCTTTAATTTGTTCTTGAATTAACTCTTGAAGCACGGTTTGCGTGTCTTGCTGCTCTTCAAGCAGTGATAATACCTTATCTAGCTTTTTGTCTAATGACTTCACATCTGACTTCAGCTTAGTTACTTCACGCTTGAAAGCTGGGCTATCTTGCTTGTCTTCAAGATCATCGAAACGATCTTCTAACGCCTCTACTTTTTCCTCTACGTTAATGACAAGTGTAGCTACGTTTGCTACGTCTTCTTTTGTTGGAATGTTTACTTGTTGGAAATAGCGCCCTGTTACTTCGTTAATAGCTTGTTGATACTGAAGGTTCATGTTCAGAACGTTTCCCATCATTTGAGAGAACTCTTCTCTGTTCATGTTGTCTCCAATCACTTTTCCCCAGTAAGATTCAGTTTTGTCATATACGTCTTTCCATGCTTGAAACGGATCTAACATCTTTTGCTGTTCCAATTTTCCATCTCCTTTCCACGTAATTAAAAGTGATGGCTTTCAATATGTTCATGGCGAAAACGCCTGTGTACATATTAGGAAGCACGAAGTAAACGCAATCATTATCATCAATAAGAACGCTTACTATTGTTTGATTTGTTTTCTACTTGCGCCAACAAAATGTAAAAGTGTTAAAAATATCTTACGTATACTATTATAGAGTTGTTTGATATGATAAACAATTCCCAATCTTTGATGATTTTTGAAAAGTTTTGACAGAAATTGTCGAAACTCTTGGTTTTTTTGTCGTTTTCTAAAAAAAACCAAGGGAATGATTGACTTTTATCTCACCTAGGTGTAAATTACACATATAGAGACAAATTACCAAAAAGGGGTGATTAACTTGAGTACAAGTAAAGAAGATAACGCCTCTGCTTCAAACTCCGCTAATCTTGAAAAATCGATTAGTGGTGCACCAAAAAACTTTATGATTCCTTTTTTATTACTGAGCCTTCGGGGTTGGAATTTACATGGTTATAAGCTAATTCAGCAGCTGATGAGTTTCGGCTTTACATCAGTCGATCAAGGGAACGTATATCGTACCTTAAGACAGCTTGAAAAAGATAATCTCATTACTTCACAGTGGGATACATCTGCTGAAGGGCCAGCTCGACGTATCTATTCGTTAACGGAAGCTGGCGAGCAATACTTAACGATGTGGGCTTCATCATTAGAGCAATATCAAAATATGCTGGATTCATTCTTTTCTATGTATACTGACATGTTTTTCCCATTCAGCTCAAGTACAAAAAAAGATGAGAATCAAAAGTAATTTTACATGTACAAAAGGAGTCACGTAGTTTGACGCTACGTTTCCTTATATAAAAATAACGGCTATTTCGCGAGCTAGCTGAAATGTTAAGCCTTACATCTACGACAAACATCTCTAACGTTTCATAAATCTATTCTGTTCGCAAGCCAATCAACCGAGGAGGAATTTGATTATGGCAACAGTAAAGTATGAAACAGTAATCGATGCAATGTGGGATCAATGGACAAAAGGACTAGAAAACATCGCTGAAGGAAATAAACAAGTTGAGCTATGGACGTTAAAAACTTTAGAGCAACAACAAGAGTTTGTGTCAAAAGCCGTTGAACAACTTCAAGAAGTTGATAAGCAATGGAAGGCTGAGCTTGAAAATCTTCAGCAAAGAACTGTTGAAAACTTACGCAGAACTGCAGGCAATGCAGTGGCAGACTCATACGAAGAGTGGACAAATCGTATGAGTGAAGCATTAAGCAAGCTACAATCATTATCTGTAAACCAAAGCAAAACTGGTTATACAATGGTGAAACAAGCTCAAGAGCAATACCACCAAGTTATTACACAGCTACTAGAAGAGCAAAAGAAAACGCGTGAAGAGCTTCAACAAGTATCTGATGCATACGTAGAGCAAGTAAAATCTCTACAAAAGTCATTTGCTCAATCAGTTGACCAATATGCAGTTGTAAAATAAAACAAAAAGCCTAACTTCTTCTGAAGTTGGGCTTTTTTTTATCTCCTTCAAACCATTACCAGTATGCTAATAAACCAAGAGTACATACTACGATTACAACGATGATTATTCGTTGAACTTTAACAAAAGGAGAGAATGAAACCATGGCTAAATCAAATAAATTGTTAGTTCCTGGCGTGGGACAATTTTTAGATCAATACAAAGCAGAAATTGCTCAAGAGTTTGGAGTAACGTTAGGTTCTGATACGGTTGCTCGTAGCAACGGATCAGTTGGTGGCGAAATTACAAAACGTCTAGTACAACAAGCTCAAGCTCATTTAAGCGGGCAACACAAATAATTTTAACAACTTCATAATATGGCTAAAAGCAGGTGTTTTAGGCACCTGCTTTTCTAATGCAAAAAAACTGAAACAAAACGCAATGTTTTTTTCCAAAAGACCCATTATCACTTTTCTAAAGTAATCAGGTTTTTATGACCAGTTCGTTCCATTGCGCTCCAAAAATTCGCTTTCCATGGGAAGGATTCTGAGCCTCTTCGCTACGAGAGGCCTCAGTCTTTCCTCTGTTTTCCCCGGAAGTTATGTGTCTTACGCTGCACTCCACTAATCGTCTAAAATGAATTTCCTAATTAGAAAAAAATCCGAACTATAAAAGAGTCGTTAACTCCCAATAGTTCGGATTGATTATGACCTGAAACACTTATGTCGCAGCCTCTTTTATTATTGATGATCTACTTTTTTCAACGCATCCTGTGCATCATCTGAACCTTCAATTTCACTCTGGTTTTTACCCTTGGATAAGAACCAACCGCCAACAGCAATTGCAATTAGTACGATCCAGAAGAAAAGCTTCCATCCTTTTGATTCTGGGAAATGCTCATCAATAATTGCTAATTCAGGGTGAGCAAGCGTATAGACTGCTAATTTGACCCCTACCCAACCAACAATTAAGAAAGCAGCTGTTTCTAAGCCTGGTCGTTGATTTAATAATTTCACAAACCACGTTGCTGCAAAACGCATAATGATTAATCCAATTAATCCACCTGCAAAAATAACGGCGAACTGTCCACCATCTAATCCACCAATTTTAGGTAGTGGCGTATTAGGAAGCGTGACGGCTAGAGCAACCGCTGCAAGAATTGAATCAACTGCAAACGCAATGTCTGCTAACTCTACTTTTAAAACAGTCATCCAAAAACCTGAACCCTTTTTTTCCTTTGTAACTGTTTCATCATGTTTTGACTTTTTCAAATAGCGTTTTACGAGATGATTTATTGCAATAAACAATAAGTACACTGCTCCGATTGCCTGCACTTGCCAAACATCTACTAAGAATGAGATTGCAAATAGTGAACCAAAGCGGAAAATAAATGCTCCCGCTAACCCGTAAAACAATGCTTTTTTACGCTGCTCTTCCGGTAAGTGCTTTACCATAATCGCCATTACAAGCGCATTATCAGCAGCTAAAATTCCTTCTAAGGCGATGAGAACAAGCAGCACCCACCCATATTCTAATAACAATGATGCATCCATAAACATTCTCCTCTCTTTTCTCTCTCTTACTAATCTTTTTCCCTAATTCGGCAAAGAAAACACAAAAAGACCTTTGCCAAATATGGCAAAGGTCTTGCTAAGCATAAATAAATTCGTTATGCCAACAAAGCCGATGGATACAATCCATGGAATGACGACTTTGTTTCAGGTTTCCCTGACGCTACTCCCCTTTACTCCTTAGATGAAGTAAGTGTATTAAGTTATTATCATAATACGTAACTTTTTCCAACTTGTCAATGAAAAACAGTTATTTATTTCTTTACATTCAGTATACGTGCTAACTTGTGTAAAAATGTCTCAATATGAATAGGTTTGGTAATATACTCTTCAATCCCCATACTTACTGCTTTTTCAACATCACCCTGTAGGGCATTAGCGGTAACTGCGATCACAGGTATGTCTTTTAACTGATCTTGGCTTTTGATTACTTTTACTACTTCTTCACCTGATATATCTGGTAAGTTCATATCAAGTAAAATTACCTTTGGATGTATCGTTTGGATAGCTTCAATTCCTTGACGTCCATTTTTTGCAATAAATAGCTCAACGTTGTTATAAGGAGCTAGTACTGACTGCATGAGTTCAATATTCTCATCGTAATCTTCGATATACAGCACGCTAGCCTTCTCTATGGAAGCTATGCTTTGTAACACTGACTTCTCTTTTATTGAAGGGCTCTTGTCAGAAGCTTTTACAACGGGAAATTGAACCCAAAACGTACTACCTATTCCTTCTACACTTTCTACTCCATATGTTCCGTCCATAATTAGCACCAGTTGTTTAACTAGTGATAAGCCGATACCTGTTCCGTCAATCATAACAGATTTGGAGCGATAAAAAGGTTTGAAAATATCTTGAATTTCTGATGATGAAATGCCGATGCCTTCATCTTCTACATAAATCGTTACAACATGCTCATCAGACTTGAAAGCCAATTTAATACTCCCATAAGGCTTAGAATAGCGAACTGCGTTAGTGAGCAAATTAAGCAGGATTTGCTGTAAGCGCAGATTATCTCCATACACGTATACATCTGGCTGCTGTTGTAAAAGCGTCAGGTTCATATTATGCTCTAAGGCAATAGGATGCATTGTTTTATAAGCCTCTTCTAATACCTGCTGAACAGGTAGCGACTCCATATTTAATGAAACGTGCCCACCTTCAATTTTAGACAAGTCCATTGTTTCATTAATTAAATTTAACAAATGCTGACTTGCCCTCATAATTTTTTGAACATGCCCTGTTTGTATAGGAGGCAATTCCTGATCACCTAAAATTTGCGTATAGCCCATAATACTATTGAGGGGTGTTCTTAGCTCATGACTCACTTTTGACAAAAATTCGGTTTTAGTTTGGTTGGCTTTTTCCGCTTCTTCTTTTGCAACCACCAATCGCTTATTTATTTGCAACAGTTCTACTTCTTGCTGTCGCTGCTTAGTAATATCTTTAAATGTTACTACAACGCCCTCATGGTATTCATTATCAGACAAACGCTGCGCATTAATTGAAAGCCAAATAAGCTTATGAGGTGTCACCCATATTCCCATTACAACGTTTTCAACTGCCTTTCCAGTTTTTAAACATCGTACAGATGGAATATCCTCCTTTTGAAAGATTTCACCATTTGGGTGAATCATTCTCCATGCTAAATTCATTGTGTTTATTTGATAAAATTCATCATAACTCATCCCTAAGATACTTGCTGCATGTTCATTCGCCGCAACAATATCTCCCTCACAATTATGAAACACAACTCCTTCTGTCATAGTAGAAAGCACGGATCTATACATAGCTTCACTTCTTTCAAGCTGTACTTGTGCACGATGCAAATTGGTAATATCAATCATGTTACCAATTATTTCAACAACTTGATCGCCCTTTATAACGGGTGTGAGTGTTTCATAATACGGAATCCCTCTGAAAAATCCTTCATATGATAGTGCCTGGCCATTCCATACTTTTTCATATAGGTTATGCTTTTCTTGTAGCTGTTTTCCCTCTAAAAACATGTCTATTGCTTTGCCTACCATCTCATCAGTATCCAAGCCGAATCCCTTTTTCAATTTTCCTTCAGACATGGTATATAGAAACTTACCATTTACTTTTTTTAGCTTAAAAATGACCCCATCATGCTGGTTCATTGTTAATGCTAATTCACTTTGTAAAGTACACAATGCTTCTTGAGCGACTTTTCTTTCTGTAATATCTTTTAAAATCACATATATACCGTGGCTTTCACCGTTTACGATAATGGGCATTTGAGTAACTTCTACATAAATATTTTCTCCATTTTGCTTAATCAACGTTGCGTCATAATGAACAGACGTTCCATCGAGCGATTGTTGAAAAAAGTGTTGAATTCGCTCTGCATCATCAGGTGGAAAAAGCATCAGAAAAGGTAAGTGTTCCATTTCATGCATAGCATACCCAGTGACGTCTTTTCCCTTTGTGTTCATTACGTTAATAAATCCATTAACACTAATAGAGCATACGATATCTGGATTATAGTTAAATAGTGAACGGTACGATGCTTCTTTTATCATATTTGTGTGCGACTCAGCATGTTTTTTATAAGCTGCAATTAACAAAAATAAAATAAGAATTGTAAGGGTAACACTTGCCACCAACCCGGCAAACGGTTCTTGGTATGGCAAAAACTGCCCCCATCGCCTAATAATAAACGTACCTTCCTTTAATGAATAACCCGCTAAGTGAATGTAATGCATAGCTGCAAGTCCACAGCCCGTAACGATTGAGCTCATTACCTTCATCATTTGGTTTTGTTCCAACGTTTTCACATAAAACCAAGCATGAACAATATACGCACCTAGCACAAATGAAATAGTGGCACTGAGCAAGCTGGCCCATGGTTGAACTTGAAGTGCTATGTTGCTTTTTAATGAAAAAAGAAGTATATAGTGCGTCATCAAAAGTGTTATGCCGATTAATATACCTGAAATGATGGACATTTTTTTTATCATGTATAACCAAGAGGATAATAAGCTTCCTAGAAAGGCTACTAATAATGAAGCAATTAATATCCACATATTAATTTGAAACGTGATAGGCGTATAGTAAGAGAGTAAGCCAATAACTTGTACCGCCCACACACCTAACCCAAAGGACAAAGCTGACATCAATACCCATTTTTTTTGAGGACGTGGTGAGCTACTGCTTCTCTCAATTAAATCTAAGGCTGTATAGGCAGATAAAATGCCTACTACTATTGCCAGCAAAACGGTAAATAAATTGTAATTCCCTTCCAGAGTCATTCTCTCCTCTCTCATAAGCAAGACGTAAAAACAGACGAACCGTTTCAAAGGCTCGCCTGCTGTTACGTGCAAGTGTATTTAATTCAACTGTTAATTGACCATTAGATCATGGAGCTGCTTTTGCACTTCTTGAATTTTCAATTTCGAGATATGAGCATATTCATCAAAATTCAAAAAGTAGACTAGGTACGTTTCATTTCTAGGAGTAATATGAGAGACCTTTTCCAGATTAACAATATAAGATCGATGCGTTTGGCTAAAAACGTTTGGATCTAAATACATATAAATATCACTGATGTTTTCATATGTTTCATATGTTCTCAACTGTGTGAATATTAAACATTTCTTTCCTGATTTTTCAATAAAAACAATCTCGTTAATTGGTATATAGTAAGTAGATCCGTTAAATTTAACAGGTAATCGCTTTGCTCTTGATTTAGTTGAATTGTCTTTTTCTTGTTTAGCAAGCGTTTTTTTAGCGCGCTCTAATGCTACATATAACCGTTGCTTTTCAATCGGTTTAACAATATAGTCAAGAGCAGATAATTCGAAAGCTTCAACCGCAAACTGATCATACCCTGTTATAAAGATAAAGCGTAAATCTGGTTTAATCTTCAAACATTCTTTCACAGCTTCTAATCCGCTCATGCTCGGCATATTAATATCTACCAAAATAAGCTCTGGACTTTGTACCATTACTTGCTGAATTAACTCTTCACCATCCCTGCAAGAGCCAATGAGATCAAAGCCAGGTACCTGAGAAATAAAATATTCTAAGATTTCAATTGAATCTATATTATCATCTGCAATTAATACTTTCACAAACGTCGCTCCTTCTAACATTCTTTCTAATCCTTTTACATTATCTATTCCGTTAAATTAAAAACAAAAATGAACATTTATGCTAAGGAGAAAAACCTCGCTAGTTTCTCTCAAATTTAGTAAGTATTTGGATATCAAAAGTGTAGCATATAACCGTAACAACATATATATGAGAAATGAACTAATCAATTCATACACCAAGTCTATCATACTACACTTCTTCCACTTATGCATAAAGGAATGCCTAAAAACCGTATTTTTATATAGGTCTTTTTAACTATTAACAAGAGATGAAACAAAAACAAATAAGCCCACCAGAAGAATTCACTTCCGGTGAGCTATATATTTCAAACGCTTATTTCCCTTTTTTCACAATATCTTCTGCTTGTTTTGATACGAAGAAGCGACCGTTTTTATCTTGCACGACCACGCTATTCATTTCAATTTCTTTCCCATCCACAATCGCAATATTTTTGTTAACAGGAAACTCTACCGTACGCTTGTTTGATTTTACAACTAATACAGGGTTTTGTGGATCTTGTTTATTTACTGTTACGTTAGCACCTTTAAATGCTTTTGTAGCTTCAATAAACAGCTCATCTGTTAGTTTATCTAAGTCGAAATTCATTGCTTTTGCCATATGCTTAGCAAGATCAGTATTATCGTAATGCCCCACAGGACGATCTACTCCGTATGAATACAAGAACATGTCTTCACCCGTATGACCACCTGTCGTAAAGCCTAGGTTTGCACGATTTGCCAGCAGTTTAGATAATGTTACTCCAATTGCATTTTTATCTTTCGCTGCATCTAACTGTTTCTTTTCATCATCCGTTAAGTTGTCTAGACCGTATAAAGCAGCCACTTCTTCTTTGTTTGATAAGTCTTTATTTAGAGAGCTCATTGCACCTTCTAACGTCATTTTCGCTTTTTTCAACGGGTCAATGTACGCTGAAACAGGCGTTGTATCATAGTTTTTATCTGTATTTTTACTTCCGATTGAAATACCGCTATTACCGTGATCTGATACAACAATAACCATTGTATTTTTATCTTTTTTCGCAAACTCGACTGCTTTCCCTACTGCGTTATCAAAAGCTAACACGTCGCTTACCATTCCAACAGGATCGTTTGCATGTGCCGCCCAGTCTGGCTTACTGCCTTCAACGAATAAGAAAAATCCATCCTTGTCCTTTGAAAGCGTAGTAAGTGCTTTATCCGTCATTTCTGAAATTGTCGGCTCTTGAGGCTTTGTTTGTTTACGGTCCATTTCGTAAGCAAGCGCTGAATCTGAGAATGAACCCCAAATTTTATCTGATTTTGATTTTAATAACTCATCGCGATTTTCTACAAAATCATAGCCCTTTTCGTCAATTACTTCAACTAAGTTTTCACCGTCTTTACGATTTTTACTACCTTCTCCTGTGACAAGTGATTGCTTACCACCACCGAGTACAACGTCTATGCCTTGGTATACTTGCTGCTCACCTAGTACATCAAAGTTATTACGATCGTGATGATGGGCTGAAAAACCAGCTGGCGTTGCGTGTTGAATTTCAGAAGTTGCTACAATTCCTGTTGCTTTTCCAGATAGCTTTGCTCCTTCTAGAACATTTGCTACTGGGCGGTACTTGTCTTCTTCTTTTATTTGTTCAACACCAGGTGTTGTGACAAGTGAAGGAAGCACTCCTACATATCCAGAGTTAGATTTATTACCAGTAGCCAATGCTGTTCCTGCTGGTGCTGAATCCGTAATTGCTGATTCAGCTGAATAAGCGCGAACCCCTCCAGCCATTAACTGATCCATATGTAGAGGTGCACCTTTATACCATCTTGCTAATGTTGTTGTGCTTGAGCTTGTTCCGTCCGTTACCATCATAATAACGTTTTTTGGTTTTTTCTCCTGCTGTTTTGGCCCCTTCGCTTCAGTTTCCATTAATGCATTTCCTAATCCAAAAGAACCGAGTGCTACAGCACCAGCAAGCGTTGCCCCTAATAATTTCTTTTTCATTTCATCGTGCTCCCTTCGTATCGCTCTTTTTTCTACATGCTTAAATCTAACAATTTTTTGTAAATGCACTTTTATGGCAATGTAAAGATTCGTTAAAATCGCGTAAATACCTGTTTACAAGCCCATAAACCCTACAAATGCACTAATCCTTCAGAAGAAAAGTTTCATCGCATAAAAAGGAAATACATGAACAAACTACCAATAACAGATGAGGACTGATGATAAGGAGCATACTTATGTTCAAGAGTTTATTTAAAAAGAGAAATGCTGATCAACAACCACAGAAAACTCTGGATGAAATTATTGAGCAATTTAGTAAATCCAGTGATTTTACAACGCTCGCTATTGGAGCTCAGCATAAGAAATACGTCATTACGTACTTTAAACAGCTCGTCCAGATGCAAAGCGTTGAAGATAAAATTATAAAGCCTATTCAGCTCATTGACTTTACGTTAACAAACGTCAACGAAGTCGAAAACGTATTACCGATTGAAGATATCTCTATCACTAAAGATACTCAAGAAATTTTAGAAAAAATGCTTCGCGGATACGTTATGTTTCAACTTCATACAAACGACAGAGAAGTTGCTTTAATTAAGGTTCAAAGTTTTGATACAGGATTTCGCACAGAGAATGAAACTGAAAATGAATTTAGCGTCGTAGGTCCAAAGCTCGGATTTGTAGAAGATCTTGATGTTAATTTATATCTCATGCGAAAAACCTTGATTTCTGAACATTTAGTGTTCAAAGAGATTACGGTCGGGCAAAAGTCCAAAACACGGGTAGTAATTGTTTACCTAGAAAACGTAACGAATCCCCAGCACGTGGATACCATGACACAGCGTTTAGAATCTCTTGACTTTGACGTAATCTTTGACAGCACCATGCTCGAGCAGCTCATTTCAGATAATTCAAATACACCATTTCCTTTGTTTCTAACAACCGAGAGAGTAGACCGCGTATTGTTTACCTTGCTAAATGGCCAAGTGGCCTTTTTCTCAAGCGGTTCTCCTTACGCAGTGACGGGACCATCCACGCTGCTTGATTTTTTTATTTCACCTGAAGACTATTATTTACCGTGGGTGCTAGGCTCATTCTTTCGCTTAATTCGAATGTTTGGCGTATTCTTTTCTATCTTTGCAACGCCGCTATATGTTGCCGTTGTTACCTATCATTATGAAATGTTGCCAAAGGATTTACTGGGACCGATTATTTTTTCACGAACGAATGTCCCTTTCCCCCCTGTGGTAGAAGTATTATTTTTAGAAATTACTATTGAACTGCTTAGAGAAGCAGGAGCAAGACTACCTTCTAAGGTTGGTCAAACGCTTGGGATTGTTGGGGGAATTGTTATTGGGCAAGCAACCGTTGAAGCTGCTTTAACGAGTAACGTCTTACTCATCATTGTTTCTTTAACTGCACTCGCATCGTTTACAACCCCAATTTTTAAAATGTCTAATACGATTCGACTTTTGCGCTTCCCTTTTGTACTGTTTGCAGCCTTGTATGGACTTGTCGGTATTATTTTTGGCTTTTGTTACCTAATTGTTCACCTACTTCGTTTACAGTCTCTTGGTATGCCTTATTTGGTTCCCGTCTATCCATTTCGAGCAAAAAGCCAACGTGATACGTTCCTTAGACTTCCATATAGCAAAACAGCAAAGCGCCCTGGATACTTAAGACCTTTAAGCTGGTTCCGCTACAATCCTGAAAAATCAAAAAAGAAACAAAATCTAGACCGAGAGTAACCAAGGAGGATATACAACAATGAAAAAATTAATAGTTATAGCTTGTTGTAGTCTCTTTCTAATCAGCTGTGCCGACCGCGAAATAATTGATGAAATCCAAGTCGTGAATGCGATTGGATACGATTACGATGAGGACAAAGACAAAATTCGAGGAACCGTTTTATACCCTATCTTTAAATATGGACCAACGGAGGAACCAAGCATCATTGCAGCCAAAGGCGATAGCTCTTTTGATATCCCTCTTCACCTAAACGTTAAGTCTTCGCTTCCTTTGGCATTTGGCCAGTTGCGTAGCGTCATAATTGGTGAAGACTATGCCAAACATGGAATGCGAGATTTAGTCAATACGCTCGCTCGAAATCCCGACTTAGGACGTACCATTAAAGTAGCCATCACAGACGGTAATGCACATGAAATGTTAAGCTCTGTTACGCGAAAGAAAATTAAGGATTATCAGTTTATCTCAAATTTAATTGACCAGAATATTGAAACTGAAAACCTACCACTAACTAACTTACAAACGTTTTTATTTAGTTTTTTTAGCGATGACCGTGATCCTTTTTTACCGCTGTTATCCCAAGAAAAAGATGCAATCAAATTAGAAGGAATTGCATTGTTTAAAAATGAAAAATACATTTCTTCAATTGATATGAAAGAGACCTTTTTACTGAAGCTACTCTTGGATGGGACAAAACACGGTCGTTATACAATGGATATTAAGCACGAGGGACATTCAGGAGAAGTCATTTTGGAAAATCTCCGAACTAAAACAAAGTATACATTAAAAGGGAACCGCCAGAACCCTACCATTGTTGTACATTTACACATTGATGGCCTTGTAAAAGAGTTTCCACAGTGGCTCAGTTTAACAACACCCTCTAATATCAATATGCTTGAAGAAAAGTTAACCTCAAACTTAGAGAAGGATAGCAATAATCTAATTAAAAAGCTTCAAAAATTAGGCGTTGACCCAATTTGCTTTACAGATTACGTTCGCAGCCGTACGCGCAACTTTAACAGCCAACGCTTTAGAGAAAACTATTCAAATATGGATATCCATGTAAAAGCGCATGTAAATTTAGTTCAAACAGGTATCAGTCAATAGGAGGGAGCAAAGTGGAAAACAACGTGAAAGAACAATTTCAAGTCTCTCCGTCCTTTCTGTTCTTTTTAATTCATTCTGTTCAAGTAGGGGTTGGACTACTAGGGTTTCAAAGATACATCGTGAAAGGTGCCGGACATGACGCTTGGATTTCAGTCATTGCCTCTGGCTTAGCCGTTTCTATTCTGTTTTGGATGTGCTTTTATGTACTAAAACGTGAAAATACGGATGTCATCGAAATCCACCGCCTGTATTTCGGAAAATGGATTGGCAATCTCTTTAATATCATTTTATGCCTATACTTTTTCTCTTTTGCAATCACAATTTATCGAACATATATTGAAGTTTTACAGGTCTGGATGTTCCCGCAGCTAACCACTTGGAGTATTTCACTGATCTATCTTCCCCTGATTTATTACATTATTTCAGGTGGTTTTCGCGTCATTACAGGTATTGCATTCTTTGGGGTGATTCTTCCATTACCTTTATTTTTTTCATTATTTTATCCACTGTCGTTAGGTGAAGTAAACAATATCTTACCGATTTTAGATCATAGCTTTGGTGAGTTGTTTACTTCTTTTAAAACAATGACGTTTAGCTACTTGGGGTTTGAATCGATTTTATTTTTTTATCCCTACATTAAAAATGGACCCTCTAGTTACAAGTGGGGGCAAGCTGGCCTTTTATTTACAACAATTCTCTATACATTTTTAACAATTGTAACATTTGTTTATTTTAGTCAAGGGCAGCTTTTAAAAACGATTTGGCCGACGCTTACAATGGCTAAAATAATCGAGATTCCCTTTATCCAACGATTTGAATACATCGTAATTTCGTTATGGCTTCTTGTTGTTTTACCAGCAATTTGTACAACCTTATGGTGCAGCGTTCGAGGGATGAGACGGACGTTTCGCGGAAAATCTACTATTTACTTATTAGCTTTTATGATAATTCTATTAGCTTTTTCAATTTTCTTTGACAATCGAAAAAACATAGATATTTTAAATAACACCGTTTCCCAAATAGGAACATACGTTATTTATCTTTACATTCCTTTTCTATTTATTTTCAGCATTATTCGTTCAAAAATAAAAGGAAGCAAACGAACACCTGAACCACGGCAAGAACCTCAAAAAAAGAGTGAGTCACCTTCATCGTGACCCACTCTTTTTATTAGTTGAATAGCGCTACATACTCACCGTATCCCTCTTCTTCCAGCTTATCTTTAGGGACAAATCGAAGAGCCGCTGAGTTGATGCAGTAGCGTAATCCTCCAGCTTCTGTCGGACCATCTTCAAAAACATGGCCTAAATGTGAATTTGCAGCTTTGCTCCGCACTTCCGTACGAACCATATTATGACTAACATCCATATTTTCCTTTACTTCTTCCTTGTTAATAGGCTTGGTAAAGGAAGGCCATCCGCACCCCGCGTCATATTTATCTCGTGAGCTAAAGAGTGGTTCTCCAGAAACAATGTCTACATAGATTCCTTCTTCTGTATGATTCCAGAATTCATTTCGAAATGGAGGTTCGGTTGCATCGTTTTGTGTTACCTCGTATTGAATTGGCGTCAAGCGTTTTTTCAACTCTTCATCTCGACCGGTATCTTTCCAGTTCTCTTTAATAAACCGATCGCGTCCGGAACCTCGACGGTACATTGAATAGCGAAATTTATTCTTTTTGTAGTAATCTTGATGATACTCTTCCGCTTCATAAAACGGCTTTGCAGGTAAAATTTGAGTTACGATAGGGCTTGAAAAACGGCCGCTCTTTTCTAGCTGTTGCTTTGAAGCTTCGGCTAGCTGCTTTTGCTCATCGGTATGATAAAAGATAGCCGTACGATAAGAGTCTCCGCGGTCAGCAAATTGCCCTCCTGGATCGGTTGGATCAATTTGAGGCCAGTAAAGCTCCAATAATTTTTCATATGAAAACACTTGGGGATCAAACGTAATTTGAACCGCTTCATAGTGCCCTGTTGTTTCTGAACATACTTCTTTATACGTTGGATTTTCAGTATGGCCTCCAGTGTAGCCCGATACGACTTTCAGAATGCCTGGCTGTTCGTCAAACGGCTTTACCATGCACCAAAAGCAGCCTCCAGCAAACGTGGCTAATTGATGGTTAGATTGTGTCAACGAGAAGACCTCCTCTTAAGTATTTATGTTTATTATACGACTGATTAATTAAGACACCAACTATCTTGCTTCAACGACTATTATGTACAGAAAAAAAGGAAGCTATGAAGCTTCCTCTTCGGTTATCCTGCTTTATTTTCATGTCCTTCGTTTTCTTTTTCATCTGTGCGCTGACTCATTCGAAGCGGAATAGCTTTAATAAAGAACGTTAGAACTACACCCGTCACAACAATAAAACCAGCAGTTAGATAAACACCTGTTAGTGAATAGCTTAATGTTTCACGAAGAATAGATACAAAGCCATCAAATGCTTGTTGCATAGATGCCGGTACCTGCTTTTGAATTTCTGCTAAACGCGCAGGGTCCATTAGTACCTGTGGATCTAACCCCTGAAGCTTGGAAGCTAATTCAGGAGGTACAGATGCTCCGCTTACTTCTTCTGTCATGTGACTAGACATACGTGAGTTCATCATTGTTCCCATAATCGCAACTCCAACGGTACCACCAAGCTGACGGAACAATTGACTAGATGCTGTTGCTACACCTAGATAGCGCTGTTCAACAGCATTTTGAATAATTAGCGTAAACACTGGGAAGCTCATTCCTAATCCTAAACCAACTAGAATATTGTTAATGATTACATTTGTTGACGTTGAATCTTGATTCATTGCTGAAAGTGAGAACATTCCAGCTGACATGATGGCTAAACCAATGATTGCTAACCCTTTATACTTACCTGTTTTCGTAATATACTGTCCGCCGAGCGTACTTGCAAGTACCATTGCAAGCGTCATTGGCATCATAATTAACCCAGACGCCGTTGCAGAACGACCAATAACACCTTGAATGAAGAACGGAATGTACATCGCTGCTCCAAACATTCCAGCACCTAAGATAAATCCAACAACGTTTGATAGCGTAAAGATATTGTTACGGAATAAGTGCAGCGGTAGTACCGGACTTTTTGCTTTTCGTTCAACCATAATGAAAACAGCTAGTGAAACAATTGTTCCAATAAATAAGCTAATGATTGGTGTTGACACCCAATCATACTTAGAACCAGCCCATGAGAACGCTAATAGTAGCGGTACAATTGTTGTTGTTAAGAATAGTGAACCGGCATAGTCGACCTTTTCACCTTCTCGTTTTTCAACACTTGGAAACAGCATCCAAATTAAAACAAATGCAACGATACCAAACGGTAAGAATACCCAGAAAACCCAGTGCCAGTTTGCATTATCAACAATCCAACCTCCAAGCGTTGGACCAAATACGCTGGCTAAACCAAATACTGAGCTTAGTAACCCTTGCCAACGACCGCGCTCACGCGGCGTAAATAAATCTCCAACTGCTGTAAATGCAGTCGACATAATTAAACCTCCACCAAGACCTTGAACAGCGCGGAAGATAATTAATTGAATCATCGTGTTTGAAAATCCTGCACATAGTGAACCGATAATGAAAATACCGATTCCTGTTAAAATAAACGGCTTACGCCCGTAAATATCTGAAAGTTTCCCTACTAGAATAGCTGTAATACTGGAAGCTAACATAAAGCTTGTAAATACCCAGCTATAATATTCAATTCCCTGTAGCTCAGCAATAATACGTGGCAATGCAGTACCTACAATCGTTTGGTTTACGGCTGTAAACAGCATTGCTGACATAATTGCAATCATAATGGCTACTTTTTTTCGATGTTCTAAATGTTCCATATGTCTACTCCTTTCGGCAACCAAATAATTCACCTAGTGAATCATTTTTATGGCATACGTATCTCTTAGTTTGACTGTCGTTCCGAAGAACGATCAATTTTTTGAAATAATGTGTTCATAATTTGAATTTCCTCATTTGTAAAATCGTTAAACCGCTCAAAAAAGTACGCTCTTTTTTTTGCTTCAATTTCCTCAAATATAGCATGCCCTTTTTCAGTAATGACAATTTCAACAATTCTTCGATCCGCCTCTGACTTCTTTCGTTCCACGTACCCTTTAGATAAAAGCAAATCCGTCAAAGCTGTAATGTGACTAGCTGATACCTGTAGGTGCTTTGAAATATCGGTTGATTTTTGAGGACCTCCATTTCTTAACATGCGAAGAATCATAAAGGCATTAGTTGATAACTCCGAATCAAATACGCTGTTAATTTCTTGTCGAAGCTGACGAAATACGCTGCGGAACAACAACTCCATTTCATGGAGAAGCTCATGACGTTCTTTCACTACGCACGCTCCTTTCTTTATTGTTATATGATTAAAAAGTTAATAAAATATTTATTTCACTTAGTTAACTAAAATAGTTTTATCAAATAAACATGCATATCGTCAAGATAAAACTTCTTAAAACATAGTATTTTCTTTTTTCAGAAAAAAAGCCATAAAAAAAACATGCTTGCAATAAGCGTAAGCATGTCTAATACGTGAATAATCCTGTTAAAAACGTTCGCCATTTGGGAGGCTTTTTCGCAGCTGCAAACTGACTGTCTTTTAAGCGTGTTTCCAACTCCTCTACTTTTGCTTGGAGCTTTGTCATCTTTTTCGTTAACTGATCAATCTCTTTTCGGTGCTCAAGAAGCTGAAACGTTACCACTTCTCCTGCCTTTTCTTCAGTTCTTTTTTCATTTTCAATCAAGCGCATTAATAGCTGGTCAATTTGACGCTGCATTTCTTGATTAGGCTCTTCCACTACTTTATTCTTCACAGACTGATAGGCTTTAAGCGTTTCTTGCAGTACAGCTACCTGAGCTTCTACATCTTGTAGCTTTTGATTGTCCGTATCATCAGCTGCTATTGAAGCTGCTACTTCTTCATGAGCTGACCACTTATCGTAAAGTTCATCCATTTGCTTTTGAAGCTGCTCAATACGATCATCGCTTGCATCAACTACTTTCACGATCGCTTGTCGATTCCGATTATTCTTAAACTCCTCAAGCTTTATAACATTTTCTTCCGTAAACTCCCAGTGTCCAGCATCATTTCGTTGAATATCAATTTCTGCAAGCTTTGCCCACTTTAAAACCGTACTCGGATGAATTCCTAACTGTTTGGCCACGTCAAGCGTTTTTATTGCCATCGTAATCCCTCCATCTTCTTGTTATACTAGCAACTTCGCTACGAAACAAAGATTCCCTTCATTCGTGACAAAACTAGAAGGGATTCGGCAAAGAAAGTGGGAATTCAACAAAACAGAGAATAAGACATCACGAAATGATTCCTTTAGAAAGATGAAGCATGAAGTTTCTAAACAAGTTAGGTGTAAGAGTAAGTGCATTTCATTGCGCTACAGCCACTCGCTTTCCGCGGGGAGGAACCTGAGCCTCCTCGCTTCGCTGCGGGGTCTCAGCCTTTCCTCTAATTCCCGCAGGAGTCTAGTGTCTTACGCTCCATTGCATTCTTTTTTAATTTTGTTTTCTGAATAAAAAACTGAATTGCTTGAATTTCACCTCTAACAGTTCCCATATATCATTGACTGAAACACTTATGTCCTAGACTTTATTAAGATTTACCAAGCACCCATTTACTCTTTGAAAATAAAATATTCGCAACCGCAAACAAACAGGCAATTACTACTCCTATACTAATCGTGACAAGCCCTATACTTGTTATGTCGAATACACCGTATAGTAGCTGTTTAATAAGCGCATATACGTTATAAACCGGTATAAGAAAATCAATGTTAGTAAATTCGTTAATGGATGTACCCACCAATAGAAAGTATGGAATGAATGCAAGCATAAGAACAGGTGAAGCATAGTTTTGCGCTTCCTTAACCGTATTTGCTAATAGGCTGAAAATAGATAGTATCATGCCTACTAGTAAGGAAAATAATACAATGCCAAGAAATAATGAAAGGCTAAATATCCCCAAATGACTGGACAGATCTAATGCATTTCCCAAATTTTTCGTAAAATATTGAATAAATACGATAAATGTCACTAAAGACAGAATACCACTTACCATGCCAAGTGTTGAAATAGCTAGCCACTTTCCTATAATTAGATGAATTTTTTTTACTGGTGTCATTAATAAAGCTTCCATCGTATTTTTTTCTTTTTCACCAGCAAACATATCATTTGCTGAAGGGAGACACCCTGCTATAATCGTCATAATAATAAGAAGAGGAGCAAACATAGAAACCATTCCAAGTGAACTATCTTCACCATTTACATTTTTTGCTTTGATTACAAACGGCGAGAGCGTTCGTTTATCCACCTCTAATTCCAGTAGCTGTTCATTTACTAAGCCTTTTTGCTGCTGTTCTAATAGTGCACTTACATAGGCATTCGCAGCATCTCCTTTCCCACTTGTAAGATCACTGTATAACGTAATTTCGGGAGAATTTAAGTTTGTCATTTGCTCAGAGAAATTTTGACTGGCTCTTATTGCAATAGAAGCTTCTCCTTCTTCAACCGCTTGTACTGGATTTTCAACTTTCATAACTTCAATACTTTTATCCTGCTTTAACCAACTAGTAACATGCCCGTCAGCTTGTTCACCAATGGCCACTGTAATTGATTTATCTTCTTTACCTGAACCATACGAGTCTACAAAATATAACATTCCTATATTCATGACCATTGGAATCAATACACTGAGATAAATGGTTTTCTTATCGCGTAACGAATCCAGTAATTCTTTTATATATACATGCCAAATCATGTTAAACCCCCCTTATAATACGAGACATAAAGATATAGTTTAAATCTCTGCTTTCTTCTTCTTCATATAGAGATTCATTTGTGCCGTGATATACCATTTTTCCTTTGTGTATCATAATGACAGATTCACAGAGCTGTTCAACTTCCTCCATTATGTGACTGGAAAAGATAATAGTCCTTCCTTCTTTTTTCAAACTTCGCACCAGCTCACGAAACATATTAGCAGCCGTAATATCAAGACCGGTCGTTGGTTCGTCAAACAAGATAACGTCTGGATTATGTAGAAGCGTCCTTGCAATTGCTACCTTTTGACGCATTCCTTTTGAAAATCCTCCTACTTTTCGATCCAAATAGTCGCGCATGCCGAATCGCTTCGCTAACTCTTCAATCCTTACTTTTGTTTCATGTTTACTCATTCCATAAAACTTTGCAAAATAAGATAAGTTTTCCCTTGCCGTCAAGCGGTCGTACAATCCCGTTTCCCCTCCGAACAATACACCCATTCTTTTTTTTACTTTGTTAGGATCTCTATGAATGTTAATACCTTCAATGAAAATGCTACCTTCAGATGGTTCCATAACGGTTGAAATCATTCGCAAAAGCGTCGTTTTCCCCGCTCCATTTTCACCTAAAAGGCCCACAACCTCTCCTTTTTTTATCTTGACGTTTACACTTTGAACCGCTTGAATTTTTTCTTTTTTTTCAACAAAAAGTTTAGATACACCCTTCAGTTCAATCACCTTTATACCCCTTTCCGTTCTGTTGATTGGTTTCATTTTACAAAAGAATATGGAACAAAACACCGAACCTGTCATTAAAAGGTCATTTCCTGTCACGAAGCGTCCCTTTTCACTTCTCAGACATGGTAAAATAATGAAGAAACTTTTAATGCATGTGAGGGTCTGATATGAAGGTTGGATTAGTAGATGATGAAAAGTACGATTTAGAAAAGTTAAAATTATCGTTAAAAAACGCAGATAATCTTGAAATTATTTTTGCAACAAGTGATGCTGAAGAAGCGTACGAAGAAATTAAAAAAGACGAAATTGACTTGCTCATTACAGATATTGAAATGCCTTTGCTTTCAGGATATGAATTAGCCGATTTTATAAATAGCTACGCGCTAAATATTAAAGTCATTTTTGTTACGGGCCATACAGGCTTTGCGGTACACGCTTTTGAATTGAACGTTTTAGACTACATCATGAAACCTTACTCGAAAGAGCGATTATTTAAAGGCATTAATCGATTTTTACAAATTAACGAACCTCAAGGTAGGAAGGATAAGCTTGTCTTAAAACAAAAAAATGAAATGCAAATCATTGATAAAAAAGATATTATTTTTGCTGAACGAACGGGAAGATCAACTACAATTTTTACAACAATAGGAGACTATTCTACTTATCTATCGCTAAATGATTTAGAAAAAGAGCTCAACAAGTCTCATTTCATGCGTTCACATCGTGCTTTTATTATTAATGTTCAATATGTAAAAAATTTTTCTCTCTATACGAAGCACTCTTATTCAATTTCATTTCAACAAACGAACCAAACCGCCCTAATCACTAAAAGCAATTTAGATCGTTTACAGCGGAATTTTTTCTAAAGGAGCTTTTTTATGAAGTACCTCTTATCGATAACTACTCTATGCTCCACTGTTATTTTGCTTAGCAAGCCCCTACCTGCTATCGCTCTTGCATTTATATGGACAGTAGTTTGGACCAGCGTGTATATCTATATAAAACAAGTTACGTTTGAGATTTCTATTTCATTGGTAGCATTTACTTTGTCAATTTGTATAGTAAGCGGTATATGGATTTCTGATTCCTCTATTGTGTCGCTGCTGCTGTTAGCTGTTTTATTAATTTACTATTTCGAAACGGCGAAACTCCATAAACAAATATACCTGACGAATAAGCGTGAAATGGCAGCAAGCTCTGAGCTTTCAAAGACGAACGACTCGTTTCAACAAATACGAGGAGAGCGACATGATTTTATGAAACATATAAGCGCTGTATCCTATCTTATCGATAGCAACCAATATGAAAAAGCTAATGAGTATATTAAACACTATGTCGACGCACTGTATAACACAAATACATACATGAAAGGGGAAAGCGGACATATCGCTTCAGTTCTATATCAATGGAAGCAGCAGGCAGTTCAACATAACATCGAGCTAGTATTTCAGCTTGATTACCCACTGTCACAACTTCCTATTTCAAAGCTTGATCAAATGAACTTGCTAATCAATCTTCTAGAAAACGCCTTTGATGCAGCTATCTGTACTGATAAAAAGCAGATTAAAATTACATCATTTGTAAAAAGTGGTATTTACATACTGGAAGTGACCAATTCAACCCCATCACTCTCTAATGAACTTCAGGACCAACTCTTTAAACAGTTTAATCAAACCACCAAGCTAGGTAGCCACGAAGGTCTTGGTACATTTGTCATTCATGAACTAGTTCAGCAATATAACGGTTACTTAGATTACCTTTATCAAAACCAACGATTAACCATTAAAGTTAAATTTCCAATTGTTGTTTAATTTTCTTCAATGAATTTGCTATTAATGGTACAAACTATGGTACAAACTAATGATGCATACTAGAAAAAATTCATCCTATGAAATCCTATGTAAAATAATATTCTTTTTTAATTAAATGTCTTGCATTTATCTCTAAAAACGAATATTATATATCATGTTGCTTTTAATGTTCGTTATTTTTGGAGGTACTTATGTTTAAGTTACGAGAAGCTAACACGAATGCTAAAACAGAGGTTTTAGCTGGAATTACTACATTTTTAACAATGGTTTATATCGTGGTTGTAAACCCTGTAATTTTATCAGATGCAGGTGTACCATTTGATCAAGTATTTATGGCAACCATCATTTCAGCTGTGATTGGTACACTGTGGATGGCACTTGCCGCTAATTATCCAATTGCAATTGCGCCAGGTATGGGATTAAACGCATATTTTGCATACTCTGTTGTCGGTTCACACGGTAACATCGATTATAGAATTGCTTTTGCGGCCGTGTTTGTCGCAGGTCTTATTTTCGTTATTTTGTCGCTCACGCCGTTTCGTGAGAAATTAATTGAAGCCATTCCAGGAAACTTAAAGCATGGAATTACAGCTGGTATTGGCCTTTTCATCGCCTTTGTCGGCCTTCGTTCAGCAGGTATTATTGTCGCAAACGAATCCAATCTTGTTGGCTTAGGAGATCTTCAATCTCCTGGCGTTGTACTTACTTTAGTTGGATTGGCTATTACGATTGCGTTATACGCAATGAATATCAACGGCGCGTTGTTTTTCGGTATGCTCATTACAGCCGTTATCGCCCTTTTCACAGGTCAACTTTCTTTTGACCAAGGATTTGTATCTGCCCCTTCTCTACCAGAAGGACTTTTAATTACAAACCCGCTAACTGCGTTTGGTGACGTTATTCAGCATGGTTTGTATGCTGTTGTATTTTCTTTCTTACTAGTAACCATTTTTGATACGACAGGTACAATGATTGGTGTAGCACAGCAAGCAGGATTAATGAAAGATAACCATATGCCAAAAGCACGTCAAGCTCTTCTTGCAGATTCTTTCGGTACATCAATTGGTGCAATGTTTGGAACAAGCCCAACAACTGCTTTCATTGAATCTTCAGCTGGTGTTGCTGCCGGTGGACGTACAGGCTTAACTGGCGTAACCGTAGCTCTTTTATTCATTGTTGCTGCATTCTTCAGTCCGCTTGTAAGCGCCGTTTCAGGTATTGCAGCGATTACGTCTCCGGCTTTAATCATTGTAGGTAGCTTAATGATGGGCTCTATTGCAAAGATTAACTGGAGTGAGTTTGATGAAGCATTTCCTGCGTTTCTTGTCATCTTAACAATGCCTCTGACATCAAGCATTGCAACTGGAATTGCGCTAGGATTTATCTCACATCCACTAATGAAGATTGTAAAAGGTAAAGCAAAAGAGGTTCATCCACTTGTTTATGTATTTGCTGTCTTATTCTTATATCAACTTGTGTTTTTACCACATTAAAAGCGGTGCTTATGCATCGCTTTTTATTTTGAGATCCATTGGATTTAAGTGGCATCTCTTTCGTTATTTGGTATACTGAATATACAGAAAACGTCTTCATTGAAAGGAGCTTCACATGAAAAAACAGCTTGGCACGCTTATGTTTGTCTTATTTATGATCTTTGTCGGATTCGGCATCATTATTCCGATTGTGCCAGAAGTCATTCGCACAACTGGAGCTAGCTCGGTTAACCTTGGACTTTTAATGGCAAGCTATTCCATCGCATCTTTTCTAACCGCTCCATTTTGGGGGAGTCTATCTGACCGAAAAGGTAGAAGACCCGTTCTTCTGACGGGCTTAGTTGGATTTAGCGCTAGTTTCTTTATTTTTTCATTTGCTAATGACTCACTCGTTCTGATGTACATATCACGTATTCTTGGAGGTTTATTTGCCGGAGCGGTTATTCCATGTGCATTTGCTTACGCTTCTGATATTACTACGGAAGAAAATCGTACAAAAGCAATGGGGCTTTTAGGAATGACGATTGGGCTTGGCTTTATTTTTGGACCGGCGTTAGGTGGATTGCTATCGTCCGTGAGCTTATTTTTCCCGTTTACCATTTCAGGGATATTAGCACTGATTATGACAACCTTTGCTTTTTTCGCACTGCCAGAATCACTGCAGCGAGAAAAGATTTCTCAGGAAAAGAAAACTACGCTGCAAGATTTCAATACGGATTTTAAAGGCGCAATGAAGTATTTATATTTACTCTCCTTTTTTGGAACGTTTACGCTTGCTGGCCTTGAAGCAACTTTTCAATTTTTTCAAATTGAACGAATTGATGTAACCCCTACCATGATCGGCTGGATGTTTATGGCGAGTGGACTTACGCAAGCTGTTATTCAAGGCGGCGTTTTACAGCGCTTTAAGCAAGGAAATGAAAAAAAATTAATTGCTGTTGGGTTAATTGTCTCAGCTGTCGGATTTGCGTCCATTTTATTTTCATCCAATTTATTTAACGCAACGGTTTTTCTTTGCATCTTTACGGCTGGTAATGCCCTTATTCGCCCTTGTGTACTCGCTCTGATTACCCTTAAAACGAATATTGGCTACGGGTCAGCTTCAGGTATTAATTCATCAATGGATAGCTTAGGAAGGATTTTCGGGCCTCTGATGGGAGCTTTCGCTTTTGAACTAAACAGCATGTATCCATTTTTGATTGGAGCGATATTAACATTTAGTGCGCTCCTTCTGCTTCAGCGTCATATTACACTGGATTATTCACCCAATGAAATAACGCCTAGCTCTTAAAAAGAAAAGACTTTAGTCTTATTGGCTAAAGTCTTTTCTTTTTAAGAACATATAAGCAAAACTAAAACCAGCGCCAATCTTTCATTTCGACACTGCTTTTTAAAACGTAACTGCTTCAGTGTATACGACCTCTTTGTTCTTATCGAATATTTTCACCATATACTTACTATCCAATGCTTCTTCAATTGAAAAGAATTGAGCGATTCATTTTTTGCTAATTCAAGAGAATCAAGTAGTTCGCCTTTGTCTCCGTATAAGTTCACTTTTTTTACATGAGGTACTTTTTCTAAGGAGCGCATTACTCCTATGTAGTTACCTTGCTTTCCTTCCAATGTATTAATTATACTATCTTCCATTCCCTTTTCGAATTTCAGATTGGCGTGACCGTCAAATTCAATAACGCCAAATGTGTGATTGGCTGTTTCGTAAAAAGCTAGCAATACGCTTTCACTAGGTTGCGGCGTTGTTTACAGAAGCACGTTTAATTTTTCTAATTATTTATATTCATTAAATTCCTCCGTTAATTTCTCTTGTTGGTTACTGCATGCTGATAGACATAGAAGAGAGAGGGTGAACAAACGTCCAAATAGCTTTTTGAGACGAAACCTCCACTTTTAATTACCTTAATAACAATATTTTTACATAAATTAAAAAATATGTTTTTTATATAACTTTTATACGCTGAAAATGGAAGAACTTCTTTGGCCTTTGTTCATAAAAGATTTATACTAACGTCATAGCACAAAGGAGGTTTTTTGATGGATATTTACTTTGATCATCTCGTTCATTTCTCCCCAGACCCTCATCAAGCTCAGCGTGATATGAAAGCACATGGCATACAAGTAATTGAAGGAGGGCAGCACGAAAGCTGGGGAACATATAATACCCTCGCTTACTTTCAACTTTCTTACATTGAATGGTTAAGTTTTCATTCACTGAATACACCACCTGGTGCCACCAATACTCCACTGATTCATCGCTTACACCAAGAACAAACTTCTACAGGACAATTTGGACACTTGGCATTTCGCACCTCAAATCTACACATGCTTCAACAACAGCTTTATGAAAAAGGGTTTCACATGGATACAATTATTGATGCTTCTCGTAAAACAAAAAATGGAGAGCTCTTGAAGTGGAAAATGGGCTTTCTAAAAGATCCTAACCCATCCTCTCTTCCTTTGCCCTTTTTTATCGAGTGGGAGCAAAGCGATCAAGAGCGCATAAAATCCCTGCAATCTGCATTTGCTCATCCATTAGGCTACCTTCATATGGATGCTATATACTGCGCTGTACACGATGTCAAGGCCACTGCTAGGAAGTGGGCTCACTTATTGGATGCTAACATGGGGGAGAGTTACAACGACCCATCGCTTCAAGCTACCTGCCTAAAGCTATATACAAATGATGTAACATTCATTTTTTCCCAAGCAAACCAAGGCATTGTAAACGATACGTTATATAAAGTCGGCGAGCGACCTTTTATTGTAAAATGCACAAATAGCAACGTGGAAACTAACTGTAAGGTTCAAGGCGGGACGTTTTGGTTCAGAAAATAACGAAAGAGCTTATATCGCGTTTCTCGCTCGATATAAGCTCTTTTTTCTTTGGCGACTTATTCCTTCAGCACATAAGAAAAAGCGTAGAAACGAGCTCCTACGCTTTTATTCATCGTCCTCTAAGAAGTCCAGTACGCGATCAATAAATTGTTCGCTACCTTCATCATTTCCATGTTCAATCAACAGCTCCATGCTAAACCTCCTTTTTAAATTGTTCGAATATTCTTGTTTTATACCTTACCACAATTTCAACCAAGTTGTAACGGTTATTTTGTGTAAAAATTTCGACAAATACCCTCCCTTTTCAACGAAAAACGAAAAGAAAGAAGATAAGCATCTTACCATGATTGTAGACATGACTGCAATTGATATGAATACAGCTTTAAGCGTATGTACCTTTTAGCCATCCAACTCGCTTCAATTTTGCTATGCAAGCTTCTTTTAAGTCTTCTTCTGTGTAGCTCTCCACTACTTTGCAATCAATTCCAATAGCGTACGTATCTTTCTCGCTCTTCACGACAATTTCGTAAAACGTCTCAAGCTTTCTACAGGTCAAATCATTAATTTCCCTCAATTGCTTTAAAACATCGTTTAGTACTTCTTCATGATTCTTTATAATTGTTTGTGTCATCCGTATCTCTCCTTCTACTAAAATTAAAAAAGCTCATTTTGCTTTAGATGCAAAATGAGCTTTCACCCGTCTTATCACCCAAAGCTAATGCTTTGCTGGTAGGAGCACCTTACATTGGTAGGTTGCTGTGGAGTCGTAGAGCCAGATCTCTCGTCCACTCGTGATAACTTTTTAAATTAGATTTCATTATACCAAATATCTCCTGTTTAGCAAGGATATTTTTTAAATTTTTCTTTTTTTCAGTTTTGTCACTCTTTTTAATCTATGCGTAGTAAAGCAAGAATATTTTCTTTTCTTTACGTAAAAACTAATAAAAAACGTGATGTAAGTCATTAATTAAGCTCTCAGCCTTTTTTTCTGATTATTCTTTCATTTGACCAAACTCTACCTTTGCTTATAAAATGAAGATTTGTAGAAAGGAGCACGAAAAACTATATGTATACGTATCAAATTGGCAATCAAACAATTGACTACAAAATTAAAGTCGTTCCAAATAAAACCGATATTACGGTCCAAATTTGTGACAATGAAGGGGTAACCGTAATTATCCCACGAGGCCTAAACGAGCACAACGTTCGCTCTGTTATTTCTCGTAAAGCGACTTGGATTTTAAAACAACTCAACGGTGGTAACCAACCAACTGAAACAAAAAAACCGGCTGCAAAAAAAGCTGAAAAAGCAAAAGCTGAGAACAAACCTACAGCTGCACCTAAAGCAAAAACGGCATCTTTTGAAAACGATGACAAATTTTCATATTTAGGCCGTCAATATCGCTTAAACATTGTTCGTGATGATGTTGAGCAACCTGAGATGACGTTCCGCGCTAAATTTATCGCAACAGTGCCATCATCTTGGTCTGAACAAGAAACAAACGAAGGAATTCAAAGCCTTTTAACAGAATGGTACCAAGGACGAGCAGGTGAAAAATTCAACGAAGCATTAAAAGCAGTGAAAAAGCAAGCAGCAGATGCACCTGACTCTGTAGCGTGGAAGGAACTGCAAGATACATATGCAACGATGGAAAACGGTGAGCTAGTATTAAACTGGCGTCTACTTCTAGCACCATTAACAACAATTGAATATGTGATTGCTTCACAATTTACAGATGCAGACTCATTATTTGAAGATGCAACAGAGCGTAAACAATGGTTAGAAGAAAACAGCTTACAAGCATTCTAATCAGCTAACAGCAAAACACCCATCCTAAACCAAACAAAGGATGGGTGTTTTTTTTACAATTTGTGTTTTATTAAAACTTAATGATAATAAAAAATGTTTATAGTTGAATAATATAGGTTAAGTATATGTAAAGGCAGTATAAAATTTAATTTTGCTCCTTTATCTATCTTCAGAAAGGATGTGCACCTAATGAAAGGACAAAGCTTTTTCATTTTAGGTCTTATTTTCGCTCTTATTATTGCTATCTTAGCTGTCATTAACAATGAGCCAGTTCAATTTAACTACGTCTTTGGCTCACAAGACTGGCCACTTATTTTAATTATTTTAACATCTGCTGTATTCGGTGGTGTCGTCGCTGCTTCGCTAAGTTTTGTTAAAATAACTCAGCTTAAAAGCAAAAACAAGCAACAAACAAAACGAATTGCAGAACTAGAAACGCAAATAGCCGCTCACTCAGAACCACAAGCTGATCCAGAAAAGCCTCTATCAACGCAAGGGGAACCATCAGCTTAATATATAAGTATACAACCCCCCTGCCTTCCCAGCACTACGGGAAGGCAGGGGTTTTTGGTCTTTCTTCCCCCTTATGATCATTCATTAACTAAAGGATGTATCAGCTATGTCAGTAGCCTGTGAGTGAAACGGGAAATGCGTGACTCCTGCAGGACTAGCGAGCGCTCTGAGACCCCGCAGTTTACGAGGAGGCTTAGACCGAGCCCTGCGGAAAGCGAATAAGCCGAAGTGGAAATCACGACTCATTGCGTGCGTTCTTTCCCTCTTCCACACCCAAACAACACATAGAGACTGCTCGTGTTCTATTCCAAAAGCCCGTGATTGGAACGGAGGATGTGAGACTCCTGCAGGACTAGCGAGTGCTCTGAGACCCCGCAGTTTACGAGGAAGCTTAGACCGAGCCCTGCGGAAAGCGAACACGCCGAAGTGGAAATCACGACTCATTGCGTGCGTTCTTTCCTTCTATGAAAATATAAATAACCCCATATACAAATGGAAATCTTTAGCCAACAATGGTACAATCAATTCTGTTCTTTATTCTTCTAATATCATTTAACCAAACGATTTACTTAACAAAGAAGGTGCTCTTATATTGAGAAAAACTCGCATAAAACGAGAAATCATAATCTATTGCTCTATCGTTCTCGGAACGCTTCTCTTTTCTCTTATTGTGCAACAGTATTTCTTTCAGCCTTATACCGTTAAAGGAGACTCTATGAATCCTACGCTTCAAGAAGGCAACCGCATTATTATTAATAAACTAAGCAACTATCAACGCTTCGATCTCGTCGTTCTTCACTCTCCCCATGACCAGGACGAGTATCTCGTTAAACGAATAATCGGTGTTGCAGGCGAAAAGATTGAATACATTGATGACCAGCTCTATATTAATAACCAAGAAGTAAGTGAACCCCACTTACATAAATACCTACAGCATATCCCAACATACGAACGCTTCACCGAAAACTTCTCTACCGAAGAACTCGTAAATGACGGCACCATTCCTCACGGTTTCGTACTTGTACTTGGAGACAACCGTCGAATAAGCCGCGATGGCCGACACTTCGGATTAACACCTGTCTCGGACATTGTTGGTGAAGTCAACGTGAAGTATTGGCCTCTCACTGATATCAAACTAATGCACTAAAAAAGGAGCGGTGTCCGCTCCTTTTTTAATCCCCCTTCTCTTCGTACAGCTCAAGTGGAAGGCCGTCTGGATCTGCAAAAAACGTAAATAATCTTCCAGTTAACTCATCCACTCGAATTGCTTCTACTTCAATGCCTCTGCTCTCTAACTCTACTTTTGCTGCTTGAACATCTTCAACGGCAAACGCCAAATGTCGAAGACCACACGCCTCTGGTTGTGATGGACGAGACGGAGGATTTGGAAACGAAAACAACTCAATTTGCACTCCCGGCGCTAGCTCTAAGTCTAGCTTATACGAGTCACGATGCTCTCTATATGTCTCTTCTAAAATACGTGCTCTTAGCTTTTCTACATAAAAAACTTTCGATTGCTCATAGTCACTTGCAATAATTGCTACATGGTGAATTCTCTTAAACTCCATTCTTACCCCTCCTATGTAATCAATGCTTTCATGATAACCGAGCACTTATAAAAAGAAAAGAACCATTTACTTTTTTAGGAAATTTACTTTCTTCTTAATCTTTTACTCATTAAATTGTTTTTTGTCATCAAACATAGTTTTATAGTATACTATTTTTTAAATCAATTTTTGAGCGACTATACTATTTATTTCTATTACTACTTGAAAGGAGGTGGTTTTCTGATGGGGTTGCGATGTATAAAGTTAGCAAACTTGCAGAGATGGCATTTATAACAAAGTGCACGATGAATTATTACACAGAAGAATTACTCGTATATTTTCGTCTTATTGAAGCTTTGAAACAAAGAGGACGTTTCTTTAGAAACAGTAAGCAACAATTAGAAAATACATCCCCTATAGAAAACAAGTCCTCCTTCATAACGACGAGCTTACGCACAAACAACGTCATGAAGAGCGCAGGTGAAAAAGGTGCTGTTGGGCAATGTTTGTCAAAAACATTCTCACGCACTCGTTTATCATGCTCTCGGCGTAATTTTGATTATTTACAGGAGGTGTTTACTTACTTTGCTCACGCAGAGTAAGTATGTTCATTGATAACCATTAATTTAATTTTAGTTGCCTTTTTAATTGCTTTAACTGCTTATTTTGTTGCGACAGAGTTTGCGATTGTAAAACTTCGTAGCTCTCGTGTCGATCAGCTCGTAGCAGAAGGTCGAAAAGGAGCGGCTGCAGTAAAAACCGTAACAACTCACTTAGATGAGTACTTATCAGCATGTCAGCTCGGTATTACCATTACAGCACTCGGGTTAGGGTGGCTGGGTGAACCAACGGTTGAGCGCATTCTGAACCCTGTGTTTGCTGACCTTGGGGTACCGTCTTCCGTTTCACACGTGCTTTCGTTTGTAATTGCTTTTGCGTCAGTTACGTTTTTCCACGTCGTTGTCGGAGAATTAGCACCGAAAACGGCAGCAATTCAAAAAGCTGAAACGGTGACGCTTCTATTTGCACCACCGTTAATTGCCTTTTATAAGGTCATGTTTCCTTTTATTTGGTTACTTAACGGCTCAGCTCGCTTATTAACAGGCTTATTCGGGTTAAAACCAGCCTCAGAGCACGAGCTAGCACACAGTGAAGAAGAGCTTCGCATCATCTTGTCAGAAAGCTACAAAGGTGGCGAAATTAATCAATCTGAATACAAATATGTAAACAACATTTTTGAATTTGACAATCGTGTTGCTCGTGAAATCATGGTACCACGAACCGAAATAGCCGTTGTTTCTGAAGACGATACGATTGAAGAATTTTTAAAAGTAGCCGTAGAAGACCGCTATACTCGTTATCCAATTACCATTGATGGAGATAAAGATAATATTATCGGACTTGTGAACATCAAAGAAATTCTAAACGATGTGGTTTTAAATGATGCTGTGCGCAATCAGCCTGTCAAAGCATATATGAAACCAATTATTCAAGTCATTGAATCGGTCCCAATTCATGATTTACTACTATCCATGCAGAAACAGCGTACTCATATGGCAGTGCTAATTGATGAATACGGCGGTACGGCTGGGATTGTAACGGTTGAAGATATCTTAGAGGAGATTGTTGGCGAAATTCGCGATGAGTTTGATACAGATGAAAAGCCATATGTTCAAAAGGTTAGTGAACAACACTTTATCTTCAATTCAAAAGTACTGCTTGATGAAGTGAATCAGCTGTTAGACATTGAACTTGAACATGAAGATATCGATACACTTGGTGGCTGGATGCTTGTTCAAAACATTGATATTCAAGAAAATGAAGCCTTAACTTTATATGGGTATGAATTCACAGCAAAAGAAATGGATGGACATCAAATGAAAGAAGTGGAAGTTCGTCAATTAGCTCGGGAAGAAAGTGAAACAGCACAACCGGAAACTACAGAGGTTGAAGTGTAAGAAAGCATTAAGTAAATAGAGCTTTGACTAATAGAAAAGGGTTTAAATCATGAAAATAAACTGATTTAAACCCTTTTTTCTATTCAACGATTATTACCTGAAATAATTAACAATCGTTTGATTAAACTTATCTTTTTCTTCCTCTTGTAAAAGCAACCCGCTGTCTTTAAAAATTGATACCTTTACGCTCGGATTTAGCTGAACAAACTTTTGCAAATTGCTAATGGGATTAAAGCGTGCTTTTTGTCCCCATAAAATAAGAACTGATTGAGTAATAAACGGAAAAATCGCTTGAATATTAATATTAGCAAAACCAGCTACGAATGAAGCAGGAGCATAGTTAGCATTTGGACACTGGTGAGATGCTCGGTAAAAATCTTCTAATACTTCTTCAGTGACAAGCTCTGGCTTTGTGTAAAACAATGTTTTCAACTGATATTCAATACTTTCTTTAGAAGAAAAAGCATTGTAGACACCATTTCCTACAAAAGGCTGTGTAAACGTATTAAACGTTGTTAGACTGGATTCACACGGTTCGGTATCATTACTCCCTATTCCAGAAGGCGTAATAAGAGCAATCTTTCGAATTAACTTTGGATAATAGTAAGCCACGTATAAACAATACGCAGCAGGTAAGTCCCGGCTTAACACATAGGCTGGCTTTTGAATAACTTGCTGTATAAATTCAGCAATTGCCTGTATGAACACGGTTGGCTTATAGACGATAGGCAACTTTTCTGAGCGTCCAAAACCGGGTAGCTCTAATGCATATACTTTAAAATGCTTAGCCAATACATCTATATTTTCTCTCCAAGTAGCATTTGATGCCCCTAAGCTTACGCTATGTATGAGCAATAGAGGCTTGCCTTCTCCTCTTACAATATAATACAACTCTCCTACATTGCTTTTAAATTTCTTTTCTTCCCCACCTAAAAAATTTCTTGGAATCGACAAACAAAGGGGTTCATATAAGGTGCTCATCTCTTACTCCTTTCACCTTGACTTTCTCCACCTTTTCAATTTATGATATGTCCCCGTAGATTATTTCTTTTCATCAGTAAAAGCATGCTACATGTTGGGTTTAGCACCAATCCTCTTTTTATATTGTTTTTATTGATTCGTAAAGCTCTTTAAATTAACCTCTTCAAAATGCGTAGCTACAGCGTCTACTACAAGGGGACCTTTCTGTAACACTTTTGTACGTTTGAATTTTGAAAAGCCATCTCCACCTTCTTGTAAGTAGTTTGATAAAGCAATCGTATACGTTTGAGTCAGTTCAATCGGCTCACCGCTTTCTGCTTTAATTTCTTCAATCCGCTCACCAAACGGCGCTAATTCATTCCATTCCACTGTAATGCCAGCTGTTTGTAAAGCTGCATCATATTTTTCACTCCACTGCTGCTCTAATACTTCATATAGCTCCTTACCTGTTAGCTCAATTTTGACCAGGTGATGCTCAAAGGGAAAAGCCGTATACAACTCTTTTTTCGTCACGTCTCCCTTAGGAAGGCTTGCTCGAATTCCTCCATGATGGACAAGTGCGATATCCGCCTGCATTTCTTTTCTGCTTGCTTCTGCCACAAGCTGAGCAAGAGGCGACTCAGCCCGCTCATTTTTTTTACGCGTCAGCTTATAAGGAAGCGTTCCGATAGTTTTACCTGTATGCGTACCAAGCTGATCCTTATACGCTTGTAAAAGCGTCATTACCTTTGGGTCTGGCTTTACAGATTCATGTTCTACAGGTACAATTTCCGCTTGTTTGTAGGTAATCTCTTCAGTACGCTTATCAATCCCCAGCTCAACTTGTGAAAAAGCTTTTCCATAGGAGTAAGCCTGAACGAGAAGTTTATCATCAACAATGGTATTAGCATACTGGTGATTGTGAGCTCCAAACATGACGTCTACTTCATCATCTACTTTATATGCCATTTCAGCTAAATCTTCCTTTGGATTACCACCGTTTTGATCTGAGTTTACTGCAATATGTGCTAGAACTACAATGGAACGTACCCCCTGCTCTTTCAGTTGCTGTGCACTTTTATTAATGGCATTTACTTCATCTGTAATTACGACTTCTTGGCGGCTATTTGACAGTACAAAATCGTTTGTATCCGTCGTGACAACTCCAATAAAGCCAATCTTGATTCCATTTATTTTCTTAATGATATATGGGGGAAACACAGTTTTTCCGGTTTTTTTATCTAAAACGTTGGACGAAATGTACTTTGCCGTCGCTCCTTTAAAGCGCCCGGTTTTTTCATGATATCCACCATGAATTAAGCGTTTCATTTCTGCTACTCCACGATCAAATTCATGGTTGCCTGGAGTACCAATATTAACGTTTAGCAAATTCAAGAATTCAATTGTTGGTTCATCATTAAATAACGAAGAAATAGGAGGACTCCCACCGACCATATCACCGATGTGAACGAGAAGCGTGTTCGGGTTTTTTTCTTGGTATGCTTGTAAATGAGAAGCGAGATATTCAGCTCCTCCTACTTTCTTGCCCTGGAGCTGCTGGTATTGATCTAACTGACCGTGAAGATCGTTTATACCTAAAAGCTGTACGTGGATTAAATCATTAGATGAGGCTGTAAAATGCGTTTGAAAAGCATGGTGATACGTAGTAAACAATAAGATGCCTACAAGTAAAAGCATCGCTACTCGCTGAAATAACATCATTTCATATCCCCTCCTCATGCTGTTACCGTTAGGCTATCATAAAAGCATTAAGGAAATATGAACCATATGTAAAGACGAACATAACAAAAAGCGCATCAGTTAACCTGACACGCTTTTATCATGAAAATAAAATACTTTTTTCGACTTGCTTTAACTGATAAAAGTAACCTTGCTTACTCATCAGCTCAGAGAATGACCCAACTTCAACTACTTTTCCTTCATCCATAACCATAATTTGATCCATATGTTCTAAACCAGCAAGACGGTGACTAATGAAGATAAGCGTTGCGTCCTTTGCTTTTTGTGTTAGTTCACCAACCACTTTTTGTTCCGTTAGCAAATCCATTGATGAGAATGGCTCATCCAATAGCCAAATTCGACCTTTTTTCAAAAAGGCTCTAGCCATTGCTAACTTTTGACGCTCGCCTCCAGATAGATTTTCACCTTTTTCTAATATACGATCATCAAGCTCATACGCATGTAGCTCCACTGCTTGTAACGCTGCTTGTAACTCAATATCAGACGCGTCATCATTTGCGAGCAGGAGGTTTTCACGAACCGTTCCGTAAAAAAAGTGGTTTTCCTGCATCACGACATTCGTATAGTTCCACAAATCCTCTTGTTCAACATTCGCTAAGCACTCTTGATTAATAGCTATGGTGCCTGAGGTAGGCTCGTACAGCTTGACGAGTAGCTGAAATAAAGTAGATTTGCCACAACCACTCGGTCCCACAATTGCTGTTTTTGAGCGAGCTGGAAACGTAGCAGAAACATCATTCAGTACGTTGCGATTTCCATAAGCAAATGATAGATTTCTCACCTCTATGTCCATCGGTTCATCTTGAAGAACTGATGAACTGGGCTTCTCTACTTCTTTCACGTTGCCCGTCACGGAAAACAGCTGCGCCGAAGAGCGGCGGCTATCTTCAAAGTGAGTCGGAAATGCAGACATTGGAACGGCATACTCAAATACATTCAGACCGATCATAATAAGCATCGCTAAAAATAACCCGTCCAGTTCCCCTCGCGTGACGTCATAAACACCTACTAAGGTTACAGCCCAGCACACAAACATGGAAATGACTAAGCTCCACGATTGGCTTGCGTTTTCTGCTTCTTGCTTTCGTGCTTGAGCGCGCAAATAACGCGTAGATAATCCCGTGAGCCTTTCTTGCTTTTCCTTTACTTTTTGGTGAACTTTTAAATCTCTAAATCCGTATAAAAACTCCGCTGTTTCTGCCGATAGCTCACTTCTTAACTCTTGAGTAGAGGCTTTTAAGCGCTGCTGCCTCCACGCTGCAAGCACTGGTACAACAAGTCCTGTTAGGAGCATTCCCGCAGCAAGAGTCAGGCTAATCCAAACGGAGTAAAATGATGTAAAGAAAATCGTGCTAATGAATACAAAGAAAAAAACAACTGGCGGGTAAAATACGCGCAGGAAAAAGTTTTGTAAATTTTCTACGTCTCCCACAATTCGTGCCAATAAATCTCCGCTCCGATATTGATGAAGTACGCTTGGCATGAGCGGTTCTAATTTTTCAAAAAAGCGCACGCGCAGATTTCCGAGAATTGTAAAAGTTGCTCGGTGTGAATAATAGCGCTCCGCATATTTGGTCACAGCTTTTGCAATGCCAAACAACTTTAAAAGCGCAAGCATAACCGTTAACGTATACAGCGGTGGAATAAGGGCTGCTTTGGAGATAACATACCCACTTGCACCGAATAAAGAGATGCCGATAATCCCTGCTAATACACCGAATATCGTCGTATATACAATATCCTTTTTTTCTTTCAGTACAATTGTGCTGATGGTCAGTAAGTTTCTCATCTAACACTCTCTCCTTGCTGTGCTTGCATCATGTGACGGTAGCTGGCAACGCGCGTCATTAATTCATGATGCGTTCCTGAATCAATCACTTTTCCCTCTTGCAAATAAACGATTTGATCTGCATTTCGAATCGTATAAAGTCGGTGAGCAACGGTAATCATGGTTGCTCGTTCACTTAGTTCTTTAATCGAAGATTGTAGAATTTGTTCGGTTACTAAATCCAGACCGGTTGTTGGTTCATCAAATACAATAATAGAAGGTTGTTTAATAAAGGCTCTAGCCAACGCAAGGCGCTGTTTCTCACCGCCAGATAAACCTCTTCCCCCTTCACCTATCAACGTATCAAAGCCCGCTTCCATTGACTGAATAAGAGGTAGGAGCCCCGCTTTTTCGGCTGCTTTTATAAGTTCTGCTTCCGTCACTGGCGTTTGTGTACCAAGGCAGATATTTTCTTTAATCGTTCCAGAAAACAAATAAGGATGCTGAGAAATATAGCTGATGGCTTCAAACCAACTGCTTTCACTAATGTCAGCTCGCTGTTTTCCGTTAATGATTACTTGTCCTTGTGTTGGATCAATTAAGCCTGAAATCAATCGAAGTAGCGTTGTTTTTCCCGATCCGTTCGGGCCGATAATCGCTACTTTTTCAAACGGTTTAATGGTTAACGAAACGTCTCTTAATGAAAATGTTCCTTCTTGATACGAAAAATGAACATCATTCAGCACGATAGGAGCAGGCTGATCTTGTTTTAATTTATTATTCCCCCACTTTACTCCGCGTGCGGAAGCAGCAAGCTCTTCTTTGATTTTATTCGTTGCTCCGATGCTACCTCTTCCAGCGTGAAATGCACTACCTAAATCTCGAAGCGATAGATAAAAATCCGGTGCTAGAATTAAGATAAAGAACGATGCGAAAAACGTAATGTTTTCAAATACCACAAGACGTAACCCAAGCTCAAAAGCAATGAGACCAACGCTTAGCATCGCAATAAATTCAAGTGCCAGCGAGGATGAAAATGCTGTTTTTAAAACATCCATTGTCGCATCACGAAATTCAAAACTCTTCTCTTTCATCTTGTCTTTTTGTAACTTTGCTTTTCGCATGAGTTTCAGCGTTGTTAATCCTTGCAAGACATCGAGGAAATGACCTGAAAAAGCCGTCATTTTTTCCATTTGAACATCCGCTTTTTTTTGCGTTTTTAACCCGATTACAATCATATAAATCGGGAAAAATGGTGCGGTTATCATCATGAGTAACCCTGAAAACCAATGCTGCGTAAACACGGCAAGCAAGATAATCAACGGCAAAATGCTCGTTTGGATGACCTGTGGAATATAGAAACTAAAGTAATTATCCACTTCATCAATCGCATCCATCGCTATGCTCGCTTTTTTACCTGTTTGGCCGCTCAACGACGCTTGCAGAGGGTTGTTTGCGTATTTTTCCAAAAGCTCTTCTCGGATTTCCCCCTTCACTTTTTCACCCAGCTTAATTCCTAGTTTTCTTGATAGGTAGATAAACAGCACACGAGCAATTAAGACAATTAGTAAATAAACAAAAGAAGGAAGCACGTCTTGAAACGACGCGTCCTTCAAGAAGATTTGGTCGACGATGTACACAAAGAAATACGCTTGGCCAACTAACATCACACCGTTTAACACCGATGATAGGATGAGCGGAACCATCATTCTTTTATGTGCAAATGCTCGTTTTCTCAGCAGCTCCATACACAATCGGTCTCCTTACATTTAGTTAGCAGTACTTACTGATAAGGGCTTTTTCCTTTTGCCCCCCAGATGAACAAAAATACAATTGCACCAACCACAAGCAAAACAGGTGCTATCATAATTAAAAACGTATTCACATTCCGTCCCTCCTTCACTTCTTACCCTGCACATACTCGTTATCAAATAGAAACAGTCGCATCAATAAGTATAATGATGGAACGAGTAAGCAAAGCCCTGCAACAAAGGAAATGATAAGCGTGATGGCCATTGTATCGTTTGTGAAGCTATCATAGATTGTTACGTGCGGATAGAGTAAATACGGCAAATGCGCCGCTCCGTATCCGTAAAACGCTGTGGCAAACTGCAGCATAACAAAGATAAACGATAAACCGAGACGCTTTTTCTTCCAAATAAAATAAACAGCTCCCACAAAGAACAAGAATGACAAAGTAAATAACCACGATACATCTAACATTTTCGCAAAGTGTTCGCTGTTATGATCTGACATGGACCAAAATACAAGGAAGCTAGCCAAAATCGTAGGTGTGCTCCAAAACAATGCATATTTACGCAAGATACGAAACGCCCCTTCATCTCCTGCTTTGTGCGCGTAAAAGGTTAAAAAACAAGCGGAAATATACAGAACGCTCACTACTGCAAGAAGCACAACAGCCCATGAATAAAAGCTGGTGAACAGCGCCCCGTAGTCAAGCGAGACACTTGTACCGTTTAGCTTAATATAACCACCCTCTGAAATTGTCAAGACGATGGAAAGCGAAGCAGGAATCAAAAGTCCCGTTGCTCCGTATAAAAGCTGGTAGCCTAAGCGCCCTTTGTTTCCATAATGATGAAACGCATAGTAAGAACCACGAAGCGCAATTAAGATGATGGCGATGCTTCCAGGAACCAACAATGCCGTTCCGTAATAATACGCAAGCGACGGGAAAAAACCAACGAGTCCAACATAGAAGAAAATTAAGAATACGTTAGTCACTTCCCATACTGGAGACAAGTAACGGTTGATGACTTTTTGTACAACATGTCCTTTTCCCGTCACCGACGCATAGTAGTTAAAGAAACCTGCTCCAAAGTCAATGGAAGCAACGATTAAATAGCCATATAAAAATGTCCATAGTACGGTGATACCAATTACTTCATAGCTCATAGTAGTCCTCCCTATTCAATCCCGCGTTTTTTTAATTCTTTTTCAACAGGATTTGCTCTAAAGGTACGAATCAGAACCGTCACAGCCGATACAATTAAAATAACGTATAAAGCAGCGAACAAATAAAGCATAATATCAACGTGCTGAGACGTTGTCGCTCCTTCTGCTGTGCGCATAACGCCTCGAATGATCCAAGGCTGACGGCCTTCTTCTGTAAAGAACCATCCTGCTTCAATCGCAAGCATCGCTAGCGGTCCACCGGCTACAATTAAGCTAAGAAGCGGTTTGTTAAGCGGATTCCATGATTTTTTCTTTTTCATTACAATGTAAATAAATGAAATAAGCGCAAGTCCCATTCCAATTGCAACCATCAAGTCGAACATATAGTGAACAACAAGTGGAGGCCAATCTTCTTCAGGATATTCTTCAAGCCCAATAACTTCAGCTCCTGGAGTTCCGTGTGCTAAAATACTGAGCGCATACGGAATTTCAAGCGCGTACTTCACTTCGTTATCTTCGGTTAAAATACCACCTAGAATTAATGAAGCTTCTTCCATTGTTTCAAAATGCCATTCAGCTGCTGCGAGTTTTTCAGGCTGGTAGTTTGCTAAATATTTACCTGATAAATCTCCAACAAGTGCCGTTACAATGGCAAATACAAACGCCACGACCATTGATAAATGCAGCGCTTTTTTATGATAAACGTGATCTCGTCCTCGTAAAATCGCAAAAGCTGCAATAGCTGCAAGCACAAACGCAGACGTTAAATACGCGGATGATAAAACGTGCGACACTTTTGTCGGCGTCGCCGGGTTAAACATCGCTGCGATCGGGTTAATATTTGACAACACGCCGTTTTCATACGTGAAGCCAAGCGGTGCGTTCATAAATGAGTTTACCGTTGTAATAAAGAAACCTGATGCCGTTGCACCAAGCGCAGCTGGAATTAGCAGCAGCAAGTGGTACATTTTGTTTTTGAAGCGATCCCACGTATATAAATAAATTCCGAGGAAAATAGCTTCAAAGAAGAAAGCAAATGTTTCTAAAAAAAGCGGAAAGCTAATCGTTTGACCAGCTACCTGCATAAAGTTTGGCCATAGTAAACTTAGCTGCAGCGCAATTGCTGTACCTGTCACAACACCAACAGCTACCGTGATGATATATCCGCGTGCCCATCTTCTAGCAAGTAAGTGGTAGTGCTCATCGTTTCGTTTAATTCCTATCCATTCAGCAAGTGCAATCAAGAGCGGAACTCCGACTCCTAATGTTGAGAAAATCGTATGCACAGCTAGTGTTAAACCGGTTAAGATTCGACTATACAAGACCGGATCATACTCAAACACAAACATTTCCTCCTTTATGTATGAAGAGAATTCTCCCTTCTCTTAGCAGATTGTAGCCCTTAGTATAAAAACTTCTTTTATAGTTGACCATACAGTTCACCATTTTGTTAAAGTTTGTTCACAATTTCACAATCTTAATTTCGACACAATTTTAGAAGGTTCTGTAAAAAAAGTGCCTAAGTTTTTCACTTAGACACTTTTACTCTTCATTTCTCTTTTTTATTAGGTAGTGGTTCTAATAACCGCGCTGCACCGCTGGATGAAGGAGCTGATAGATAACCGCTTCGTCACTGTTTTGTCTTGTTGCGCTTCTCGCTTCTTCCATCGTACCGATAAACTGTATTTCTCCTTCTTTTAACACAGCAAACCGGTGACATAAACCGAGAATTTCATTTAAGTCATGCGTAATATAAATGACTGTTTTTCCTTCTCTCGTAAGCTTTTGAATGTATCTGCCAATCTCCATTTTCGACTGCAAATCAATTCCAACCGTCGGCTCGTCCATAAGTAAAATCGCCGGTTTATGAATGAGCGCAACAGCAATATTGAGCTTTCGCTTCATTCCCCCTGATAGGCTTTGAACTTTTTCGCTCCATTTCCCCTCTAGCTGTACGGACTTACAAAGCGTTTTGAGCTCATCATCTGATACCGATCGCCCCGTCATTTTGCTCCACAGTCGCATGTTTTCTTTTACCGTTAGCTCTTCCCACAGCGCAATATCTTGCGGGACGTAGCCAATTTGATTACGAATGTGCTTTTTAGCTTTTTTTAATCGCTGACCGTTGATGACCACTTCGCCGCTAGAAGGCTTAGTAAGCGTTGCTAAAATAGATAAAAGCGTAGACTTACCAGCACCGTTTGGTCCTAATAGCCCAAGCACCTCACCTTTTTTCACATGCAAAGATACTTTATTTAATGATTTTTTTCTTCCGTAACGCTTACTTACTTTTTCAATTGAAATCATGTAATCGACCTCACATTCCACACTGCTTTTAACCACAATAAAATGGTGATGACTAGTATTGTTCCAAGCTGCATCCAAAGCTCTTTAGCAAGTACAAGCTGCTGCGTAACCAATAGATGCTGAGGAAGCCATGTAGCAATTGTGCTTAGCTGCTCCGCTATGTCACTGATTGGAAAAAATACTCCCCCGATAATACTGAACATCATGGCAAGTAACAATCCTGCGATGTAGTAGCGACCGATATGACGCGATTCCGTAGCTAACCAAAAGCTAAAAGCTAAGCAAAAGCAGAGATATAGGAGCATTAGCAACAGCACTCTGCTATCTGTCACCGCTCCGATTTTCAAAAAGAAGAAAAAGCTCAGGATTGTTTGGATAATCAAAATAAACCCGTATGCTGCTACCGATTGATTTACATAAGACATAATACCTTTTGGAACGGTCTTCATTCGCTTAAAAATAGGCCCTTTTTCCTTTAGAACCCATTCCATTGCCATAAGCGAAACAATAAGCGTCAAAAAGCCCCACAGCGGAACAGAGCGATTTATAATCTGTTGTTTTTGATCTGGTTGTGCACCTTCTTGTCCATCAGTCACATATTGAATGGTCATTAACGGTTCCGGCTTCCACTGCTCGTCCGTATAGCGATACGCATCTTCCCATAGAGTCGCGGGCTTTTTCCAACGATAGCGTTCATACAGGCGTTCTACTTGAATAGCTGCTTTACTGTTACTTGATAAGCGCGTTACCTCACTGGCAATCACTTCTTCTACAACGCTCGTAGCAACTGATGCTGGCATTTTCACCAGCTCAATCGTTTCTTCATAATCTTCTTTTTTAATATTGTCCATAAAGCCTTCTCGAATGATAAATAAACTATCAACTTCGTTTCGAAGCAGCTGTTTCTCTCCTTCATCCGCCGTTGTAGCTGTCAATTTGATTCTCTCATTCGTAGCAACCCGCTGAATTACTTGTTTGGAAAACTCACTTTGATCTTCATCTGCAATGGCAACTGGAATTTTCACATCGTTCTCAACGTTTTGAAGAAACATTTGGCCTACATAAGCACCTGCAGCAGGCACCACCAGAAGAAGTATAAGTAAAAATGGCTTTCGGATAATCCCCTTTAGCTTTTCCATCATGAGATTCATAGGCTCACTCTCCTTTTTTGAAACAGTGCCGTCCAGAGGAGAGACAAACTGAAAGCAGTGAGCCCGTAAACCACAAGCCAAGTCATGGATTCCGACCAGTCTACCGACTCATAGCCTCCGAATAAACCAAACATCATTTGCAGCGACCAAGCGTTAACCGACCAGGCCTGAAGGGGTAGCAACCACTCTGGTAAATAAACGCTAGGTAAAATATGCCCGCCTACAAGAGAGGCTGCAGCAAGGAAAAGAATGCCTACTAGCTGATACATCTTTTCACTCGTAAAGATAACTTGTAAGAGCGCAAACGTTGCTAAAAATGCGAATGCACTAGCGGCAACGCTGCCAACCAGTTGACCCCACGTGTACGATAGTGACAAACCCAGCTTCTCTATTCCTACTGCGTATAATCCTAGCGATAAAACGAAAACGAGTAAGAACATACAGCTAAACTGGGCAAGGTGAACGTGTAGTGAGGATACTCCGTGAGTCTGCATGCGCTTAAGCACTGCATGTGAATGAAGTCCCTTTACAAAAAGCAGGCTGCTGTAGGTCCAAATCATAAGCAGTAATAAAAAGAATGATAGAATATAATACTGCTTCATATCTTGCTGAAACAAAGATGTTGCTATTCGTTCTTCAAACACGCTTCCTCGATCAAGAACATGAAGCCCAAACGAAAGAAGGCTACGACGAAATTCAGCTTGTCTCTCTGCCGTGCTGGCTCCTTCTTCTTGTAGAAAGTGATCAATTGTATTAATTCCGCTTTGAGCAGCTGATGTATAGTCAGCTGCGCTATCCATCACATAGCGAAACAGCTGAGCTTGAAGCGGCTTGTTTTTATTCCCCACTACAACAAGAGGCATGTTTTCTCCCGTTGCAATTGAATGACTAAATCCATCTGGTAACACAACAAGCGCTGCAATGTCGTTTTTGGACAGCATTTGTTGTGCTTCTGCTTTTGTTGGATAAACAGGATTGATAAGTGAGCTTAGCTGTTCACTTTCCGTTAACTGTTTGATGACGTATTCTGTTTGAAGCGTATCATCTTCATCAACAATTGCCACCGGAAACTTTTGTATCCGTGCTTCATCCTTCATTGTTTCTGTTAATATGACTCCTGCTCCTATTAAAAATAGAACAGGAGCAAGTAGAAGCAGGCTAAAAGACTTCCAGTTTTTTAGCATCGACTTCCATGTGAATGAGCATAAATAAAAGAATATCTTCACCTGCTCTTCTCTCCCTGCATGATTACATTAGAATTGTAACTAGATATGATAGTTTACTATATGGTTGTACAAGTAGATTCAGACCTACTGCAAATCGGATAAATTTAACAAAGCGGATGACATGCTACACGTCATCCGCTTTTGTAAGAACTATTAACCGTTAAGATTAAGAAATATCAAGATCCATCATTAACCCTTGTAAGTTTGTGTAGAACTCTTCTTGAATCTTCATTAAATCAACTGGCGTAATATCTTTTACGTTTTTACCGTTCTTAGAATCAACCGCTGGAATATCCGCCGCGTCTTTTAGTTCAGAATTTGAGTTGATCTTTAAGTTGATATCAGCTGAATCTGTCGGCATACCAACTTTTAAGTTAATATCAAACTTGTAATCTGACTTTCCTTTTGAAGCATCGATGTTTTGATCTTGCTTAAGATCACCGCTGAATGTGTAGCCAGGAGCTTGGTCGCCCAAGTCAAGCGTGAATTTGCGATCTGCCGTTTGTTTTGCATCCGTTTTACCATTCACAACTGAATCCATTGTGAACTTTAAGTTTAGATCTTCTGTTGTTGAATCAGAAGCGTCAATGCTAGCAACTAACTTTTCAGAGCTCTTATCTCCGTCAGCTGTAATATCGTTTGTTACATCAAGTGCTACTTTGCTATCATTGTTGTCATTTCCAATTGTAAGAGCTAGCTGTTGAGCACGCTTGTTATCCCCATACTCTACATCTTTTGTAGCCACTTTTACATTTCCTACGTTGTCTTCGTCATCAGCTGAAGTTGCAGCAAACTCTACGTTACGATCCACAATTACTTCATCATCGTTGATGTAAACTGTTGATTTGAAGCCCTTAGGGAACTTAAGATCTTTCACATCTGTTTTAAATTCATCCAAGCCTTCTTTTAGTTGCTTCTTCACTTCTTTTTCATCTGTTAGTTCAGCCATCTCTGGGTCTGTTGCAGCAGATGATTCAGCAATCGTTGCAATGCGCTTTGCAATGATTGTTTGTAGCTCATCGTCTTTTGCCATTTCAGCTACTAGCTTTTGAACAAATTTTTCAGTTTGTTCTTGATTCATTTCAAGAGTTAGACGCGTGAATTTTAACGTTTCATCGCCTTGTTTATACTCCGCGTTCTTTTCCTTTGTGAAGTAGTCTTCATCTAAGTTATCATAGAAGAACTTTCCGTATTTTGTTGCAATTGCTTTCTTTTCTTTCTCTGTTAGCTCTAAATCTTCTAACTTAATTTGATTTAACTCTAACTTATCTGGACCTGTATACGATGGGTCAAACATACGCATAACTTGACCATATTCATCAAGATTTAAGTAGAAAAATTGATTTGCTAAAATCGGTGCTTTAAAACCAATTTGTTCTTTTGTTTGGTAACCCTCTACATCAAGTGCTTTTGTGTTACCGATATCAAGCGTTAATGAGCCGTATGTTTCTTGTTTTTTAGGATCCTGTTCTGTTTTCACATTAATCGTCGACTTGCTAATCATATCTTGAATCATTTGATAAGATGGATCAGCAGCAAGTGAGTTCATTGAAAAATCACCGCTGATAGAAGCAGCTGAGCTTGATGGTTGCTCTAGTGCTTTTTCCTGGAATGCTAAGCTTTCGCCATATTTCGTTTCAATTTCTTCTGTCATTTTGTTGTATGTATTCACTTCAGATATTAAATATAATTGCTTTGGTGATTTCATGAATACATAGCCAAACGTAACTGCTGCGCCGATAAGCACGAATAAAATTACCAATCCGATAATTAGTTTTGTCGGTGCTTTTTTCGGAGCTGGAGCTGTTTCTAAGGAAGCAGCAGTTTCTTGTCTTGTTTTGTTTTCATCGCTCATGTGTTTTACACCCTCCTGTAAATAATTGTTTGTTTGGTCCCTTGTACATGATAAGGAATCATTACCAGTATTTCTAGTCGTTCGACAAAAAAAGACAATTTTTAGTTCGTTTAGCTGATAAAAAGAGACCCATCAACAGATACAAAGACTCATTTTCTAGTACCCTACATAACTAGTTTAAAACCATTTTCATCACTTTTTACCAAAAATATGAATATACAAAACCCTAACGAAGTAGATGTTTTTATAGTTCGATAGAAGGCTATCCCTTCTCCTCCTTTTTGCTTCATTTTTTTCGATCTTCCAAAAGCTCAACGATGATATGTATATGAACATTGATTTGGCATCATGTTAAAAGAAAGGAAAACGAGCCTTTTTTCACAATAAAAAGCGAACGAGACATAACAAAACAAATTTCAAAGAAGATGAACGCGTTCGTTCCATTGCACTAAGACCACTCGCTTTTTATTCTATTGCCAAACTGATTTTTTCCAACCAACAAAAAACCTGAACGATTAAAAGTGACGAACTCTCAACCGTTCAGGTTTATTATTGACTGAATTACTTATGCCCAGCTCTCTTACGAATTAATTTGAAGTCGCTGTTGAATAAATAGAAATACGTTAACTAAACTGTTTTCTTCAAATACACTCACATCTTGCTTTTTGAATTCACCTTGCTCATGATAATAGCTAATTTGACCAGTTCCTTTTTCCTCGTTCATGTCGATATGAAAGCTAAGCGGCGTTCCTAAAATTGAGCCATCTTCATCTCGTTGAATAATTTGACAAAGCGTTTTATCTCCCTGCGGTTCATATAAGAAATCATAGCCGTACTGACGAGCTAACTTTTCTGTTTGCATAAGAATAATGTTTGTAACTGACGTTTCGTTCATACAATTTCTCCCTTATCTGTACTTACTTCTTGTAGTATATCATAGCTCTTTTTATCGCTTATACTAAAGAAGCTGAAACAAAGCGAAATGTTTTTTCTCAAAAACGAATTATGCCTTTTCTAAAGAACTTAGGCTATAGTAACCAGTCTTTTTATTTCGCTGCAGAGACTCGCTTTCTAAAGGGGAGGAATCTAGTTCTTCTCGCTTCGCAGAAGCTGCGTGTCTTACGCTCCATCCTCATAACTCTCTAACAGTGATTTCACAATCAATAAAAAATCCGAACTACAAAAGAGTAATTAACTCTCACTAGTTCGGATTGATCATTAGCTGAAAGACTTATGTCCCAGCTTCTTTCATTATAATAGTTTGATAACGCCTTTCGTACCTTGTTTCTGATAACCTGTCTTTTTAATCTCTACTTCTTTTCCTTCCGGTAAATTAGTAAACACAACAGGTGTAACAAGTGACGTCGCATTCTTCTTCAGATAATCGAGATTGATTTGTAATAACGGTGTGCCAGGCTCAATACGTTCGCCTTCGTTCACGAGTGTTGTAAATCCTTCACCTTTTAGCTCAACCGTATCGATTCCAACATGGATTAGTAGTTCCAGCCCAGTATCCGTTTTCAAGCCAAACGCGTGCTTCGTTGGGAAAATACTCATGACTTCACCTGAAATTGGTGAATAAAGCGTATCATTAACAGGTTCAATCGCAAACCCATCGCCCATAAGCTTAGCAGAAAACACTTGGTCAGGTACTTTTTCAAGCGGCATAACAAGTCCTTCAAACGGTAAGCTGAATTCTTCAAGTATACCTTCGTTTGGCTTTTGCTCAGTTTTCACCGATGTACTTGCCGTTACTTTTTCACCTCGAACAAGTTGCTTCATCGCATTCGCTACAAATTCGACTTCCGTTCCAACAATGACTTGAACACTCGTTTTTGCAACCTTCATCACACCGCGAGCACCGTTCTTCTTAAGCTGTCCTTCGTTAACTGCACCTGAATCTTTTACCTGTAGGCGCAAGCGTGTTGCACAGTTATCAATTTCAACAAGATTTTCTTTTCCACCTAAACCTTCAATAAAGTGCGCAGCCATGTTCACATATTTATCATCTGATAATACCACCGCTTCTTCACCATCGATTTCATCATCTTCACGACCAGGTGTTTTTAAATTAAGCGCTTTAATCAGCCAATAAAATAACACAAAGTAAATGGCTGCATAAATGAGGCCAATTCCTCCAAGTAAAAGCGGCTTTTGCGCAATCCCAAAGTTTAAGAAATAATCAATGGCCCCCGCTGAAAAACCAAAGCCATGATGAATATCAAGCATAACAGCAAGTCCCATTGAGATTCCCGTTAGCAAAGCATGTACTACATATAAAACAGGAGCAATAAACATAAATAAAAACTCAATCGGTTCTGTAATTCCTGTTAAAAATGACGTAAATGCTAATCCAATAAGCATTCCTGATACGAGCTTTCGCTTTTCTTTTTTAGCAGCCGCTACCATCGCAAGAGCTGCTGCTGGAAGACCAAACATCATTACTGGAAAGAAACCTGTCATAAACGTTCCAGCTGTTGGGTCTCCTTTAAAGAAACGGTTTAAATCACCTGTCGCTCCGTTAAATTCTCCGAATACAAACCATACTAAACTGTTCAAAATATGGTGTAGCCCTAGTGGAATTAGCAAACGGTTTAAAAAGCCAAAAATACCTGCACCAAGAGCACCAGCACCGGTTAGCCATTCACCGATGTTATTAATTTGATCTTGAATTGGAGGCCAAATCACGCCAAACAAACCGGCGATAGCAAGCATGACAACAGACGTAATAATTGGTACAAAGCGTTTACCTGCAAAAAAACCTAGCCATTCCGGCAATTTTATATCTGAAAAACGATTGTATAGAAGTCCTGCTACGGTACCGGCTACAATCCCACCAAGTACGCCCATATCAATGGTCTCATCAAGTGCGACAGCACCTTTTGTTAAAACAAAATAACCAATAACACCTGCAAGAGCAGCTGCCCCACTTCCATCTTTTGATAACCCTACTGCAATGCCAAGAGCAAACAAAAGGGCTAAGTTAGCAAAGATTGCATCTCCCGCTTGCGCCATAAATGGAATATCTAATAAATCAGGTTGACCTAAGCGCAGCAATAATGCCGCAGCGGGCAAGACGGCGATGGGTAGCATAAGCGACTTCCCAATGCGTTGTAAAAATTGAAACATTTCTTCATCCCCTTATCTCTATATTTACTAACATCCTACCACGAGGTGTTCTAGTTGTCTATACCAATTATGCGCTTACATTGCTTATTTATAAATAAAGAAAACACTTACAACATAAATTTTTACAACTGGTCTAGACAACTTACCCTAAACGCGCTACACTAATCATATAAATTTGATAAAGGCAAAGGAGAGACCTATGTTATGAACAAACCGCTGGTCATATACAACGTAACGGTTTACGGCGAAACAATCGTCTATCCAAACGGATACCTTAAAATAGAAAACGGCTCAATAACAGAGTTAGGTAGTATTCACGATTATCAAAGAAGTTCAGACGACCAAGTTATTGAGTATTCCCCTGATTTCATCGTTGTTCCAGGGGCGATTGATGTACACATTCACGGCGCTGCAAATGCAGATGCTATGGATGCTGCAGAACAAGCGCTGCAAAAAATGGCTGCTACTCTTCCAAAAGAAGGAACAACAAGCTTCCTTCCCACTACAATGACGCAATCAGTGGAAGCCATTAACGACGCTCTCATAGTATGTGGTGATTTTGTTACAAATAACCAAAATGACGCTCAAGCAGAAGCGATAGGCATTCACTTAGAAGGTCCTTTCATTTCGGCAAAACGAGCAGGCGCTCAGCCTCTTCATCACATTCAACAGCCAAGCGTCGAGCAGTTTAAACGCTGGCAAGAATTAGCTCAAAACCACATTCGACTTGTGACGCTTGCTCCTGAAGAGTCCGGAGGCACAGATCTTGTGAAGCATTTAAAAGAAACAAACGTAGTGGCTTCAATTGGACATTCCGACGCTACGTATGAAGAGGTAGATGCAGCGATTCAAGCAGGAGCGTCGCACGTCACTCACCTCTACAACGGCATGCGTGGTATTCATCACCGTGAGCCAGGCGTTTTAGGTGCTTCTTATTTACGTAAAGAGTTATACACCGAGCTTATCGTAGATGGCATTCATTCGCGTCAAGAGATGGTAAAGCTTGCTTATGAGCAAATTTCCAGCGAGCGCTTGATTTTAATCACAGATTCATTACGTGCCAAATGGTTAAAAAGCGGGATTTATGATCTTGGAGGTCAGTCAGTTCAGGTTAACGAAACGATGGCTACATTGGAGGATGGCACTCTTGCAGGAAGCATTTTAAAAATGAATGAAGCAATGAAAAACATGATGGACTTTACGGGCTGTAGCATACCGGAAATCATTCAGATGGCTTCTGTTAATCCGGCTAAGCAAATTGGCGTTTTCGATCGTAAAGGAAGTCTTAAAGTAGGAAAAGATGGCGATTGCGTTGTCATGAACAAGCATTTCGACGTACAGCTAACCGTGTGTCGCGGTCATATTGCATATAAACAGGAGGAACAATCATGAACATCATCTCAGTAAAAGACTATAAAGAAATGAGCCAAATGGCAGCTACTATTATTATTAATAAAGTAAAAGCTAATCCTTCAATTAATCTCGGTTTAGCAACTGGTGGGACACCTAAAGGTTTGTATGAAGAGTTGATTCAAGATCACCAAACAAATGGAACTTCTTATGCGCAAGTACACACTTTTAATTTAGATGAGTATGTAGGCCTTGCTGCTGATAACCCAAACAGCTATCGTTATTACATGGTCGAGACTCTCCTAGGCCATTTAGACGTAGATCTTACTCAAACGTTTATTCCTAACGGTACTGCAGAGAATGCACAAGCAGAATGCGAGCGTTACGAAACACTGATTGAACAACATGGCGGTATCGACCTACAAATCTTAGGAATCGGTCATAACGGACACATTGGTTTTAACGAACCTGGTACGCCTTTTTCATCTAAAACTCATGTGGTGACCCTTGCTTCTTCTACGCGCGAAGCAAACGCTCGCTACTTCTCGTCTATTGATGAAGTACCGACTCATGCTATGACTATGGGCATTTCCTCAATTATGAACAGCAATGAAATTTTATTATTAGTATCGGGAGAAGATAAAGCAGATGCTATTTATCATTTACTTGAAGGAAAAATAACGGAAGAATTCCCTGCTTCTATCTTAAAAAATCATCAAAACGTTACAATTATTGCTGATGAGAAAGCATTATCTCGTACAAACTTATAACAGATTGTAGTATGATCGATGTAAAGGAGGAATTGCACATGATTGACAAAAATTCACCTCTGCCGATTTACACACAGATTGAAGATGGAATCCGCGCTCAAGTCGAAAGTGGCGACCTTAAGCCCCACGATGCGATTCCATCCGAACGAGAGTATGCAACACAGTTTCAAATCAGCCGTATGACAGTAAGACAAGCAATTACAAACCTTGTAAACGAAGGCCTTTTATACCGTGAAAAAGGAAGAGGAACGTTTGTCTCAGAACAAAAAATTGAGCAACAGCTCGTTGGCTTAACGAGCTTTACAGAAGATATGAAAGCAAGAGGCTACATGCCAAGTAGCCGCTTGCTTCATTTTGAAATTGTTCCGGCTCCAGCAAAAATTGCATCTCAGCTTTCGATTCCAGTGCACCACCCCATCTATGAAATTAGACGCATTCGACTGGCAGATCAAATTCCTATGGCCATCGAAACGGTCTATATGTCCGCTAATCTAATTAAAGGCGTCACGGAAGCTATTATCCAACAGTCGCTTTATAATCATGTAGAACAACAAAGTGAACTTAAGATTGGACATGCCACTCAAACCCTAGAAGCAATCGTGGCAACAGAAAATGAAACAGAGCACCTGCAGGTAGCAAAAGGCGCTCCTATCCTTCTTATTAAGCGCTATACATTTTTAGAAGATGGAACGCCATTAGAAGTTGTAAGATCCGCTTACAGAGCAGATCGCTACAAGTTTACCGTTAGCATGAACCGGACATAGAAAAAGCCTCGCCGCAAGGCGAGGCTTATTTTGAAAGCGAATCCAATTCGGATTTCCAAAAGCTATGCGGTTTCATCGCTTCTTTATCAATTTCTTCAAACCGCTCGCGCATTTCCCGAATCAATACGTTCGGAACATGACCATCCACTTCAGGACGTTCATCTCGTAATACGAAAGGCTGGATATAGTCGTAAAATAGTTCAACAAACTGCAAAAACTGTACAAGCGATGAGTTGATTAGACGCTCACAGTCATCATTTGAAACATCTAAAAGTACAATGTTACCATTGTCACCATGTAAACAGATAGGATCGCCTAGCTTTGTCATCCCTAAAAACCAATAAAGCTGATAGCGAGCAGATAAATGAAGCGTCTCACACAAAGTGCATAGCTGATTTTTAGAGGACATGAATTCAAACAATGGAGCAACATCTCGCGGTAGCCCAACTTCAGCTAGCAGCCTTTTAGTCTCCAAATCAACTTTAAGCGGTGCTAATTGACTTTTGTCAAACAGTATTCGCTTTTCTTTGCGTTGTTTTACTTTCTTCAACCTCTGTCACTCCCTCTACCCTACTATGCTTATTGTCTACTATTTTATTTACACTGTCACCTATTCGTTTCAGTCATAACATTTCTGTATATTTTGATACAAAAGAATGCATAAATTTCATAAAATATTGACAACACCTTTTCTTTTTCTATAGATTTAATGTAACTGACCGATATAGTGGAGTGAGAAATAGTAGCAAAAGAAGCCTCTCCTCTCTCTTACTATATGTGAAGAAAGCAAGGAATACATCAGCTGAAGGATGCATTTTTCTCCATTTATTCCCTACTTAAAAGGAGCGAGCTGTTTTATGCAATATAAGCGTGAAGAGCCTTTTCGTTTTACATTTACACAGCCTATTGTTGGCACGTTTTTTATTAAAAAATTCGATGGAAAAGAGATCGAAAGCAAACCTGGTCCACTTGCCGTTATTGATTTATCTCCAAGAGGAATGAAGCTAATTACTCCACTAGATCTTCCAGTATTTCAAAAGCCTATTGAGCTTACTGTTAATTTTTCTTTATTGGATGAGAACCTTACAGTTACTGGTTTAGCTGTTTGGAAAGAAAAAGCCAATCATGAATTTTTATACGGAATTGAAGCATTTACAAATGAAAAGCAGCAGCAATTATTATTAAATACATTAAAACAATATGCAAAAGAGTATCGGAAAAGATAGCAGATTATGGCTATCTTTTTTTGGTGCAACCACCTTCCTTTCGCTTCAACATTCTATTCTTGTTTAAGGTTATACCCTCCGTGGAAATAATAAAAACGAAACTGTAAAAAGAAAAGGTGACACAATGAGTAGTAAAGCAAAAAAAGAATGGATTGGTGGCCTTGTTTTGCTTTTATTAATTGGATTTGTTGGAACAAGCATGTTTGGATATGAAACGGTTAAAGCTGCTATGAACGCTGCATACGTACCTCTATCTCATAAGGAACAAATGTCAGAAGAAGCATTAAAGGAAGGAAAGCCTCTTTCTGCACTTCTTATTACGGAAAACCAAGAGCATATCTCATTTGTTCATATGACCGTTAACAAAGAGGATTCAGATGTTCATATGACGAACATTCCAACAGCTTCTATCCTAAAAGAGCGCACACAATCTACCGAGCAGCTGGTGAACAATGCGGAGCAAACGCTTGGTGTTCCCATTGACTACTATGTCATGATTAATCAAAAAAACCTGAAACCAATTGTTGATAAGCTTGATGGTATCATTGTGAATAATCCAACTCTCTTCACGCACGATGAACGCACATTTCCAGCAGGTGAAGTAAGGTTAAACGGTGAAGAGACGCTAGCTTATCTTCAGCCTGTTCATGAACAAGATGTACTCTCTGCTCATGATCGTCAGATACTAGTTGCTAAAGCTATTGTAAAACAAGTGGCTACCATTCCGACATTCACAAAAGCAAAGCCTATTTTAAATGAGCTATCAAATACTGTACAAACAAATTTAACTTTCGATGACCTTTCACTTATACGTAAGCACTATAAAGCAGCATTTGCTAGCGTTACAAAACAAGAATTCCCCAAAACAGAAGCAGAGGTTCAACAGCTGACAAGCAAGCTTCAACAAAAACTTCAGTTATCTTAAAGAACCAAGTAGAGATACTTGGTTCTCCATTTGCTTAAATACAAAATCTTCTACGTGCCTTGTTCACCCTACTATAAATATCCATCTTTCTCTACCGTTCATAAGACCAGATCTTTCTTGCAGGGCATATTCTTATGAAATGCTTCTCATAATCTTTTGCTCTTTGAGAAAAACTAATGATACTGGAGGAATAGGAATGGAAAAACACTTACCCAACTTAACGTCAGCTGAAATTGCATCTTTATGGACAGCTTATGTAAATGACAGCATGGCGACATGTATTTTAGCTTATATGTTAACTCATATTGAAGATAAAGATATTCACGTGCTTGTAAAAGAGGCTCTAACAATGTCTTCTGAGCACATAAGCAGTTTGCAAAAGTTATTTCACCAAGAAAAGTTTGCAATTCCAAATGGATTTGGCAAGCAAGACGTCAATGTAAATGCACCTCGCTTATATACGGATACATTTTGTCTTAGCTATCTTAACCACATGTCAAAGGCTGGAATGATTGGCTACAGCGGATCATTAGCGATGAGTACACGATATGACTTAATTGATTATTTTTCAACTGCTCTGCATAAAACGGCCTCTCTTTATGAAAAGACGACGAAATTAGCACTTGAAAAAGGAATTCTCACACGTCCACCTTACATCTGCATGCCAAGTGAAGTCGATTACATCGACAGTAAGAAATACATAAGCGGCTTTCATTTGTTTAGCAAAAATCGGCCTGTAAATGCCGTGGAGATTTCACACTTATTTTTAAATATCCAAACAAACTTAATTGGCTATAAAATTTGCTTAAGCTTTGCTCAAACAGCTACGTCTAAAGAAGTAAAACAGTTTATGATGAGAGGAAACGAGATCTCTAAAAAGCATATTAAGCTATTTGCAGATACCCTTTTGAACGATCATATCCCTGCTCCAATGAGCCCAGATCTTTGTATTACAAATTCAACAACGCCTGTGTTCTCTGAAAAGCTGATGATGTTTCACATGAGCTTATTAAGCGCTACAGGTACGGGGAATTACGCAACGGCAGCTGCAGCTAGCCAACGGAGCGATCTTGCGTTTAACTATGAAAGAATGTCGCTTGAAATTGGGCGTTATGCAAAAGCTGGAGTGGATATTATGATTAAAAACCAGTGGCTTGAACAACCTCCTGGAACCATCAACAAAGAACAGCTGATTCTTTCTCCAAACAAAAAGCATGAATGAAGACATTCATGCTTTTTGTTACCCGTTTATTTTCCTGTAAACCAGCTGCTTAAATGTTTTCCCCACAGCTTCTTTCCTTCCTCTGTTAGCTCACTTTCTTTTGTGACATAAGGAGCGATTTCATAAGGCCATAACGGAGCGTGATTAAGATAGTAAACGTGATTTTCCTTTGCCTTTCCCCCGACGGCTGCTACCGCTTCTTCGTATGATTCATATTGAGAGGCATACGGTGATGACGGTTGAAGGATAAGTGCTGTTTTTAATTCTTTCACTTGGGAAATGAATGCTTGAAGTTCAGGCAACTCATCATCAATTGGCATTTCTTTCTGATCTTCAACCATTGGAATCTCAGCCAAAACAAGGCTCGGCTTTAGCTTTTGTAAGTCTTGTTGAAAAGAAGAATGAACGAGCTCTTTTGTTGTTTGATCATGGTACGAATAGATTTGGATGTGAAAAACCTCTTGCCCGTATGTAGCTTCTAAAGATTTCTTTACGAAAGATGCCCACTCGTCCTCTTCACTCGCTACCAGCACAAGCGAGATGGGCTTGCCTTTTATAAATGTATCTTCAATCGCACTAACTAAAAATGGCGGTAAATGCTTTGTGTAGCTTGATACATCGGAAAACTGCTTTTGGTGAGGCTGTGCTGTTTCTACCACCGCCGCCTGCGCTTGCCTCTCTATCTTTGTTTCCCAATGCTGAACACCTGCTACCATCACTGCGCTACATGCCGCCAACGCTCCTACTACAACACCGCTTGTCCATTTCATTCAACCGCTCCTTTCAGCATTCACTACCCTTTATTATAAAGGGAATTATGCCTAGAAAACGGGACTTTCGTACGTAAAATCTCTACAAATAAAGAGGTCGTTTGCAACAATTCCTGGGGAAATAACGCTTTTCCATCCAGAAAGCGTCATGTTTTGTCTAACACGCTGATGGATTTGTCGACTCTCTTATTGTAGTATTTTTAAACCTTTTCACTTATTTTAAAAAGTTTAGGACAGGAACCTTTCCATTCTTCTCTTTGTTTTCATACAATACGTTATAACAAGCAAAAGAAGGTGAAAAAAATGTTTTCAAACAGACCTCGTCGTAGACCCGGTTTCCCATTCCCTGGATTTGCAAGAAGACGTCCCCAAAGACGATCTCAAGTAGCTGAATGGATGTCTTATTTTCAAGACGATCAGGGCAATATGGATTATGCAAAGATTGCCGGCGGCGCCCAGCAGGCAAAAGATTTGTACACAAACTTTAAGCCAATGGTTACACCGTATGTAAAAAAGTTTTTAAAATAATCAAAAACACCGACTGCGAACCTGCAGCCGGTGTTTTTGGTTATTTTACCGAACTAAAAACCTGTTGACATACTTCCATAATACCCTCTCCATAAGCAGCTGATGTATGTTGAGCATGAAGGCTTTTTGCCTCATCAGTTGCATTAAACAGCAAATAGCCGTGCTTCACTGCTTTTAACATGTCAATATCATTTCCGCTATCTCCAAAAGCAAGCGTCTGATGATGGGAAACGTCATAATACGCTTTCATGAAATGAACGGTTGCTGCTTTTCCAGTTCCTTTTGGAATAAAGTCGACATCATACGCATTTTCCGGGTCCCCTGCTTTTGGATTACATCGGTTAATATTTACTTCCACTTCGTATTTATCAGCTAACTTCCTAATAATCCCCAAGGCTGAATGAGTATCTTGCTCTGATTTTGTATAATAGTAATAGTTCATTTTATATCCTTGTTGACCAAACTGCGTTTGAGGCGTTAAAACAACCTGATAATCAGTGCAAAGCTGATGTAAAAGCGACTGAACAGCTTCCTTTGAAAATCCGGAAGCTTCAATTTTGGCTTCCCATTCTGATAAACGATTTGTATTTCCTTCTTCATCAATCATATATAGCTCTGTGCCAAGATTACTGGAAATAAAATGAGGCCAATACGTTAAGTTCGCTTTCTGCATTTTTGACTCAATATGTGCGATGCTGCTACCGGTTACCCAGCCAATCTTCACGTGATACTGATGACATACGTCGTGTAAATACATCTCCATTTGTTGCAACATCGCAAGCTGTTCAACCGTGCACGCATGAGGAAAATAGGTTTCATCAAAATCAAAAAAAATCAGTGCGCGCGTCTTTTTTCTGTGAGGATATGTTTTTTTATTCATGTTTCCCTCTCCTTTTGCTTTTTTTTCAGCATACACGCTGGGAACGTTCCCAGGTCAACGCTTAAATGGAGGTTTTTTTATGACAACAATTCTTGATCTTGCTCGCATAAGCGGTCTATCAAAATCTACCGTTTCGCGTGTGTTAAATCAGCACCCACATGTTTCACTAGAAAGCAAAGAAAAAGTAGAAAAAGCCATTGAGCAAATTGGTTACAAGCGAAATGCAAGAGGCGTTCACTTGCGCAAAAAGCAAAATCAGCTCATCGGCTTATTAGTGCCTACCGTCAACCACCCCTACTTTAGCCAGTTAATCAGTGCGCTATCAGAAGCCTGTCGCAAGTCTGGCTATGAAACGGTCATTTATCAAAGTGGGTTTCAACCAAAAGAAGAGCACTATGTCTATGACAAACTCGCACAGCAAGAAATGGACGCTCTTGTTGTGACACATACTTTGTTATCTGAACAAGAAATTAAAGAGTTGGTAGGCAGCAGAATTGTCATCATTTGTAATGAGCAAACTCCTGGAGTTCTATTTGACGTCTTTTCAGTAGATGAAGAACAAGCAATATTTGATGCAACGACCTATTTACTCCAACAAGGCCGAACACGCCTTTTACTTTGTATGGATTATGAACAAACGCCGCTTCAACAAAAAAGGTTATCTGGATTTAAACGTGCTTTAAAAAATGCAGAAATCTCCTACTCAACCAATATGAAAAGAAATAAAATCATGACGATTGACGATGGACTCAGACTTGGAGATCAGCTCTTTCAAGCTGAAAGCTATCCAGATGGTCTGTTGACAGGAAGTGATTTTGTTGCCATGGGTTTGCTTCATAGTGCCCAAAAACATAGCATCAACATTCCGAGTGATGTATCAATTATCGGCTTTGACAACCACTCCATTGGACGCGCGAGCATCCCTTTACTCACAACGATTGATTACCCTCTGCAAAGCATTGCAGATGACGTAGCTAAAGCGCTTGCTCTCCGCGTAAATCAGAATGAAGTGCTTCCTCGTCGTAACCTTTATAAAGCCACACTGATTCTACGAGAAACAACGTAGCACAAAAGACAGGGTGCGTGCACGCCTGATTTTGTGCTTTTTCTTTATTTCAAAAAAATAATTTTCTTTGTTTTATAAAATTTTACACTAGCATTTTTCTCTTTTATAACATATAATCATGCAAGCGGTTGTTTTAGTGGAGTGGACATTTGTACAAAGAAAAAACTTTCTAAAAATTATAAAGATTTTATCTCTTCTCATTCACAAGCAATATTTTTCATGGTAAACTTACTTTTACGTATGAGCAATATGTAGGATATAAAGCATTAATCGGAGGAACATATGATGAAAAATTTATTACACAAATGGAATCAAATTAGTCTAGTTACTCGCATTGTAATCGGGATTATTGTCGGTGTTATTCTAGCATTAACGGTTCCTGAAGGCGCTAAATTCGTTACAATCTTTGGTGCGCTATTTGTTGGTGCATTAAAAGCGGTTGCACCTGTATTGGTATTATTTTTAGTTATGTACGCAATCGCACAGCACAGAAATGGTCAGCAAACAAATATGAAGCCTATTATTGGCTTATACCTTATCGGCACGTTCTTAGCTGGACTTGTTGCCGTCATTGCAAGCTTTATTTTCCCAGTAACGCTAAAACTAAAAGAAAGCGGTGCTGAAGGTTTTGAACCTCCAGGTGGGTTAAGTGAAGTACTCCAAAAGCTATTGTTCAATATCGTGGACAACCCTATAAATGCACTAATGAACGCTAACTATATCGGTATTTTAGCGTGGGCGATCGTACTTGGTATTGCACTTCGCCATGCACCTGATACAACAAAGAACATGATTGGCAACTTTTCAGATGCCATTTCAACAATCGTGCGCTGGGTTATTAACTTAGCACCGCTTGGTATTATGGGCCTTGTATTTGAAGCCCTTGTTACAAATGGATTATCAGCATTGCTTGATTATGGAAAGCTTTTATTAGTTTTATTAGGATGCATGTTCTTTATTGCTCTTGTTGTGAATCCTATTATCGTCTTTATTAACATTCGTAAAAATCCATATCCGCTTGTTTTACAATGCTTAAGAGAAAGCGGGCTTACGGCATTCTTTACACGTAGCTCTGCTGCCAATATCCCAGTGAATATGAATCTATGCAAGAAGCTAGATTTAGATAAAGATACGTATTCAGTATCCATTCCACTAGGCGCAACAATTAACATGGCAGGTGCAGCCGTTACAATTTCTGTATTAACGCTTGCAGCCGTTAACACGCTTGGCATTGAAGTAGACTTTGGTACAGCACTTATTCTTAGCATCGTAGCTGCAATATCAGCATGTGGAGCATCAGGTGTTGCAGGCGGTTCGCTTCTATTAATTCCACTAGCATGTAGCTTATTTGGAATTCCAAATGATGTAGCGATGCAAGTCGTTGCGGTTGGCTTCATCATCGGTGTTTTACAAGACTCATGTGAAACAGCGCTTAACTCTTCTTCAGACGTACTTTTCACGGCAACTGCCGAGTATGGAAAAATGCGTAAAGAAGGGAAAGAAATTAGTCTATAATACAACAGAAGCCTTCTTCACACCGTGAAGAAGGCTTTTCTCTTATCTCTATTATTCTGGCTTTTGTTTTGGCACTTGCTGTAGTACATCTTGAAACTTGACTTCATCTTCATCACGATACCCTTCAAACACTACTTGCTCAACCGCTGCGTGATTAAACACGTATGTATACTGCTCATTGATGAATCCTTCTGGATACGGAACGCCAATATAATCATAAATTTGTTGCTCTTCTCCAAGAGACATTTGCTTACGTCCATAAATAACCAGCTTTTTGTCTCCACCTTTTAACAATACAACAGATCCGTTTGGTAATAGTGCTTGGTTCATGAGTATTCCTCCTGACAAGATGATGTAGTTGATTTACACGTACGCCTAGCTTTTAGTAAATTTTTTTACAGATATGTACTTACAATTAGGTTAACATGTAGGCTTGAAAGGTAAATAGGGAAATTACCTTAAATTACCTATCATCCAATGAGCATTCAGACCTAAAGGGTATTTAAGTACAAAGATATGGTTAGAGAACAAGAAAATGGTGTTTATCAACGACTTTGCTATCTGTAGATGTCGTAGCATAGTAGCTGTATATGAATGCCTTCTATAACGAAAAAAGCCTATCAGGTTATGATGGGCTTTCTTTCTTTATTACTGATGAAACAAAAGTTTAAAGCTTAGGGAACTCCATGTTTTACCGCCGTCTTTAGTCGTATAAAGCTTTTCTTTCGCACAGCCAAATCCAGTGCTTCGGTCAACAAAATGCAAGCAGTGCATATTTTTTAACGCTTCGTTTTGTGCATATATTTTCCCAACATAAAGTGGACTTTGCTGCTCATACAAAGCGCCACTACTTCCATTGGCAATTAAGCAGCTCTTTGAGGTTGGAAATGAAAAAGCTCCCCCGCGGTACGGAACTGCTGGCGTCATGCGCCATGTTTTGCCGAAATTGTTAGAGTAATAGTAAAAAAGGGAGTTTAAAACGGGACCAGTAATCTTAAACGGAACAAAGATGCTTCCATCCACATAAAGAGGCTTGTACGCTGTGGTGTCAGTTGTTAATGGGTAGAGAAGAGCCGCTACGCTTACAAAATACGCTGGACTCCACGTTTTTCCAAAGTCATTTGTTTGATAAAGTGATCGATACAGCTTGTTCCCCTTTACCGTTAAAAAACCAACTTGGTCATTGACAAACGTCAGGCCCGTTACCATTCCATTTATTAAAAAAGAAGAAACCTTATTCCACGTCAATCCGCGGTCGAAAGTTTTATACAGATGTTTTTGTTCACTGGTCATGATGCAAAGCGAGCCATGTGCCTCATTATGAAACTCTATGACAACCTTTTGAATGTGTTCCTGTGCTTTTAAAGGGAGCACAATGACAGCAGAATTCCAGTTCCTGCCTCGGTTCATCGTTCCCCACACTATAAGTGAAGAAGGACTGTTTCTTTTCTCGCTGACCGCGTATGCCGTTGTGCTCGTAAAAGCAAAAGCAGTCAAAACCGGAGCAGATGTTGGCGTGACTTCCTTCCAAGCTTGTCCGCCCGTACTTGTATAGAAAAGAGAGAGACTTTTACTAGCTTTTTGCTGAACTGCAAGCCATCCTTCGCTACTACTTCTCATTTGAATCCATCGATATATATAGTCATTCATTATTTTCACCACTTTAAAAAAATAATTGCTATATATGTATATGCTCCTCTCCTCTGCTTGTCCACGGACATTTGCCACCTTTTTAAAAAGTTTAAGCCTTTTGTGAATGATTCGCTATTGTTTTAGATGTTTTTTATCCAAAAGAATGGTTTCTCTTATTTTAACTGATCAAAAAGCGCTTGATCGACCACGAGCTCACTTTCAATGTCTCCTGCTGGATACGATGCTGTCACGGAAAAGCCAAGTGCTTTGTTGTTATTCACGTAACCACTTATATGGACTCTTTTCTTAGATAACAGCTTTTCTTCCGTAAAAGTGACGGATGAAACATCATGAAACTCTTCTTTTAAATGCGTAACTACCTGAGGCTTTATTTCCTTTGCATAAGCCTTTGCTTCGTGATGTTGAAGCGTATACACCATCACTCCTGCAGCGACAATAGCTAAACCAAAAAGCGTAAGAATTACTTTTTTCATCGACCGCTCCCCTTTATTCTCTTATTCTTAGTTTCTATTATAGCAACGGGGGATTATCTTTTGGGTAAAACATATATGAACTTCCTCTATTCCCTTGTACTACTTTGACTGACTTCACCATACATTAGTTGTAAAAAGGGCGTGTTCATTTTGTTTTTCATTAATTATAATCTGATTTTGATTAGCTTCGTTCTCTTCACCCTCTCCTACTTCATCGGCGTTAAGAAACAAATCTGGCTGCTTCCTGGATTTAACGAGCGCCGCATACGAAACAAAGAAAAAGCAAGCAAACTAGTCGGCTTATCCAGCTTAGCTGGCGGACTCCTTACTCTCACTGCCGGCTTTATCTTAGCCATCCGGCCTGAGATTGTCATTTTCATTCTTATTGCTGGTTACTTCTTCTTGGTCATTTATACGCATAAGAAATTAGGTTCTACTGCAAAAACCAACCTGTCGTAACAGGTTGGTTAGTAGCTTTTCTATCCTTTAACTTATTCTTCTAATAAAAAAAGAGAAACCAGTTGGCTTCTCTTTTTTTATTATGCCGCTGAAGCGACAATTTGCTTCTGTTGTAAAATAAGCTTAGAATGTTCATCAGCTGGACCATAGCCTTTTTCAATTAGCTCTTTTATGTATATTTTGTTATAAACGAAAGAAAAAATAATTCCAGGAATCCATGCACCAAAACCAAAAGTAAATATACCTACTACGACAGCCATAATACACATGATAGCTGCCCATTTTAAATCTCCACGAAAAAGCGCTGGAAAGAATCCAAAGAAAAAGGTTGTCCAACTAAAACCTACTTTTACACTTTTAGTAATTCCACCTTCATTTCGAAGTAAAGCTTTCACATCCGACACATCCTTTCATAATAAGGTTAAGTAGATAAAAATAATTCTAAATACCCATCTTTATCCCAATATAGTATAATAGCATTAGTTCCCAATAATGTTAAGTACTTTTTTACTTTTAAAGTATATTTTATGAAAGATTTAACTATAATCTTTATCGTAAAGAAAATAATTGACTAGATAAAGAACCAACCTGTCGTAACAGGTTGGTTCTTTATGCTTCAGCTATTTTCCGGATCTACAATAGCCGTTATGTCTTCAATATGATGAAGCGTAAACGTTCCTTCGGGTATAAACCAAAAAGCATCGGAAGCACGGTAAGTTTCTTGGACGGTTAACACAATGCTGTCACCTCGCAAGCTAACGTGAACAGTCCCTTGATTGCCTTGACCGTCTTCGTCATAAGTAAACGATGTTTTTCCATTGATAAATTCAGCGTTTTCATTCAAAGCGTCTGTCAATCTCAAACAGTTAGGCGGTTGACACGATTCAATGGAAACAGAAGCGATATTCCCCTTAACAGCTTCAAGGGTAATAAAAGGAGACCCATCATTTTCACCTGTTCCCCACGTTCCGTTGTATGCGCTTAGAGACTCCTCTTTATTAGAGACAATTGGTGCTTCGGAGGAAGCAACCGTTTGGCTTGATTTTACCTCTTTAATATCCGCTAGCTTTAGCTCGCCGTTTTTTAAAACCGCGCTATACTTCCATGAAAAATCAGCTGTTCGCGTCGAACCATCCGGTTTAGTAATCTTGATGCGCTCGGTTGTTTGAATGTGATAGTTTTCTCCACTTCCGCTTGTTGAATCAACGCTAACTGAAACAACTTCTTCTCTTATCCCGCGGCTATATAAATCTGAGACGAGTGATTTTTGTTGATGATATAAAGAACTTCCAGGTTGCAAATACGGCTCTACTTTTGAAAATGAGTTAGTGTTAATGCCTTCTACTAATCCATTAACATAGCCGTTTATTATGGAATCTACTTGATAATTCTCTAATACGTTTGGCTGGCTACTGCTTGTTAGAAGCTCCTTTTTATGTAGAGATGTTTCAGGAATTTTTTCTTGTTTCTCTTCATTTTTTGTGTGTTGTTCTTTCTCATCGTTATCTTCGCTTTCCTCTTTGTCACTGCTGTTGGTTTTTAGCTGTTTTTCTTCTTCACTCAATTGTTTTGACTGAGTAACCTGCTCTGTACTGTTATTCTCTTGACAGGCAGCTAACAAACAAAACAATAGCAAAGACATCATGAAGTAAACCTTTTGCACTGCTATATACACTCCTTCTTGATAGTTATAATAGTATTTTAGTACTAAAAAATAAAAGTTTGATATTTTTTCATAAATTATACAATTATATCAAAAAGAGTTAAACTAATAATACTTACTCTATCAATAAGGAGATCTGACAAATGATTCGAAGGCTTACAAAAGAACTATTACCTCCTTTGCTTTTTGGAACGTTAAGCGTGTTTCTTTTCTATCACTTACCTGAAGACAAAATATATTTGCTCGTCGTAATCTGTCCTTTATCCTACCTTCTTATTTCATTTATTATTGAAAAGATTCTGCCCGATAGACAAGACAAACACGAAGCATAAAATGACACATAAAAGCCAGAGCACAAAAGTGCTCCGGCTTCTTTTCTTATTGAAAAACCTTCCCTTTAGCATCTACATAAATTGATTTCACAATGGTACGCTCAAACGGCTTTCCGTCTTTTGTTTTGCCTTTGATGTCGGCAGTGATATTGTAGACGCCTTCTTCAGCAAAGGAAGCGTTAAACTGCTGGTTTTTCTTTATATCTTTGTGTTGCTTCTTTATCACTTTGCCATTTTTCTTAATGTGTAGCGTTGCGTCTGCTTTTGCAACGTCACCTGAATGAACTACGTCGACAGAAGAAGGAGTTACGTTTTGAAGTTCAATGTCATCGTTTAAGCTACTTTTTACACTTACATTTAAAAAGTATGTTGCTTTCTGATGCTTTGCTTGTACTTTCCATTTTCCTGCTTCAGGAGATGCTACTTGGAACATGTGATGATTTGCGCCCTTAAATACGCCTTCATCAACGGTGCGAATCGCGTTTTTGTACACCTTTCCAGTTGGACTAACAAGCTCAAGGTCATTCATTTTTTGCTCGCTAAGCCAGTCTACTTCAATCTTTGTTGCGCTTTCTTCTACCGTAAACTCTTGTACAGCAGAGCTTGTAAATTCTCCACCTCGGTAAATGTTGCTGCTTTCTTCATGCTGCGTAGTTTCTAATGCGCTGATTTTTGAAGCGGAAAGTGCTTGTGTCGTCGTTAAGTATGGTTTAAACAAATTGAAGGTAGCGCTAGATTTAACAGTTGAGTGATCCCATGAACCCACGCGAACTTCACGACCGTACGGTAAACGAGAACTTGTCACCGTTACAGCTCCGTCGTTAGAGCCGTAGGAGTTCAAATAAACGCCCCCAAAATAAAGCGCTGAACCAAAGCTGCCCCAACTCGTGCCACCAAACGTATAAATTGGGTTTTTCAAGCGATTAGCATGTGAATCCGTTTGGGTACGGTAATTCTTCATATAGCCTGTTTGAAGAGAGTACGTTGCGTCGTTTTGACTGCCGAGAATACCTGTCAACCAGCTTGTCCAGCTGCTGTAGGCTAGGTCTGCAAGCTGAGATCCATGATGCGGACTAGATAGTGTAATCAGATTGGATACATAAGGATATGCTCCTTGGTGTACAAGTGCATTTTGCGTATCGATGCCGCCTTTACTATGCGCAACCACAACGAGCTTTTTGTTCCCAAAGTGACGATAGATTTCTTCAAACTTCTGTTTTAAAATCGGACCGTTTGTCCACATGTTTTTATCCGGATGCACATCGATAAAAGCAGTTTGATAGCCATTTTGATAAGCCGTGTTGTACATATCATTTCCTTCCCACCATGTATTTGAAGAGCTGTTAAAACCATGAACAAATACAACGACAGGTTTAGCGGGATCTACAAAAGCAGGTGTATTTCCTACGTACCATTGACCAGGCACGCCGGATGGATCATCTTTTCCTCCGAATCCTCCTGCCTGCGCACCCAGCGGAACAACAAGCCAGAAAACCATCATCAACATGAACAAACGCCTCATACCGTTCTCCCCTATCTTCAATTGTCTAGGAGGAAGCAGACCTCCCGATTTTAAAATAGCAGGATTATTATAGAAAAAAGAATAGTATTTTCCATAAATACGTATGAAGTCCTAGTAAAATGAGTCAATGGTCCAGCGTTGTCTACTTATCTCTTATTCGATAACCTTCTAGAAGTCTTAATTATTTAAAGACTATGTCTATTTAATTGCTAAAATAAATAACCAGGAGTAAAATATCTCACTGTTGAACTACTTATAAGAGGGAGATGATGAATTTGTTTCAATCTAATTATGTAAATGTAAACGACGTAAACCTGCACTATGTGACAAAGGGTGAAGGAGAGCTTATGTTATTTCTGCACGGCTTTCCTTATTTTTGGTATAACTGGCATCATCAATTAGAAGAGTTCTCAAAGGATTACCGGGTTGTAGCAGTGGATATGAGAGGCTATAACTTATCGGATAAACCAGAAGACGTCTCAGCCTACAAAATGCCAATTTTAATGGAAGATGTCCGCCAATTAATTGAAGCATTCGGTGAAAAGACGTGTACACTTGTAGCACACGACTGGGGTGGCGCAATTGCTTGGGCATTCGCATACACATACCCAGAATATGTGAAGCGTTTAATTATGTTTGATGCGCCTCACCCTTATACGTTCAGACGAGAGCTTTCTGAAAACCCAGCACAGCGCCAAGCAAGCAGCTATATGGGAAAATTTCAACAGCCTGATTCCCATGATTATTTTTTAGCAAATGACTGTGAGAAACTAAAGCAGCTCTTAATTGCACCGGGCCTAGAAAAAGGCTACCTGACAAATGAAGACGCGGAAAAATATATGAAAGCGTGGCAGCAACCAAAAGCGCTTAAGTCCATGCTTCACTACTACCGAGCAGCAGGATTCTATCCGTTTGAAGAAAGTGTAAAGAAACCGCTGAACCTGCCTCATACCATGTTTGAATCGCCAACGCTTATCCTATGGGGAAATGCGGATTCTGCTTTTGAAAACAGCAACTTAGACGGAATTGAAGAATATGTGCGCGACGTAACCATTCACCGCTTTGACGGAGTTGGACATGCCCCTCAGCATGAAAAGCCAAAAGAAGTTAATCGTTTAATAAGAGAGTTTTTGACAAAAACAAGCTAAAAAAAAGCTAGCCTGCTTCCAGAAGCAGGCTAGTCGCAATTAGAATATGAAGTGTGCAATCAGCACGATAAGCGGAAGAGCAATTACTGTGCGAAGGATAAAAACGAGCACAAGATCTTTAAAGCGAATCGGAAGCTTAGATCCCAGAATTAATCCTCCAACCTCAGACATGTACACAAGCTGCGTCACTGATAAGCATGCGATGATAAAGCGCGTCATTTCACTTTCAATCCCACTGCTTAGAATAGCTGGTAAAAACATATCTGCAAAGCCAACTAAGATAGACACAGATGCTTCAGCTGCTTCCGGTACGCCCATCAACCCTAAAAGCGGCACGAACGGTTTTCCAATCCACTCAAAAAACGGTGTATATTCCGCCACAATAACCGAAATCGTCCCGATTGTCATAACAACTGGAATAACAGCAAGCCACATATCCAATACGTTTTTTGTACCGTTTCTAAAGAACGTGGACACGCTTCCATTTTTGCGAGCTTGCTCGATTGCTTTTTCCGTTCCCCATTGAAACGGCGTTTGACCATTTGGAATAAACGATTCATCTTCACGCTCAATCTCTTTAAAATACGTGTTTTTCTTCAGTGATAATGGTGGAATGCGCGGCATGATAAACGCTAGCGCTAACCCTACGGCAACAATTGTTAAATAGTATGGAACGAACATGTGAGCAAGACCAATTTCAGTGATGACAACGATTGAAAACGTAATCGATACAACCGAGAACGTTGTGCTAATAACCGCTGCTTCTCGCTCCGTATAATGCCCGTCTTCATACTGCTTGCTTGTTAGAAACACACCGATTGTCCCGTCTCCAATCCAAGATGCTAAACAGTCCATCGAAGAACGTCCTGGCAGCTTAAAGAGCGGACGCATCAGCTTAGCAAATAAAACTCCACATAAGTCAAGTAAGCCAAAATCTAAAAGCAGTGGTAAGAAAAAGCCAGCAAGTAAAAACGTGGTCAGCAGTACTGGCACCAGGCCTGTTAACAAAAAGCCTCCCGTGTCATCCGAAGTAATAAAAGCGGGACCTACTCCTAACACAACCATTGCCGCAAATAAAAAGCCAAGCGTACGCGCTAGAAAAAACGGAATGCTGACATCAAACAAATTCTTTAAAAACGGCGAGTTCATGATAAAGTTAGGTTTTCCCCACTTGGCAACGCATGTTCCAATAAACGTAACTCCCATTAAAATAGCAGCAATCATTGGAATCGTTGATGCAAATACATCGCCAAGCCAGTTTGCAACAAATGCGACGAAAACGGTCGTTCCATCTTCCAACGGTATCGGAATCATAAATAATAAAATTCCTAATACGGATGGAACAATAAATCGAACATAATCTCCTCTACTATACCCCTTGTCCTGTACCTTCTTTGCTGGAACGCTACTCACTGGCGCTCCCTCCCCCCTTAAAAGTTATAACCCTTAAAGTCTATAAAGCTTACTGTAGTACGTACGCTCTTCAATTCGCTGACGATTTGGTTCAAAACCAATCCCCGGTGTGGTTGGTACGGTAATCACTCCATTTTCAACTGTAATCGCAGGGTCTGTGATATCGCTTGAAAAGTAGCGTGAAGACGCCGATGTGTCGCCAGGAAGCGTAAAATTATCAAGCGTCGTAATTGCAACGTTATGAGCACGTCCTACACCAGCTTCTAGCATCCCCCCACACCAGACAGGTATGCCGTGCTCTTTACAAAGGTCATGAATCTGCTTCGATTCATAGAGTCCACCGACGCGGCCAATTTTAATATTAATAATTTTACAGCTTCCTAACTCAATAGCATGCCTTGCATCATCAAGCGTATAAATGCTTTCATCTAAGCAAAGCGGCGTTTGAAGCTCGCGCTGCAGCTTCGCATGGTCAATGATATCGTCATAAGCAAGCGGCTGTTCAATCATCGTGAGGTTAAATTCATCAAACGCTTTTAAGTGATCAATGTCACCTAGGGTATACGCTGAGTTCGCATCTGCCATCAAGGAAATATCCGGGAAGCGCTTGCGAACTGCTTTTAAAATATCGAGATCCCAGCCTGGCTTTACCTTTAGCTTAATGCGCTTATATCCTTCTTCACAGTTTTTTTCCACCGCTTTTAACAGCTCATACTCTGAATCTTTAATTCCTAAACTAACCCCAACATCAATGGTTTCTTTCGTACCCCCAAGTGCTTTCCAAAGCGGCTGATTATTGCTTCTTGCATATAAGTCCCACATTGCACCTTCAAGCGCTGCTTTCGCCATGGAGTTACCCCGAATCGGTTCAAACAACTTTTGGAGTTCGCTCGGATGGGAAACAGGATGTTGAAGCAAAAGCGGAATTAAATAATCCTCCATGATATGCCAATTTGTTTTGAGCGTTTCTTCTTTATAGTAAGGCTCTGGTGAAGCAACAGACTCTGCCCACCCCGATAGGCCGTTTTTCCCTAAAATTTCTACTAGAATAAACTCTTTATGCGTTTCGGTGAAAATGCTTGTTGTGAACGGTTCTAAAAGTTCCATTTTCACGTGGCGCAAAATAATGTGCTGAATCTCCATCTCGTTTCCCCCTACCTTATTTTTTTGTCACTACGTAGTAATGAATATCTCCGTTTGTTTTCACAAAATCCGTGACTTCATAGCCACCGTCTAGAGCTTTGCTCAATGCTTCTCTTGTTTTTAAGCGCCACTGTAGCGCCAGGTCTTGATTTTTTGCCTTTACCTCTTGATAGCGAGCAGGCACCGCTACGAATAACACGTCATGTATTAACGCAGAGCTCATAGCTGCAGGGGTTGGCAATTCTTGATTATTTAGCACATAGTTCAATAAAATATTTTCTTCGTGAACGTCCCACTCTTCGTACTTCTTTTCTTTTCGCTCCTGTACGCGCTCGCTTTGAATCCACCAGTGCACCACAAAGCGGTCTGACGGTATTCCAGTATTTAGAATGTCGTTTAGTTCACCGTAATAGTTTTCTTTATAAGCTGCTCCAATCCCGCCAAGCTTTCGTAAATTCAAGTTAGCATTTGCCGTTTCAAGTGGGTCATATGTCCACGCAAGCAGCTCATAGCTTAGTTTCTTGGCTTCTTGGCGCTGCGCCCATTTCAGTTTTTGTCCAATACCGTAGCTACGATATTCTTTTAAAATGCCCAAGCTATGAGAGCATAAGTAAGGTTGCTTGCCATCAAAGCCCGGAAATGAATATTGAAACCCAATGAGCTTGCCTTCATGAAAAGCACCTAATACCAGCCCCCCGTTTCGAATCGTTGCAACCATCATTTCAACTGGAACAGGATCTTCTCCCTGCCAAACTGTTCGCTCTAAATCCCCTACTTTTCGCAGCTCTTCGGGATGCTCCACTCGCCGAATGATGAGTTCGTCCATACGTAAATCCGCCATATTATCTCCTCGCTTATTCCATGTATGTATCTTGATGCGTATATAAGCCTTCAAGCTTTTGCTGACGCTTTTGAACGCCAGCAGGATTTTTTTCTTGGTATGCCGTAAGCACCAAGTCTAAAAGCGTAATGACCGGAGCAATCGAGTTGCATCCTGACTGTACATTTGTCTCTGTTAAAAGCGTAATGTCAGCTAGCTCTCCAATCGGTGATAAAACACGATCCGTAACGGCAATTACCGTCACCCCAACTTTTTTCGCGTAAGCGGCAAGCTTTGTCGCTTCTTTTGCATAGCGTGGAAACGAAAGAACAATGACCACTGACTCAGACGTTAAATCGCAAAGGCTTTCTTGAATATCTCCCGGCTGATTGATTAATCGCACACGTTCACGAAGCGTCGAAAGCATCATTGAAAACCAGTGTGCTGCCCCGTATGAAGTTCGGTAGCCGGCAATGAGCACCTGATCTGCATGAATCAGCCTGTCTACCACCTCCCAAATTCTCTGAGTGTTTTCCTCGTTTTCCAAGCGACGAATGATGCTCAGTTCACTTTCTAATACGCGCTTAAGAACGTTTTGATTCTCTTCTTTTTTAACTGTTTTTTCGTGTCCCATTACGCGTTGCTGAATCGCATCTTGCATTTGGGAAAAGCTTTGAAAGCCAAGAGAATACGAAAGGCGAATGACCGTTGTTTCGCTGACTCCCGAGGCACGCCCAATTTCTGCCGCCGTTTGAAACGACGCTTCTTGCAGAGAATCAAGTAAATACTGAGCAACCTTCTTCTGTCCAGATGACAAACGAGGAAACGCTTCTTTTACCACGTGTTCAAACCGCTGTGCACTCATTCTCCTTACACCTCTGCTTTGGATGCCAAAAGAGCAAGGTTAAGATAAATGTTTGTTCCGGTCAAGAGTGCTTCTTTATTAAACGTCATGTCAGGATGATGAAGGCCGTGCTTTAATCCACATCCAAGACCTACCATCGTCGAAGCAACGCCCGTTTCTTTCGTGTACACGTGAAAGTCTTCAGCCCCCTTCGTTTCGCAAGCTGACGCGACTCCTTCATTGCCGATGACAGCTTGAATAGCTTGGGTAGCTCTTTTAATGGTCTCCACGTTTGGAACCGCAGCGTATGTACGCCCTTCAAAATGATAGTCAATTGCTATTTCGTACATCGCAGTCAAATGAGAGATGATGTGTTCCACTCGGGATTTCAATTCATCCATCGCTTCATTTGTATTGGCTCGCAAATCTAGCGCAAACACACCTTCATCAGGGATGACATTGGTGCTGTCTCCTCCAGCTTGGAGCTTCGTCATTTTGACTGAATAATCATTCGTTTTTGTTAAGCGTAACCCCCTCAGCATCTGTACAAGGTCTGCTGCGATTTCAACCGCATTTTTGCCAAGCTCAGGTCGTGACGCATGAGCTTGAACACCGTGGATAATGCCATGAACCGCACAGGCTGAGCCATGTAAAATCACTGGAGATGCTTTTTTATCTTCTACTTCCCACTCAGGTCTTACATGCATACCGTAAAGCTCCGTCACGTTTTGCAAGCATCCCGAGTCAATCATTTGCTTCGCGCCCGCACCCGTTTCTTCTGCTGGTTGAAACAAAAAGCGAATTGTTTTTTGCGGCTTAATGTTCATTTTCTTGAGCACAAGAGCCGTGTACAAAAGCATGGTGCTATGAGCATCGTGCCCGCACGAGTGATTGGCTTTTAGCTCTCCGTCCATCCACTGCACGACCGCATCTAAATCAGCTCGGAACGCTACCCCTTCGGAAGAAGCACCTTGAAGCTCAGCAGTTAAGCCATAATGTTCTGAGAATGTGCGAACGCTGTATCCAGCATCCTCTAACTTCTTTTGAATATAAGCTGACGTTTCTTTTTCCTCGCCGCTCGGTTCTGGATATGTATGCAGATGCTCATAGGTTTTATAAATGTCATTTTTCATCTTTTCTACGTATGACTGGTTCATTCCATCCTCCTCCGCACTCAAAACTTCATATTTATTCATATATGAAGTTTTTCCTTCACTTTATCCTTATACTATCATAACTTTCTGACAATGCACAATAGCTTTAGAGCACTATGAAATATTGGAATATGAACTAAAATACTATGCAAATATATAACCTCTTCAAAAATAATGAAATAAATGTTAAAATAGTAAAAATTAACTAAGGAGAGTAATCGATGAAACAAACACTTCCCTATCACTCTGTTCCTTATACCCACATTCATCGTGGTTCAAAAAAGGTATGTATGATGTTTTCAGGTCTGGGCTATCATTATGAGAAGCCTCTATTCTACTATTCTACGATGCTGATGCTTGAAGAAGGTATTGACGTGGTACACGTTCACTACAGCTACGACCGCGACTTTTTACAGCAGTCGCTTCAAACCGTTGCTCATATGATGATAAAAGACATTGATCCTATTTTGACTCATATTTTAGAAGCATATTCATATGAAGAAATCATTTTTCTAGGAAAGTCGCTGGGTACCGTGCCAATCCTTTACGACTTCATGAAGCAAGACCGCTTTGCAGACACAACAATGCTCCTCTTAACTCCTCTGCTAAACTTTCTTGAGTTATTTACAAGTATTCAAGAAAGCAAGCATCGGGGACTGCTTGTGATTGGAGACCAAGACGTTCACTATGACAAACAAAAGTTTCAGCAGCTTCACGAGACAAATTTTCAGGTGGACATTATAAAAGATGCGGATCATTCATTAGACGTTCATCCCGTAAGTGCCCATGCATCTCTCACAGCTCTCACGAACGTCATGAATAATATGAGAAAGTCTCTACATCTAGTGAAACAACTTTGATTAAAAAGGAGGATACAAACCATGTCAAAAGGAAAGATCGCTTTTTTATTAGTTCTTTTCCTATTAGCGGTTGGAGGCTTCATGACAATGTTTTTTTCAAACAGCTCTGACCAAGTCACTAGTAGCAAAGGTCCAACGTTAAAAAACGAAACCATTAAAAACGTCACGCATTCTCTAACGGCAAGAGAAGATATGCTGCTTAATACTAATCAAGCGTTTGTCTTTGAATATGACTCTGGTAGCAAGAAGAAAGAAGTCGACGTTTGGGTTGAAAAGTATGAAAAGGGGCTATTTGTAAAAAAGCTAAATGAGCTATCTACAGAAGTGGACAAAGAAGGACTGATTATTTTCACTTCTAGCGATATTTATCCGGAAGATGAAGACGGAGAAGAAGTCATTACTATGTTTAACTTAAAGGTTGGAAATCAAACGGGCAGCGCCGGGTTAAGCTTCACAGAAAAAAGGAACATTGAAGAAAAAGAGAACTTAGCTGGCACGTGGGAAGGCTTTTATCAAGACGTACAAAAAATTGATGGAGAAATGCCACTAGGCTACATGGCTTATTCTTCTGAAGATTCCATATCAAGCATTCAGCTAAACTATTTAAAAGATCCAAAAGCTCACGAAAAAGAGCTAAAAGAATACGACAGCATCTATGTTTTAAAATGCCGTTTTCACTAAAAACAAAAGCAGGTGGTAGACATGTTGAAATTCATTGACGACATTGCTGGTTCTCTATATGACGTCATGAAGTTTCTTATACGAAGCTTATGCTATTTCTTGGCTGGAGTATTGATTGTTGCTATTCCCCTTTATGTGATTGTTTTTGTGCTTCAAGCTTTTGGCAAGTAAGAATATCCATAAGGACAAATTAAAATTAAAAAAGAGGTTCAATAATCATTGAAAAAATCGACACCAACTAACCACAGCAAGAAAAAAGACTTCACAGATACAGACTTATTTCTATTTATCGTCATTTTCATTGCGGGTCTTATCTCTATTTTCATTTTACATTAACGGTATACTTCTTTCCTACAAACGCTCAAAGCATTTTGAGCGTTTGTTTATGATAGTCAAATATCAGATTTACCGTACTAGAATACTAGCTTCTTAATAAACCATTACAAAATCTTTTCATTGAACACTTCACCTACATACATCCCGCTCGCCGCTGCTTGAGAAAGCGAATGCGTAACGCCAGAACTATCTCCAATAACGTATAGCCCTTTCACATTGGTTTCGAAGTATTCATCCGTTTCCACAACCGGCGAATAAAACTTCCCGTCCATTCCATAAAGAAGCGTATCTTCGTGAATGCTTTCTCCAAGCAATCCTTCGAGCTTTCTTAAAAAGGCTTCTAATGCAGAAATATAATTAGTTGGAACATAGTTCAATAAGTTCCCCGCGGTAGCGCTAAGCGTTGGCTGAATTCGATTACCGCTCATGTCTTCCTTGGACGTTGCTTTTTGACGTCGCAAGTCGGACAAGCGCTGAACGACAATCTGATCTCCTCCGGCGTTTAGTTCACCAATCACATTTTGCGCATAGGTATTCGCTTCTTGTAGCGTATTAAAATAAGCAGGTGTAAAAAGAGTGAAGTTTAAATTTGCCGTACCGCTTCCTTTTTCTCGGTAATTTTGACCATCTGGCATGACCAACCCCTCTTGATATTTTCTAATAATGCGGCCCTTTGGATTCATACAATATGTATAAGAAATGACGCCTTCATGTTGGGATGCAAGCTTTGTTTCAAACGTATGCTCTAACAAACGATTGAGCTGGCGACCATGCATTTCAACACGTATTCCTAAATCTAAGCGAGTTAATCCTTTCTTCACACCGAGAGCTGAGAATTGTTCTTCAGCCCAGTCGTTCCCTGATCTACCTGTTGCGACCACGACGCGACGTGCTTGTACATCCCCTTTATTTGAAACAATTTTAAACTCATTTTCTTGTTTCTCAATGCGCTGGACGTCTACTTCAAACCATATGTCAATTCGTGACTTCAATACGTCGTATATGCGCTGGAAAATAGCAGTCGAACGAGCTGTTCCTAAGTGTCGAACTTCCGTTGAAAGAAGCTGGAGACCATGTACTTTTGCATTCTTTACAAGTGCTGGATTCACTGTGGAATACAGCTCTACTTCATCCCCTCCGAACGAACAAAGCACATTGTCTACTTCTTTCATGAGACGAAGCGCTTCTTCTGGACCTACTTTTTGCTCTAAATCTCCGCCAAAATCATTGGTGTAGTTAAACTTCCCTTCTGACTTTCCGAGTCCTGCAAAACCGTAATATTTTCCGCACACGTCACAACTGCAAAGCTTCCCTTCATCAAGAGGACATGACCTTTTATGGAGCTGTTTTCCCTTATCAATAAGCAGTACGTTTTGGCTTTGTCTTGCCAGCGTATACGCTAAAAACACCCCGCTTACGCCTGCTCCAATAATGACAACATCATACACATCGCTTCACCTCATACTCTTTTATATACGTAGAAGCTACGCTGGTTAAATACCGAACAGCGTAGCTTCTCGCTCTAGCAATCTATTTGCTGTTTTTACGACGATCGCGGTTTTCACCAACCGCAGCCATCCCTGCAATTAAAAATGGCAAGCTGATCACGAAGGATTGCAGCCACGTAGAACCTAATACTTTGAACAATACAAACACAAGCACTGTCGCAGTAAAATAGATGGGAATAAACTGCTTTGAAAGCCATCGTTCACTCATGTTCATCACTCCTATAGTACAACTTTACAAAGAATCGCAGCACTTCGCAATATGAAAGAGTTTATGACCATTATTTTCTACTTTCTGCTTTCTCCTACATCTTCACGTATGATGCTTCTCTCCTGATCCATGTACTACATTCTATCAAAGATACAGATACTAAAAAAAGAGAGCGAATACCACTCGCTCCCTTTTGCGTATTATGCTGATTGTTTAACCCTATCGTTTTTCTCTTTAATTCTTTTGTTCTTGCTGTACCCAGCAAACAAAATGAGAACAACTACGACTGCTTGAATCAGATAGGTCGCAATCCCGTGATGAATGTGAAGCAGCTCGCCAACGCTTTTGTCTTTTAAAATCATTTCAGCTGCCGTCCAAGCTAAAATTCCAGCTCCAACGTATGCAATCCACGGATACTTGTCCATTGCTTTCACGATTGCTTTTGAACCAAAAATCATAATTGGAATACTAATCAATACGCCAAGAGCAACCATTCCAATATGACCATTTGCAGCCCCAGCAACCGCTACTACGTTATCAAGACTCATCACTGCGTCTGCGATAATAATTGTTTGAATCGCTTTTCCTAAGCCGTTATAAGACTTAATATTTGAACTATCTTCTTCTTCCACCAGTACTTTGTACGCAATCCACAGAAGCAACACGCCGCCGATGATTGTCACAAATGGAATTTTCAGTAGGTATACGATAACTGCCGCAAACCCGATGCGTAGAACGACCGCTCCAAACGTTCCCCAAAAAATCGCTTTGTTTTGCAGCTCTTTTGGTAAATTCCGTGTAGCCATCGCAATTACGACTGCATTATCTCCAGATAAGATAATGTCAATAAGAATGATTTTTAATAACGCAATAATAGCTGTTGATGAAATCGCGACGCCTAAAGTGAAAAGCTCATTTTCCATGCTTATCGTCTTCTCCTTTTTACTTACAGGAACGCTCTCTGTAAGCTGTAATGTGTAAACCAAGAAGCTATTAGTGAACGAAATAAATCCTATAGATTCGTTCAAAAACAAAAAGGCTCCGAGCCTAAGCGTTCGAAACCTCAAAAACCAAACGTCGATCACTCAATGTGCTTTGAAGCACGCTTGACTTTGTTAATAGAATAATTTTACTACATTCTAAATAGTATATCAAAGTAAAAGTTTATATAATAAAAATATTATCCCACTTAACAATTACCTTTCTGCCGAATAATTATAGTCAATAACCGCTCTTGCTATTCCCTCTAAATTGAATCGATTGTCCTCACGCCTAGCGAGAATCCAGTTATTTTGCTTACCTGTCATAATTTTAATTTCACAAAAAAGCATATTCATCTACAACAATGAATACGCTCTTTCTATCTACCTTATGGATACCATGGAAGCTTTGCATCACTATCTATAGCCGCCGTTTGAATTTCTTTACTTAAAAACTCAAACCATTTATGTAGCATTTCGTCTTTTTCTATCTTAGTCCTTTCCTCATCTTCTCGAATTGTATGAGAAAACCAAGCTTTCGTTGCCCATTCAAACTGCAGCTGAGCATAAGCAATTGCCGGAAGACCTGTCTGTTCAAAATTTCCGTTCACCGCAGACGCAACGCTAGCCGCTTGCGGCAATAACTGGTTGGCTATTTTTTCTTTCACTTCAGCATCTTCAAGCTCGTTCCACATCACAAGCTTACCGTCTTGCTGATAAAACACATCAAATGAAGGATTCTTTCCCATATCAATAAGAATAAAAGCTCGATCGACTGAATTACCAGTCACCTTTACCGAATTCACAATAATTTTCTGAGCCATTTCCAGCCAATAATTCATCGCTTCTTCCTCTGATGACTCTACATACATCTCTGCTTCAAGCTCTGCAACAGCTGCTTCTCCTTTATTGACTTCTTCTACTTTTCTAAACAAACGCTGAAAGAATCCCATATTATTCACATGCTATTATTTTATTCAACCTCAATTCCAGCTTCTTTTAACGGCTCTAACACCTCTAGTTCACAAAGAGAAATATAATCTACTTTTGTGAGGTTTTTTAAGTGCTGAAATCCTTCAACTGACTTTACGTCAAATAGCTCATCTTCTCCGTCCCAATCTGGCTTGAGAATATGATAAATTTCGTTCCCACCATCAAAGCAAAGCCAATCCACTTTTTCTAAATCACTCTTTTCTAACGTAAGTTCTTCTAAAAATGTTTTAATTGGAGCAATGGGCTCTGCGCCTGTATACCATTCAAAATCATTCCTATGTTGATCTATCAAACTGTTTAACTCTGTTTGAAATGAAGGGTCTTTATCTAACAACGTTTCAATCACCACTAACTTAAAATTAAAATCTTCAAACATTCCACTCTTGTCCATGTCATTACCTCCAATTTTGTTGCCTTTTAAGAAATTAAAACGGTTATTTAAGAGCTTGTATGAGTTAATAATGTTCAAAGAACCATTCATTCAAATTATTTGAACTGAAAATACGATAGAAGTGAAATCACCATTTATAGAAAAATCATTACAACTATAAATATACAAGTCTTTTTCTTTCATCAGTCTCATTCCCGAATGAGACTGATGGTAACCTAACATTCGCTCTTCTTCCCATACATTAAATATATTTAATACTCCCTGTGAACAACTTAAAGTAAATTCAGATGAGTGTTCGTTCTCCCATATGATAATGGTTTTTTGCTTTAATTTTCCTTCCAGACATATCCCATTATTTGCAACAAAAACTATTCCTTGGTTTCTTGAAGAATTTGAGCTGATAAATTTGACTTTGATTAATTTTTCTTGTTCAAAATGGTAGACATCAGTTTGAATAATATCATCACATGTCATGCTATTTTTAGTGCTATATAGTTTTTCTTTGGTCAGTAGCATCTTTGCTCACCTCTTCTAATTTATTAGTTTGTAAGTTTATATACGTATTCTCATTGAAATCAAGTGCTTTTTTTAATAAATAACATAAAATTAAACACGGAACACATATTAATGCCATACCTAAAAAAGTCAAAGATGGAGAAATAGAGTACAAATATCCACTTCCTAAAGTCAATATGCCACTACCCAAACTTAAAGCAAAAGCTGCATATATACCATGTGCAAACGGAAAATATTTATTTTCAACATGTTCATCTAAATATTTTACAAATGCAAACTGAGTTAGACCGAAGGTAATAGAGTGTAAAATTTGCGAAAAAATAAAAATAGAAACATTACTGAAACTAGCTATAATCAGCCACCTTATAATAGAAAAATTAATGCAATATATTAAAATACTAGTAATACTTTTGTTTTTAAACAAATTATCTGCAATATAAAAGAAAGCTATCTCTGATAACACAGCAAGCACTAATATAGCTCCTGTATAATTTGCTGTCACTCCCATATCTTTTAAAAACAGAACCCCGTAGCTGTAATACGCAGCATGAGCGGATTGAATGATTATACAAATCGTTAACACTAACAAGAATGACTTCGATTTAAATAAACTTAGAGAGGATATCTTAGTTGATGAAACTTTTACTTTTAAAGGTTCTGGAGTACTAAATGATGTAAGAAATAGAAAGACCATACACCCGACAATCATTAAATAAATAATAATGGTTTCATCTGTTAGTGAAATTATTATTCCCGTTAATATCAGTGCAATAATATACCCTATAGAACCATAAGATCTACTTTTCCCATACTGGAGGCCACTTTCTCGTATCAACGTAGAGGCCATAGCTTCATGCATAGCTAAAGGCATAGGATAGATTAAACTTAATAAAATTGTAACTAGGGCTACCCATACTATGTTGTCTACAAATATTAAAGTGATAACTAATAGCACAGATACTAATGGTACGATTCGATTTATTTGAGACAAAGTCAAGTACTTGCAAGCAAGGGGAAATATATAAAGTGTTGTTATTGATCTTGTAATTAAACCAAGTGCAATAATAAACCCCGCTTCATCTGGAGTAAAACCTTTGCTTGTAATTAGCCAGGAAGACCAATACGGTACAAATATTCCAAACGTAAGAAAAAAACCAAAAAACTGAAACGACATCCATCTTTGACTAGTCATTGTATTTCTCCATTTATAAAATTAATTTTAGTTCTTCGTATAGTTCTGTGCTAAAATAAAATTTTCCATTATTTCAAAACACAACTCAGAATCCTCTTGACTATATTCCGAATTCGATTGATCTGTAAAACCATGATTACTGTTTACTTTTACAATATGAACATTGGTTTTCTCTTCTAAGCATTTGATCATATCATTAGTGTTGAATGACTTTTCTTTTTTTGGAAAAAAAAGCAGGGTATCACATGCTGGCATAATATTTAGATAATCTCTTATTCTTGAACCATAAAATCCAATTACACCAGTAAATAAATTTCCTTCATTACTACATAGCCAAGCTATAGTTGCTCCTACACTAAAACCCACTATATACAACTCAGTGTATTCACTTTTTAACTCTCTCGCTAATTTTTTTATTTGATATGCAGCTTCATTAAATCCAATTTTATTAACAAAGTACAGATAAGCCCTATCTTCTTCGCTGTAAGTATAAAGCATTTCTTCACCAAGTAAATTGGGACTTATGACAGTATAATTTAATTTTTTTAACCTTTTACAAACACCTTTAATATGATCATTTAATCCATATATCTCATGAACAACTATAATTGCCCTTCTACACCGTCCACTTTCCAATATTTATACACCTCTAAAATAGTAAATTAGTGGAGAACAAATGCTCCCAGGAGAGAATGCATTACATATAAAACAAGCAAAATAAGAATAGATTATTATATTCTATTCTTATTTTGCAAATATCCCATCAACTCGATAAAAAACAATGTGTCTTTAATATCTTACCGGCATTTTTGCAATCCCTGTAAAAGTAGGGTTAGATGACCAGGTTGGTTTTTTCAAATCATAAAGTGCTTCAATATTAGGAAAACGGGTTACAACTTCCTTGAGAATTTCAACTATCTCCGCACGAGCAAAAGCAGCTGCTATACAAGTATGGTATCCTCCTCCGAAAGCCACATGACGAAACCCTGTTCTGGTTGTATCCATAACATTTGGATTTTCAAATACTCTTTCATCCCTACCAGCGGATGCTAAAAAGAAATACACAGAGTCGTTTTTCTTAATTTGTTGACCATGTATCTCGATATCTTCAGCTGCATGCCTAATAATATATTGAATAGGTCCTTCTAATCTCATTGTTTCATCTAAAACTTTGGGTAACAGTGATTTATCCTGCTTTATGTCATCAATTACATGTGGATTTTCAAATAATAAATGTAAGGTATTACTTAATACAAATTGAGGAATTTTATGACCACCAAATATTAAATGCATCGTTTGAGCAATTAATTGTTCATCAGTTAATTCTCCATCTACCCCAGGAGTATCTGAAATTAGTCGACTTAACAAATCATTCTTTTTTTCTTTCCTTCTTTCTGCAATTGCTTCAGAGAGGTAAGCATAAATTTCTCTTACACTTCCTCTAACTTGTTCACTAATTTCTTTACTAGGAACATGAGAAACAACAAAGTCTTGCATAAACAAAGCAAGGTCATCAGACCATTTAATAAACCTTTCAACTTCTTCTCCTGGTATGCCTAACATTTTACACAGAACCATTGCAGGTATAGGGTGCGCAATTTTTTCAACAAAATCAAAAGAATTCATTTTGCTTTCTACCACTTTATCAATAATTTCAGAAACTATTTTCTTTATCTCTGGTGTAATAAGTTCAATTTCATTCACCAAAAATGCTCGATTCATATATCCACGAAGCTGCGTGTGAACAGGACGATTGTTATATACCATCCATGTTTGAATTATATCTATGATATCTTTAAAATGTTTATCTTCACCTTCAGCAAGATTGCTCATTTTATTTGGAATAACTGGAGTTGAAATAAACTTTTCTCCTGGTAAATTCTTAGACACATCTTCATACCTTGTAATAAACCATGATTGCATCTCTTCATTCCAGTATACAGGTGCTTCGTTTCTTAAGTATTCATAATAAGCATAGCGGTTTTCAAAATATTCTTTGCTATATACGCTAAGCTGTTCTAGAGATTTCTTTTCAATTACACTCATTTGGTAATCCTCCTGCTAAGTTAAAATTATTCTCTCTTCTAAATGGCTTATTAAATGTAAGATTTGGTTTTCTGATAACTGACACATTAAATCACAAACATATCTTGCTTTATTAGTATCATTAGTAATACTTAACAAGTTCTGTACATTTTGCTGTTCTAAAGGGAGTATCGTTACATCTGTATTTAAGCTAAATAAGTATTCAAAGGTTTTGTTTATACGGAGATCTATCTTGGTATCTATACCTTTATTAAATTCACTTTCTAAAAAACATTTACGTGTAATTTGATTCAGCAAAAAAAGCTTTAATTGATCTTGTATAGGAATTTCTAACTCACTATACATTGGATCTATATCATTAACCTTGAGCGATATATTGTTTACAAATTTGCTAATTATTGATTGTTCACACCTTGCTTTTGTTTTATTCTCAATACTATTCAGTATAGGTCCGAGGATATTTTCATTAATATCTTTAATAATATCAGTAACTAAATAAAGCAATTCCTTTGTACCTATATGTTTGAAGATATGTCTTGAATCTTCAAACAGTGTATCAACAGTAAAGTACATATTAACTAATTGAATAAACCTCGTTTTCCCTAAAAAAACTATTAAATCTTTAATATCAGAAATGACATATGATATTGTATCTGCCATGTCTATAATGTATTGTTCTAGGACATTTTCTTGGTATATTGAAAGTAAACGTTCTATATCACCACTCATATATCCATAATATCCCTTAATTAATTCTGTACCTTCTTTTCTAACGTTAGGAATTATTCTTTTATGTTTTAATAATGAAATTAATGTTCTAAAAGTTACATTGAACTGATCACTAATCATTAACCTAATTGTTTGGGCATTTGATTCAAACCCTCCACTTTTAAGCATAATTTGATCTAAAGATCGTTCACCTGTATGCCCGAAAGGAGGGTGTCCAATATCATGAGCAAAACTAATTGCTTTTATTAATTCTTTATTAATTAATTTAATATGGTTCTTTTCCATAATTACATTCAGGTAATCTACGATTAAACATGCGATTTTACATACGTCTAAACTATGAGATAAACGATTATTATAATGTTTAGGATCAGGAATTAACTGCATTTTTTCTGATAATAACTGACATGGCGAAGATTGGAATATTATGTTAAAGTCATGTGAAAAAGGATTATTATATTCTTTGTAATTATCAATAAGTCTTAGATAATCAAAATTTTTATACATACTTTTATCCATAAAAACAAATAATCCTTTCAATTAAAAATTAATGTCAAAGCACTTAATTCGAAAATTTTACAAATAAAAAAACCAAGAAAAAAGAAGTACTTATACTCTACCAAAGGAGATAAGTCTTACTTTCACTCGGTTTTATAAAAATAAATATTAAAAAGACGCACGTATTACTTATGTTAAACACAAGTAACTATGCTTAAATAAAGTGTAAGTGTCTTACAAAGTAATAGCTTAAGAGAATGGGGCTTTGTATCAAATGCTCCCATCTAATAAGTACTAATTATTAAAGTACACCCACACTATTATTCTTTTTAAATTAATTCTTAACACCAATAAAGTAAAATTTAACTCGTAGTCCAATTCTTTATACGGGAATTGGGTAGAGACTCTCAGACCATATTTCTGAGGATATACGATTTTTAAATTTAACATTACAGATAGTAATCTAAGGTGATATTCATAAATTGGAAATGATAACCTGCAGGAAACCACTCTATCATATTACATATTTAAACATTTTTTTACAAGAATTTAAATAAATTTCATATATGTTCTTTAAATCCATTTATAGTTAAATATTACTTTTTTATTTTCCATATAAAAAAGCACTTACTGCCTTCTCAGACTTCAAGTGCTTATTCTTCTTTATATAAACGCTAAAATCTCTTTACCAAACCGAACGATAAACCACACACCATATAAAATCAGCACACCCCCAGCAACCACCGAGATATTTTTCAAAAATTTATCTGTCAAAAGATTTCGACCGAAGTGTACCGTGAAAGCCACGTTCAGATTCCAAAGGATAATTCCCCCTAGAATAAATAAGCTGTAGAGAAAAGAAAGAGAATGAGACATCGTCTGCGTCATTTCCTGTAAGGTAGAGCCATAAACACCAAACCAAAATACAATATTTAAAGGATTCAATAACGCAATTAAAAAGCCAACAGAAAACGTTTTATACCACGGAGCTAAAGTGGTTTTCATATCTTCCTGCTTGAACGAATGCTGTTTCGATAGGCTGCTTAGTCCGAGTTTAATGAGAAAAAAACCACCTAACAAGTATGTAAACACAACCACCAAGTGATGTTGAAATAAATGTTCAGCTCCTAAATAAATGACGACTAGAAACAGGAAATCTCCCGTAACTCCTCCCAGGCCGATAAGCCAAGAAGGCCAAAAACCACCTGCAATTCCTCGCTTGATCATCTCTACTTTAATCGGCCCTAATGGTGCTGCAAGACTGATTCCCAATACCACTAGGTGAATAATTAGAATAGTCACGTTATCCCTCCAACTCCATAGCTTGTCTTTCTATAAGATATGACCGTACCTTTTGAGATAGTCTACTTAGCTGCGAATTGCTGCATAACAGCTCGGTAAAAGATTGAACTACTATGACTAAATACTTATCTAGCACATTTAAATGAAATAATAGGTTTACATACCAATAATTGGGGGACTTAACTTATAAGAACGACATTACTTTATTAGGAGGAGAGTTGAAAATGAACAATAATACGAAAACAGTTGAAAACAAGGTAGAGAATAAGCTAAACGAAATGAGCCAAGAAAAGAAAGACAGAATTCTTGCTAGCTTTACCGAATTCCAAACGTACTTAGGAGATAAAGTTTCAAAAGGTGAGAAACTAGGGTTAAGTGATGATCAGCTGGCTTTAGCAGCTAAAAAAATCGGGGATTACCTAGCAAAACACGAGGAACCACAAAACGCAGAAGAATACTTACTACAAGAGCTATGGAAAGTTGGTAATGATGAGGAACAACGCCACCTTGCTCATATGCTTGTTAAATTGGTTAAAGAGTAACGCGCACTTGGTGTACCGTTTTAAATAGATACCTTTTCATTTGAAAGAAGAATGGATAGTTCATTCTTCTTTTTTGTTTGGCTTTAGCTTTTGTTGATTAAATATAAACATTAAACAAGAATGAGTTTATATGAATATGAGAACGTGAAAAAGCACTTATCGTCTACAGGAGACAATTAAGTGCTTAATTTTTTAATACAATATTTATTTATTAATTACCTTACTGCCTCTTCTTCTCTCCCCATATCTTTCGAAGGTCTGGTAAGTAAATAGCAAGTGGAGTGTCTTCATACGCAGAAACTTCTATTAATGAATTCCTCTCTTTTAACCATTTATATAAATCATCTTCCATAGTTGGAGACAACAAGATTTGTTGTACTATAAACGCAACATCATCATATTGTTGGAAGTCTTATTCTTGATCTTCTAGACCATTACTTATTTCATAAACTGTATCTAATCTACCAATCATCTTTAGTCTGTTTTTGCATTCAATAATTAAGACATTTTTATAACTATATACTTTTAATGCTCGTGTTAAAGAATCGCATCTCATAGTAACTCTACCTGTTTCTGATTTTGAAAACAGCTAGCACAATATGAGCTACATTTCGATTATACTGATTGGTTTCTGGCTGTTGGATACCTATACCTTTTATTATTAAAAGAGAACTATCATCCTACGCTCTCTATTTCTAAGCACATGTTTCCTTACTGTTCAAAACTTTAATATAGATTAACGTAAAAACCTTGAAAGACATTGAATCAATAAAATTTTTGAACCAGTACCTTTACTTTGTTTTTAATCCTTCTCGCATCTGTTCTACTAATGTATACAGCCACTGTAAAGGAGTTACTTCAATAGCTGGAAAATAAACTTCTGTATTACTTTGAATAAATTCTTCTTTCTCTTCTTTTGTTAAATGATTATTTAAGAATTCTTCACAATCATTTATTGTAGACACCAAACATTCTCTACTGACTTCATTTATAAATTCATCTAAGGCTTGCTCAGGAGAACTAATATCTTGATGAAATGTACCTCCTAAAAAATCTTCAAATTCCTCTAAGTAATTATAGTTTTTATCCATAAACCTTTCCCTTCTTTCTATTTAACAGGATATCCTGTTAAAATAAAATTACCATCGTTACTCTTTTTTAGAATAATCTTTGCGTTTGTTACATTCTCCACTACTTCCGAATTTCTTGAAACACTCTTGCCAATTATTTCTCCGTCACCCTGGTATTTTAATTGTAATTTAGGTCTACTATTTGAGTCAGATAGCCACTTTTGAATTTTTTCGATATTCTTAGAGTTATTAAGAACTTTACTAGCAACTTTATCAGCAGTAGCCCTATCTGTAAAAGTAGAAGAGCCGTTAATTCTAGGATTATTTTTTATTCTTTCTAGTAATTCTTCATCAGTTTTTCCAACGTGTCTTTCAATTAAATGACCACCTTTTAGCTCATGTGCAGCCAATCCACCACCAGGTGCAAGAGAACTTGTATCTCCTGGTTTAACATCATCTATACCCTTGGCAATAGCTTTCTCCCCAGTCTTCTGATTACCCCCATTGCCACCATCCACACGCTCAATAAACTGATACCCGTCATTCCCCTTCACAGATCCAACACCTGCATATGCTAAACGGTTATCCAGTCCATTCAGGCCCAAGTTCTGCAGAGCTGACTGCGTACGCACGTTAATGGCTGCGGCACCTTCATTCAGTTTCTTCGTGGCGGCACCGCTGAGTTGTTCAAGCTTCGTCGTTTTTGCGAGCTTGTCCGCTCCCTTTGTGCCGACTATGCTCATGGCAACGTTAGCGGTTAGGTAGGAAAAATAGTGCCCTCTGCTTTTTGCATCGCCGTTTATAACCTGTTCATTCCAAGAGTCTTTAATTTCGTTACCGATGGTTTTAGCTACGCCTTTTGGATCATCCCAAACAGCTTTGACTCTTTCACCGATGCTTTCTGCTGTTTCGACTGGATGCTGGATCATATGTACGAGGTCATTCTACGTCTCGTTAACTGTGTGCGTCATGTCTTTTACATTATGCTGATTGTTTATCTACTTGAGTAACGAACTTTAAAACCATCTTCATTACTTCATACTCTATTACAATCCTTATTTACAAAAAGCACTTGTTGCCTATCAGAAAACCAAGTGCTTTATAGTTAGCTATATAAAATACTCCATTAGATTAAAACGGCATCCCGCATAATTATATGGCAATTTTTTATAAAAAATATCATTATACAAACTCTTAATGGTACAACCATCAAAAGTTTGTGATTTTCAGCAATCTCATTTATAATTTCTTTCTATTTATCTATATTAAAACTCTTCTTCCCATGCTTCTTTTGCATTCAATAACCTTTGTGATAAAAACTCATAAAAATTCTTTGCTGTATTGTAGTCATCAAGTCCACCTTGTCTATCCCATGCTATTACTGGACACTCCTTGTTTTCCATATTACTAGTGTCTAGACAATAAGCATATTCCCCAATATCTTCAATAACTACTAAATTCTCACTCATTCCTAAATCCCTATAACTCTCTGTTTCAATAACAACAGAAGCTATATTAGACTTAGCAACCCCTAAAATATCAACACCAAATAACCCACCGGAGCCATAATTAGTTAAAAACCACTTATAACTTTCTGGCAATTTTAACTGTAGGGTATCTTGAACATAATCAACTTGTTTTTTATCTACTCCACCAGTAAAGTCATCTGATTCCATATTTATCTTAATAAAATTGGTTAATTCCTCTTTATTCATTCAAAATTCCTCCTTTTATAATTCAGCTTTATCTATTTGCTTAGCTCTCCATCTCCAATATTTCGACCTGAAATTTTCATATTGCTTTTTTAACACAGGGTCGTTTCTAAAGCTTCCACCATTCTCCACTAAGCGATGCAATATTTTATCATACTCCTTATGCATACTATCCGGGAGCTCCACCATTGATCCGGGCTCTCTTTGAATTAAATGATGAAGTTCTATAGCAGTCCCATCTTGCCAAATTGGTGCTCTTCCTTTTTTCATTAATTGGAGATTTGTCATACCAGTTTTAGGGTCAATTCTCATATAATCAATATCTAACCTTTGAAAAACCCGTCTGCTAATATCCCTTACTTCTCCATTAACTTTAGTTGTTCCAGTATATTCTACATCCTTATAGTTTTTATATTCTTTACCCGTACCCTCAGCAACCTTCTCATCCCTAACCTTCGTCCCAACCCCATGACCACCATCCACACACTCAATAAACTGATACCCGCCATTCCCCTTCACAGATCCAACACCTGGATATGCTAAACGGTTATCCAGTCCCAAGTTCTGCAGAGCTGACTGCGTACGCACGTTAATAGCTGCGGCACCTTCATTCAGTTTCTTCGTGGCGGCACCACTGAGTTGTTCAAGCTTCGTCGTTTTTGCGAGCTTGTCCGCTCCCTTTGTGCCGACTATGCTCATGGCAACGTTAGCGGTTAGGTAGGAAAAGTAGTGGCCTCTGCTTTCGGCATCGCCATTTATAACCTGTTCGTTCCAGGAGTCTTTAATTTCGTTACCGATGGTTTTAGCTACACCTTTTGGGTCATCCCAAACGGCTTTGACTCCTTCACCGATGCTTTCTGCTGTTTCGACTGGATGCTGGACCATATGTACGAGATCATTCCACGTATCGACACCGGCATCTGTCGCTCCGCCAGCGACGCCATCCCAGCTTCGTTTTGTGACGTCTAGCGCGGTTTTTGTTCCTTGCTTGATGTTTTCAATGCTGACTTCCCAACACGCTTGAGCTTGAACACCCTATAACTTATATATGTATTGTACAGATTAGCCATAGATTATTTATTCAAATAAAAAAGCACTCGTTGTCTTTTTAAAAGGCAAGTGCTTTTAGTTAAATTTTAATTCTTTTAGTTTTTTTGCTTTATTTACTTCCTTAACACTACTAAGCGCCCGCTTAATTATTTTTAAAACTAATTCTGTTTTCACTTAATCTTGCAAATTATACTTCGTCAGGTATGGACCATCAGAGCTTATTTTAATTGCTACATTACTCATCTATCATTCTCCTTATAATTCAAATTATTTTAAACAATTTGAATTATTAAAAGAGAATAAAATATTTTGGATAAATGAACAAATACAAAAAGGAAGACCTTTTCTTTTAGAATTAAATCACCACAACCAATTCAAAGAAAGAAGGTCTTCCTATGAATCAATTTACAACAGATCTTGTTCAAGCTCGAGCAGAGCTACAAATGATGTTTAAAACAAACTAGTGAATAATATCTATAAGAACAACAAATTCGTATTTACACAAAATTATTGAAGGTCCCATTAATTTTCTAAGTAGCCATCTAATTCATTAAAAATGTATATTTATCTCTTCTTTAAGAGCCTTTTCTAAATACTCTTCAAAACTGCTTGCTATAATCTCTTTTCCACCAAAATCAAAATCAAATGTAATGATTTCTGTATTAGGGGAATTAAAACCTACTGGATTCCCTGCACTGTCTACTCCAATAACAATAAAATTCTCATACCCTTCAGGAAGAATATTTCTAAACTGTAGAGATTTCTCTACAAATGATGGTGTAGCAACAAACTCTGCTTCTCTCAATCCTAAAACAATAGCTTCACCAACTGCTCCTGAACCATACTTCAAAAGAAACATTTTAAAGTCCTCAGGTAATTTCACTTTTAGCTCAACTTCAGCTTGCATTACTTCCTCAATATTAACAGTCCCTCCAAATGCTTCTGGGCACATTTCAAGCTCTTCATCAATTGCATTTAACAATTCTATTTTCATTCAATTATCCCCCTTTTAATCATTTCATTAGCATATCTTGCTTTCCAATATTCTTTACAAGTGTAAAAACATAGAAAAACCTTGAAAGGCTTTTAGCCAATTAAGGTTTTTTAATAATGTTATTTTGTTTTAACAGCTTCTCTTATCTGTTCAATAATCTGATAGAGCCACTGAAGTGGTTCTAAACCAGTAGCGGGAAAGTACACACCATCCGCACAAGATTGAATATATTCATTCTTTTCTATATCTGAATAGTCACTTCCAATAAAATCTGTTAAAAAAATAATAGCAAATTCCAGATACTCTTTACTTTCCTCTGTTAATAATTCTTGTAAGGCCTCTTCTGGAGAATCAATATCTTGATGAAAAGTTCCAGCCAAGAACTGAAAAACAGGTTCTTCTAATTTGTTAGAAGACAACATAACATCTCACCCTTTAGTATTAGTTTGGATATCCAGTTAGAATATAATTCCCTGCTCCATCCTTTTTCAAGACAATTCTAGCATTTGTCATACTTTCAACAGTTGTAGAATCTCTTTTTACTCCACGTCCAATAACTTCAGCTCCTTCATAAGATAACACTAACTTTGACTTACTTTGAGGATTACTTATCCAAGCCGCAACTGCTTTTTTGTTATTTAGATTGCTTAAAACCTTACTAGCAACTTTCTCAGCAGTAGCCCTATCTGTAAAAGTAGAAGAGCCGTTAATTCTAGGATTATTTTTTATTCTTTCTAGTAATTCTTCATCAGTTTTTCCAACGTGTCTTTCAATTAAATGACCACCTTTTAGCTCATGTGCAGCCAATCCACCACCAGGTGCAAGAGAACTTGTATCTCCTGGTTTAACATCATGTATACCCTTGGCAATAGCTTTCTCCCCAGTCTTCTGATTACCCCCATTACCACCATCCACACGCTCAATAAACTGATACCCGCCATTCCCCTTCACAGATCCAACACCTGGATATGCTAAACGGTTATCCAGCTTATTTAGACCCAAGTTCTGCAGAGCTGACTGCGTACGCACGTTAATGGCTGCGGCACCTTCATTCAGTTTCTTCTTGGCGGCACCGCTGAGTTGTTCAAGCTTCGTCGTTTTTGCGAGCTTGTCCGCTCCCTTTGTGCCGACTATGCTCATGGCAACGTTAGCGGTTAGGTAGGAAAAATAGTGCCCTCTGCTTTTTGCATCGCCGTTTATAACCTGTTCATTCCAAGAGTCTTTAATTTCGTTACCGATGGTTTTAGCTACGCCTTTTGGATCATCCCAAACGGCTTGTGCGCCTTCTCCAATACTTTGTAACGTTCCTTTTGGGTCTTCTACCATATGTACGAGGTCATTCCACGTATCGACAACGGCATCTGTCGCTCCGCCAGCGACGCCATCCCAGCTTCGTTTTGTGACGTCTAGCGCGGTTTTTGTTCCTTGCTTGATGTTTTCAGCGCTGACTTTCCAGCTTTCTTTGGACACTTCGATGGCAAGCTTTGTGCTCACTTTCGCTTTTGCGAGATTAGATTCTGGTTTGCCTTTGACACCCTATACCTTTTTGTATACATGTAGTGTATCACACCAGTCACAAGGAGATTATTGAACTAAAAAAGCACTCACCGCTTTTTGAACGGGAAGTGCTGTGAAACTACATGATTTCAAATGAAAAGTTGTCAACATTATGCTAGTAATAATTGACTTTGCGTATGTCATGAAATTTCTTGAGGTTTTGGAAACTGGTTAAGATAAAACGATTAGCATCTCAGTGAATTCTCCAATAAAATATCATCATTTATTTTCAGGTCTATGATGACGAACTAAGTTCCACACTCCGTATGGATTATAAAATGGATCATCTTCCTCAAACATTGTACAGTTTTCTTGTTTCAATAAGTATACAGGAGAATTTGGGTCTAAACTAAAGGTTTCTCCATCATTCATTTTTGGATTTTCTATAAGGTTATATAAACAAAACACTTTAAATAATTTCTCGACTTCATTCCCAGTTATACCTTCAGATGGTGTTATAACATCACGATACCCAAAATTATGCATACCAGTAGTGTAAAAAATATTATTTTCACGAGCCATCTGAATAAACGCAGTAAATACTCTTGTAATTTCTTTACTACTTGTTATATCCAACCAGTCATTCTTTGTACGAGCTCTTCCAGAAGATTCAACATTTACCGCAATTCCCCCTGCATGTAATACAGCGCTAGCAACCTCCATAATTTTCATGGCCTTGTCTAAAGAACCGCCTTCCCCAATAATATAAACAATACTTTTGTGTTTTTTCAAATTGTTTATATCTTCTTTAGTAAACGATTCATTTCCTGCTATCTCAAAAGCTTCAGCCACATAATGATTATAATCACTGATTTCTACTTCAAAGAATACCTCTGGTTTTTCAAAGTTTCCTATATGATTACCCATATATATATAACCATTACCATTTCTAGCCATTGCCTCTCTAAATTCATCTCTATTTCCCTAAAATCCAGGTACTCCCAAAATAATCTTTGGCACTTCCACCATAATATCACCTATTATCTCAATTATTATTTTAAATATTTACTACTTCTCCAACCTCTTATTTCACTTTAATGTATCTAAGACTGAATTAACTTTTTCTAAATATAAATCTGGATCGTCCTCTCTTATTTCAACAAGAATTTCCTTAATTACTTGTTTGGTTGAGCTATTTACATTTTCTAATGCCTTAACATAAGGTGCTACTAAACCTCTTGAATTCAAAATTGTCCGATGAATTCTTTCCGCCCAAAATTCTGCATGCGGTAACATTTTAGGTTATGGTTTTTATTATCAAAGCAAATTAGTATTTCTGCTTTTAAAGCTACATTAAAAATAGTGCAAGACAATCCCAAATTAAGTCTTTTTTTAATTACTTTGTCACTTATTGAATTTCCATTATTCGTCCTTAAATTTCAAATGTAAAATGAGACTTTCTAAACTATTGGCTATCTTTTTGTACTCATTTAACTCAAAATCTTCAACAAAAATCTCACCTGTATTGTTGTTTACTACTAATAACATCCCATTTGATTCATAACCGATTGGTATATACTTAAAAGTAAATTCTTTAGATTCTACATAGTCTTTAACAAGCGAAATGAAATAATCTGGTTCAATTCCTGGAATAACAGGGTGTAAATTAACATTATAAGAAGAAATCCAGCCTGTTAATTCTAAAAACCAATACGAATTAAAATACTCCTTAACTGAATTATGTAACTGAACATTATATTGACCTTCAATTTCATCGAAGTTAAATTTCATACTCTTCTCCATTGGTTTCCAAGAAATATATCCATATTCGTCTTCTGTACCGGAGTATATAAATTCAGCCACATCTTCGTTCCATACTATTTTAGGTAATGAATTATTGTATTCCATCCATTTATCTACAAATCTTTCAAAATAAGCTTTTATAACCTCTTTCATATTGGAAATCACTCCTTAATAAATTTCTGTAATAACTCTGAGTAAACTTTATCTTTCCCCCATATTCCTGCTTCTTTTTCTATATTATGAATTCCACCGGAACCTGGATGTAATTTTTGAGGCACTGGAAACGCTTGTCCACCTCCACCAATATGGTGATGAATTAATTTGTCTCCTTTAACACCTTTAAAATCATACTGGGAGAAATATTCCCTAAATACCTTATCATTAACTGGACTATCGGTAAACGGATTCCTTCCCTCTATTATTGCTCTATTATTTGGGCTAAACGCTTCTGGGTGTCTATCAAGTAGTTCACTCCAAAAATACTTTAGATCACGTCTCCACCCCTCAGCATTAGTGTATTTTTCACCTTTTCCACCAAATGGCATCTCAACAACTGTACGTTGATCTGCAATATAAATTGGATCTATATTTTGAAGGTCCACACCACGATATGTTCTAATAGGGTCATTAATATCTTCTATCTTCTTAACCGTTCCTTTAGTACCCTCAGCAACTTTCTCATCCCTAACCTTCGTCCCAACCCCATTACCACCATCCACACGCTCAATAAACTGATACCCGCCATTCCCCTTCACAGATCCAACACCTGGATACGCTAAACGATTATCCAGCTTATTTAGACCCAAGTTCTGCAGAGCTGACTGCGTACGCACGTTAATGGCTGCGGCACCTTCATTCAGTTTCTTCGTGGCAACACCGCTGAGTTGTTCAAGCTTCGTCGTTTTTGCGAGCTTGTCCGCTCCCTTTGTGCCGACTATGCTCATGGCAACGTTAGCGGTTAGGTAGGAAAAGTAGTGGCCTCTGCTTTCGGCATCGCCATTTATAACCTGTTCATTCCAAGAGTCTTTAATTTCGTTACCGATGGTTTTAGCTACGCCTTTTGGATCATCCCAAACGGCTTGTGCTCCTTCTCCAATGCTTTGTAACGTTCCTTTTGGGTCTTCTACCATATGTACGAGATCATTCCACGTATCGACACCGGCATCTGTCGCTCCGCCAGCGACGCCATCCCAGCTTCGTTTTGTGACGTCTAGCGCGGTTTTTGTTCCTTGCTTGATGTTTTCAGCGCCAACTTTCCAGCTTTCTTTGGACACTTCAATGGCAAGCTTTGTGCTCACTTTCGCTTTTGCAAGCCCAGCTGCTGCTTGGGATTGGACATCTGCCCACGTTTCATGAGCTGTGTGCTTCAGTTCCTTTACGCCGTCTGAAACAGCTTGTACGCCGGTGTTCCACCCTGTTTTTGTCGCGGTCCAAGCAGCTTCTGCTCCGTGGGTGACTTGGTCAACGCCTGCGTGAAAACCATCCGTTGTCTTATCCCATGCATGTTCAACGCCACTTGTGACGCTTCCCCAAGCCGCACCCCAAAATCCTTTTTCTTCTTTCTTCTTGGCATGTGGGTTTTCGCATACTTCAAGCGTGAAGCTTTCTTGCGCTTGAATGTTCTTTTGATTTTCGTAGGCTTTTCGCTCGGCTTCTTTGGCTTCCACATACGAAACGGCGCGGCTGTTAGCTTCTCCCTGCATGCCATACACTGGGCTTGCTTTATAGGCATCAAGGTCAAAGTAAAGAGGCGTCGCGTTTCCTGCTTGGCTTGTGGAACTTGTGACGGCTTGAATGTTTTGGGTGACCATATTATAGAAGAATGACAGCCCTTGGTATTCTTGAACGAGATCCGCGTCTAGCTGATTCACGGCTTGGAGCGTATCCTTTCGCTCTTGTTCCGCTTCTTCTAGGTACTGATTGTACTTAGCACTTGAAAAGACGTTGAGCGGTAGGATATGGTCAATCGTATAGAAAATATCCTGCAGAGCGTTTTGCTGCTGGATGATCATTTGCTTAGCTTGCATGTTTCCTTGATGAACGTTTTGGTCTAGAAACGCTTCCGCTACAAATGTACTTCCTTCAAGCTCTGAAGTTCCCATTTTCGCTTCAATGGTTTCAAAAAAAGCTCGGTTTGTTTCAATTAAGTTCAGCCACTGATTAGCAATCTCTGCGTGGCTTTGATAAAAAGCTTTAATATTGTCTGCGCCTTTTCCTTGAAGATCCTCATCTAAAGCGGCGATTCGCTTAAACGCTTTTTGTAACGTTAGTAGTTGCTTTTCCATTTCGTTATATGAACTGATGCGCTCTTTTGCTGTCTCTAGCAGCGCGCTCGCATCATATACAGCGTTTTGCACTCCAAAAAGCTCCTCTCTATTATATACGTTTTCTATCTATCTTTCATCTCACGTCCTAGCTGCGCGCTATCATCTCATCCTGCTCTTTTAGCTGTTTGAGGTTGCTTTCCGTATCCGCTATTTGCTTAGTGAGAAGCTGAATATAATTCGTCATAAGCTGCTGGATTTCCATCTCTTGGTTTTTCATCATCTCCGTAATTTGCAAACGATTGTCTCCAACGCTCTTCATTTCCTTTACGACGATGTCATCTTTCGCTGCCTTTAACGCGTTTAGCTCATTCATGACCGATTCATAGTTTAATTTAATGGTGTTTCCCATGCTTACAGCCTCCCTCTGATGTGACTAATCTTTCGATGCAGCTCCTCCGCTGCTTCTTCTCCTTTATGTACAAGCGAACTTGCTTCCGTTGCCACGAAGCTCAGCCCATTTAATAAAAGCTGTTGACTTTCAAGCTTCACAATTGCCGATTCAATATCCGATAAGTAGTCTTCATACTCATCGTGTAAAATTCGCTTCAGCTCTTCTTTGGCGTTTTCACGCTGTTCATCAAATGAAGTCGCTCGCTTTCCTTTCCATCCTTCTCCAAGCTCTGGATTGGTTACTAAGCTCATATCGTTCATGGAGAGCGTTCTCTCTGACGTCACTTGTTGCTTGGCAGACTCCAACAGCCGAATTTTTTCATTCACTTCCGCTGCTTGATGAGAAATCGTACTTGATAGCCCAGCAATAATCTTTGCGTAATCCACTGACCGCACCTCCGCACAGTATTTTTCCATATTTTATAGTATAAAATAACGAATAATGGTTCTGAATAGGAAGAACCTCTCTTTTTCTACTAATATTTGTGATTTAAATGGAAATGATTAGATGAAAGACCTATACATATTCCATTATTTTCTTCATTGTATATTTTTTATTGACAAATAAATTACATTGTAACTATAATGGTTACAACGGTGGTGATAAGCAATGAAACAAATTAGCAGCCGATTTTCCATGGCCGTTCATACTTTAACTCTAATTGCGGTCGCACCCAGTGAATGCACGGGCGACTTTATTGCAGGAAGCGTGAACACAAACCCTGTCGTTGTGCGAAGAATTATGAGCATGTTGAAAAAAGCTGGCTTAATTGACGTTCGCGCAGGTGTTGGCGGAGCGTCGCTTTTAAAAGAACCGTCGGCTATTACCCTACTCGATGTCTACAAAGCGGTCGATGTGGTTGAAAGTGGACAGTTGTTTAATATTCATGAAAAGCCAAATATCTTATGTCCGGTGGGAAGAACGATTGAAGATTCTCTTTCTGCGGAGCTGCAGGAAGCGCAGGCTGCCATGGAAGAACGATTGAACAAAACGACGATTCAAATGATGATTGAAAAAGCACATGTTAACTAAAGCTCTTTTATGAGCTTTTTTTAAAACATTAGTTGTAACCATTTTAGTTATAACTAGTGTGGTTATAAATATAAAACAAAGTGGAGGAATGAACAGATGAAGCTATTAGTTACAGGAGCAACAGGACAATTTGGTTCCATTGTAGTTGAAACTCTTTTACAAACGGTACCTGTAGAAAATTTAGCAGTGAGCGTACGAAATCCTGAAAAGGCAGCGCACCTAAAAGAAAAAGGAATTGACGTACGTCACGGTGATTTTGATCAACCTGAAACGCTTGCTGAAGCGTTTGCTGATATTGATCGTTTACTGCTTGTATCCACGGATGGAGATAATAAAACGCGCATTCGTCAACATCAAGCTGCTGTTGAAGCGGCAAAGCAAGCGGGCGTTTCGTTCATCGCTTATACAAGCGTCGCAAAAGCAGATGAAAGCACACTTCCCCTTGCAAAAGTTCATCGCGCAACGGAAAAAGCTATTCAGGAATCAGGCATTGCTTATGCTCTTCTTCGCAACAACTGGTATGTAGAAAATGAAGCCGGTACGGTTCAAGGCGTACTTCGCGGAGCGCCTTGGCTAAATCCAACAGGTGACGCGAAAATCAGCTGGGCGTTACGAAGTGACTATGCCCAAGCAGCAGCTGTTGTTTTAGCTGGCAAAGGTCACGAAAATACCGTGTATGAACTAGCAGGCACGCCGCGCACTCAAAATGAACTTGCTGCTATCGCAAGCAGCGTGCTTAAAAAAGACGTGGAAGTCGTAAACGTAGACGATGCTGGATTTAAAGAAGCACTAAGTGGAGCTGGCTTACCAGGCTTTGTTGTTGATATGCTTGTTGAGATGCAAGAGCCAATTCGTCAAGGTTCTCTTAATGTAGAAAGCACTGACTTAGAAAAGCTGCTCGGCCGCACAGCACAACCGCTTGATGTATTCGTTCAGGCGTTGGTAGATTAATAGGCATCAAAAAGGAGAGCCGCGTGTGCTCTCCTTTTTTCTATGCCCAAAGCTTAAAAATCTTCCCTCTCTTCACCGCTTCTGGCTCCTCCATCGCAAGAGCCATTCCTTCAATGACTGCTTCCGCGTTTTCCATAAACGTATAGAGCTGGCCCGTTCCATACTGATCGGAAATAACGTCGTAGGCTTTTGAAAGAGAATAATCCCAATACGTTCGCTCGTCTACGCCTGATGCGATAACGTGAGCGAGTCTGTGCTTGATAAAGGTTGAAGCAGATTTGCGCGCTTGCTTTCCGTTAAGTCCAAGAATACTTCCAGCGCTAAGCTGCGTTACAAAGCCTTTTTTCACAAGGTCGTAGAGTTTATCTGGGTGCTGTTGAAAGACTGGATGACGTTCAGGTGCTTGTAAGATTGGTACAATTCCTTGAAGCTGCAGGTCGTAGAGTAAGCTGTCGAGATTCGCTGGTAGCGTATGATAAGGTAGGGACATTAGTAGATATTTGTCCGTATGGTTCAGTGTAAGAAGCTTTTGTTTTTCATAGTGTTTAAGTAGCTGAGGCGAGGCAGGTACGAGCTGTCCTGGCAAAACGCGAAGTGGAATAAGCGCTTCTTCTAACCAATCGTTGGCGGCGCTCGCATACAAAATAAGCTCATGGCGCGTCACGTCGGACTCTTCCCAAAACAGCGGAGTGGCGACGACGGAGTGAACGCCTTTTTTCACAAGCGAACGCGCCATATTCGTAAACGTCTGCACATCTCTTGGTCCATTATCAATGTTCGGCAAAATAAAGGTTTGAAGATCAATCATTGAACAATGCCCTCCTCCACAAATTGTCTATCTTTATCATACGATGTTTCACGGAGATTCTCTATGGAATTCGCTCGACAACTTATCCAACAATCATTCGTACAATTACAAGAAATACGAAAAGTCCTAACAAAATCCACCAAATTCGCTTATTAATCGTTTGAAAGAAACAAATATAGCTGGAAACAGGTTCAATCCTATCTTCAATAGAGTTTCAACATAAAAAGACAAAAGCTGTAACGAACGAGAGAGTACTACATGAATGTCCGAACCGGCGAGTCCTGCTGACTATCTTTCTATCTTGTTTCACAGCTCTTAGCTTCCTTACCCAAAAAAGAGCGCTCCGAGTATAAGGAAAGCTGTGCCAAAGATTATAACCCAAATAATTTGGTCGTTGCATTTTTTATAAAACCTTGAATACAAAATCATAAAAATAAGGCCAATCCACCATGAACCCGTAAATAACGAACTATAAATTAGAACTAAGATTGCTATAATGATGGAACCTGAAAAGATGAAATCAAAAACAACACTCAACTTCGACTCTTTTCTTTTTTGCTCTGCCTGCATAGAAACCCTCCATTTTTTCGTATCTTCATATATTTTACATATTGTAGAAACGCCTGCATAGAACGAATTGACACTCAGGAAATTAGACCTAAACAAAAAGAATGGCAAGAAGCCATTCTTTTTCTTTTACCATCGTTCCACAACTTGGACAAGCGACCGCATTTTCGGGTAGCTGCTTGCCACACTCTCTACAAAATGCTCCCATGCCTCATTCCCCTTTACTCATACATAATTTTCAAGGTGTGTCTCCCACTCACTGCACAACGGGTATATTGTCACCGTTTATATGTATGCGGAAGAGTTGAAATGCATTTCACTAACATCATTAATTAGCAATTTTCATTAAAGCAAAAAGAGCAGCGAATGCTGACATTCGCTGCTCTTCCACCTTTAGATTGAATAGCAGTACTAACCCTTTCTTCTTGTTTGCTTACTATGAGAGCTTCTTTACTTTCCTTCCCATCCATAAAAATGGCCTCAGCAGGAAATAGAGAAAATGAAGAGGTTTTGGTAATGGCAGTAACTTTGCATCCTTGTAGCTTGGATAAGCTACCGTCATTAAATAACCAACTTTTTGAACAGGAGACTTTAACGAAAGTAAGTATGAAATGATAGATGTAATTTCTTTAGAATCACAAATATATACATATGCTTTTTCTGCTAGCTTCGTTGGTCGGGAACCTTCTGTTGTTGCTTTTAGCTCCTTGTTAACTGGTGTATTCAGCAGCTGAGAACTTAAAATCATTGCCTGCCCGACTAGGTGAGCATAACCTAATTTCTTCATTAATACCTTTACTTGTTGATAATCTAGCTTTTTTTGAAACACTTTATCCATATCTACTAGCCAGCGCAGGCGGAACCAGCCGTGACGTGCCCCATGAACCACAAGGTGCAAAAACAAATCTTCTTCACCTAAAAAAAAGACAGGAGAGCTTGTCAGAGCGCTGCGGCTTTTTCGCTGCCAAAGCTCGTCAAAAGACGGCTCTTTCACCGGAGGGTTATGTAATCGCCAGTGAATTTCAATTTGAATTTTCTTTTGGGAATGCACGTACTCAACATGGTGTGTCTTTCTTTTTGTTCCATTTAATAAAGAAGGCGCTCCATCCTTTACGTAGCCAGAAGCTAAAAGCAGCGCATCTACTTTGTCTAAGTCTGTTTCCCGAACTAAAACATCTAAGTCTTTTGACGTTCGAAGCGAAATATCCCCGTACAAGTGATGAGCAAGAGCTGGACCTTTTAAAAACAACGTTTTGACTTCATTTTCAGCAAATAGCTTGCTTATCTGCTCCATTTCTCCGCTGAGCTGAAGCATCTTAAATGTATTTTTTGTGTACGTCTGCTGTAAGGCTTGGATAATTTCTAACGGAACGATTGTTTGGGGCATGTCCTTTAGTTTCAAATAAATGATGGGCTGGCATCTATGGTGATGAACCAAATCTAAAAATAAGCGCCAGTCAATATTCTGAAGCTGGCCTATGTCTTTCAATTCATTCTTTGATTTTACTAGCTGGATTAAAAGCTTTAGCTCCTTAGATAAAACGGTTAAATCTAATTTAGAATGATTACTCATCATTTCTTTTATACCTGCCTTTATTTTTTAAGAAACTTCCTCTCAAACTTGTAATAAATTAAAGAAATTCATGAAAATCACCTAAAGGAAGCTTCTTTTTTTTGAAAATAACTAAATCCACATGTTTTTTTAATTCCTCCAGCTGCGTAAGCTCCATGTGAATGATTTCATTTTTTACACTACTAATGCTTTCTCTTTCTTTATACGTATCTCTCCACCCAATAAGAGATACAGGAGAAACCCCAAGACCAGCAGCTAGCTTTTGCACAATATCAATTGTTGGATTATCACAAATATTACGTTCTAAATTACTTAAATACGATTTCGTGATCTTAGATCGTTCTGCAAGCTGTGTAAGCGATATGTGCTTTTGCGTTCTTATTTCTTTAACACGGGAACCAATCATGACATTTTCGCACTCTCCTTACAAAATTTATGGTGATTAAAACAGCTCTCACTTATACCAGTTCTAGCTGACCTTTTAACAGCTCCCTAAACGTACCGGCTGGCTGAGCAGCAAGCTGCTGAAACGTGCCTTTTTGCGTAATTTCGCCTTTTTCTAACACAACAATTTGGTCAGCAGCTTCTATCGTTGACAAGCGATGAGCAATAACGATAATCGTCATTTCGCCTTTTAAACGCTCAAGTGATTCTTTAATTTTGTTTTCATTGTTTGTATCCAATGCGCTTGTTGCTTCGTCTAGAATAAGTACAGATGGCTCTTTTAAAATAGCTCTTGCCAAAACGAGGCGCTGACGCTCTCCGCCCGATAACTTTGTTCCTCGGTCTCCAATGACCGTATCGAGCCCTTGCGGCAATTCCTTCACAAACTGTTCTGCCTCAGCAAATTTAAGCGCTTTCCATAATTCATTTTCGCTTGCTTCAGGCTTCACCATCAGTAAGTTCTCCCTTACGCTTGCATGAAACAAAAAGGGATCTTGAGGCACGTAGCTAATGGACTGCCTTAGCGATAAAACGACGTCTCCTTTTAGTTCATTGTCATCTACTAAGACGCTTCCTTTTTCAGGTGAATTCAACCCCATTAACACGTCGATAAGCGTACTTTTTCCAGCTCCCGATGGACCTACAATAGCCGTCATTTGCCTAGGAGGAATGGTAAGGTTAATTCCTTTTAGCACATAGCTTTCACTGTCTTGTTTGTAACGGAAATATACATCTTTGCATTCTATCTCTCGCTGATTACTAGAACGATTTGCGGCTGCTTTGGTTGTTTCTTTCGTAAATTCCCGACTTTTTTTACAGTCTTCCATTAGTTCCAGAAGAGATTGGCAAGCAGGAATGGTTGCGGCTATTTGCTCAACGTTTGACTGAATAGCAGTAAATCTTGGCCACAAGCGGGAAAAGATAAGAATGATGAGTAACAGCTGCTCTTGTTGAGCTTGAAGAAATTCTAAGGAAACAAAGATAAATACGGCAATCAAAAATGCAGACGTCACTTTATATACAAGCTTGGAACTTGATTTCAGTCGAATATATTCTAGCTGTTCGTCACTCATTTTAAGCGTTAAGGATTGCAGCCAGTTAACATGTGACTCTTCTAACGCGTTGCTTTTTATATCTTTCATTCCATTTAGCTGATCCGTTATGCCTGCCATGTATTCTTCTCCAAGCTTAGAGGTTCTACGACCTAAGTATTTTGATCTCTTTACGAACCTTTTAGAAAAATACCCCAAAATAACGCCCAATAGCAAAATGACAACCGTCAAGTTTACGGATAGCCATAAGGCGATAGCAACTTGGATAAACATAAACGTCACGTTTGAAATAAATTGAAGAAAAAAATTGATTCCGCCTATCACACGAGCTAGCTCAGCGGTTAAGAGATTCGTAAGATCTGATTTTCTTTTTCGTAGAAAGAGCCCCCATTCAGAAGCAAGGAGTGAGCTGTAAACCTCCATTCTTAAATGCCGGCTAAACCTTTCTCGAATTCTTACATCTCGAATCGATAGGCTTCTTTGCAGCACGTTTTGTCCAACAATCAGTAACAGATAAAGGCCTAACGCAAAAGGTAGATAGAGACTGTGAGGAACGTTATGAAACAGATTAAAAAATGGGAGTAGCTTGTCTGAACCAACACTCGCGTCAATAATTCCTCCGATGCTCAGCAAGGGAATGATAAGTAAAATGCCAACTCCTTCAAGCAAGCTGACAATCACCATTCCAAATAGGTTAAAATAAAGAATCTTTCCAGAAAATTGGTGTAATCTTTTTACGTAGTATAATAGTGGTGCCAAGTTCTGTCCTCCTAGACTAACCCATAGCCGTATATGATGCTTTAGGTTTTGCTGTGAGTGATTGTCGTTTTTTTATTGTTCATCCGCTTAGAAAACTTCCCGACCACGGTAAACTGCTCTTTTCCTTCCGAACCGGTTACGTATACAGATCCGCTTCTCAGCCACGCATGCGCAATGAGTTTTCCCTGTTTATCCTTTCCGGTTCCAAGGTAAAGCGTGCTTTCAATCTGGCGTCTTTCTAGCATCTTCATACCGGCTACTGCTTTTACTAGACATTGGCTTTCCCAAAACGTATAGTGACTCATTCGATGGATTGCCTTTGAAATATTTTGCAGCACAACATAATCGGATGTGCTTTCGGAAAAGCTTGTTTCTGTCATAGGCTCACCTAGAGTAGGAGCAACTCTTGAAAACGGAAGCGCTTTAAAAATCCTTCCATAGCCTAAGTAATACAAGGCTTCCAGCAATAGTATCTTTTCACTTGTTTCTAAGCATAAAAAATTTCTCATTTTTTTTATTAGTTTCATACCAGCTACTCCTCTCCCTTTACTATTAAATGAAGAGAAGCATTTACTTTTGAGTCGTTACTTGAACTAGCTTTTCCTCATACATATGCTCTAAAAATGACAGAACCTCTTCTTCACACTGCTCTTTGCTCACATCGTATTTCGTCATAATCTTCGTAACTACTTCACTCACAGCGATTGGCGCAGCAATAAGCTCCCACATCTCGCCTCCAGTTGTTCCTAAGTTGTAGTACTTCCCGTTTTCAATATTGAGCATGACTTTTTCATTACCCATATCACTGACTATATTTCCTTCTCGTTGTGTCACAAGATGATTCATTGAAAGTTGTTTTACTCTAGTCATCCTAATCCTCCTTCTTTCATGCTATCTACTACTTTGGCTACCAATTCGTATGGTGTAAACCTTAAAACAGGCCGGATTAACTGAAACGCTGGAACGTTTCTTAAAATAGTTGAGGAGTACTCGAAATGCCATTTCTTTAACCCTAACCTTTGGACAAGCGAACCTCGAAACGTATGGTGATTCAAAATACGGAAGCCTTCTAACCCGTCAGCTTTTCGAATCTCCGCAGACTCTGAAGTGCTTTTCACAAGTTCAAATATTCCTGCCAGTGGAAGAGACTCATTGTAAAAGCTGGCTTTCACTGGTACCGAGTATTTTGTTTCTCGTTCAAATAAAGGCTCGTATTTTCCTTTATCCATCCCGAAGTTAGCTAAGCTTTCTTCCCACAGCTTTTGCTGGGGATAAGATGGCTGGATAAGGGGAACATTGTCTTGTGAAAACGTGACAGGAATGACGTCATCGCTTATGAGCTTATAGCCTTCTTGAATAAAAGCCGAAGCTAACGTAGATTTACCGGCACCAGAGTTTCCTACAATCGCATACGCTTTTCCGTCCACAGCTACCGCGCTCCCGTGTAGAGGGAGTATGCGCTTTTGCATGAGAAGTACCCCCATGCAAGTGCCTAGGATGTAAAGTCTTACTCGATCTTTGTCAAATTCTTTTAGAGGTACTACGATAATTTCGCTGCCGTTTCGTATTGAAAAAAGCGCTGTATTCGGAACTTCAAACGCAACTTCATCTTGGTGTACGGTGAAGCCTTTTTCTTGATTTAAAAGAACTTTAGTTTCTGTGAAGTCTGCTAGTTTAATTGAAACATCTATATTATCACCTGGAAGATCAAGAGAGTTTAATTCTGGAAGCGGCAGCTCGCTCGAAATCGCAAGCCCAAAAGCACTATAAACATAAACGTTTTGTATCCTAACCATTCATTTCACTCCAGATGTCATCAATTTTTTTGAAAACCCTTATACATCTTTACTTGTATAAGGGCAGTCGTTTCCACTCACTACCTGAGATTAACTATAATGAATTGTTTCATCTGGATCAGGCTGTACCGCGTCAGGTATACTTAATCCAGGTCCAGCCATTGTCATGTTCACATCAAGTACTTCTAATACCGGCTTCTCCCATTCTCTTTTCATCGTATCACCTCCCTTCAAGTCAGCCTTTTCATGAATCGATAGAGAATCAAACTGCGCATGAGCACTCTGAAATCATGATGAAATACATATTCAGGCCGCGGGTTGTCTCTTAGATTTTCCATAGCGGATTTAATTACGGCCATATCTACGTATCCTGACATGAAGTCCGCTTTCGTCACCAATTCCATTTCATTCATAAAGAGACTCCAATCCGACGTCATGCGCTGAATTCCGTCTGCTCCTTGTACACCTCTTACTTTTTGATTAAGCCTGATAGTATCTGGAAGAAAGCCTTTGGTTGCTCTTCTAATAAGCGATCGGTCTTGGCCATTTTGTACAAACTGGTTTTCTGGTACGGATAAGCAAAATCGAACAACTCTTAAATCATTTGTAGGATCCCGGTCCCACAGAGAGTGATGTAAAGATAGCTTAGTCGTATACGTTCCGTTTATGCTCCAGTAGTACGGCTTTGCAAATTGAATTCTTTTAATTTCGTATGCACTTTTATCCAACAGTCCTTTTGTATTTACTCCGTGCTGTTCCAGCTTGTCGTATACGCGAAACTTCTGCGCAAAGTCTGGGTTGATAAACGGCGTAAAAGGTGGTGGACTCTTCTTTGAAAGCAGCGAATGCACTTTCGGGAACGCTTTCTTTGCTACAACAGGGAAAACGCGCGATTTTTTGACGCCTAACTGTCGACTGTACAAATGAACTTCACGCAGAAAGCTACCTAGGTTGGCACGCTTTAACAGCTTTGCTTGATAATCGAGAGCCGGCCCCCACGACACCGTCCAGTTTCCTCTTTGACCATTTAGCAGAACGCCCATTCCTTGCTTGGCGGCTTGCTCATAAATTCCTTTTAGCCAAAAGCTATTTTCATAGAATTTGTACGGCGCCTCTACTATATCGAGCCATTCATCAATCTCAGAAAACGGACTTTTTTCTTCAAAGTTGAAGTAGTTATCTTCTATGTTCCCTACGTACTGAACCGTCGATTGAATAAGAGGTTTTTCATTGGCTACTCTGCTTTTAGGTGACCAATCCTGAAAACCATCTATCGGTACGTAGCTAAACGTATGTAATTTTTTATTTTCTTTAGAAAGAGTTCGGGAAGCAAAGCTTGCTACTGAACCCGAATCTAACCCTCCGCTCAAATGAGCGCCAACTTTTTTTCGCGTTCGCAGTTTGGAATTCACAGCTTGTTGAAACACTTCGTAAAAAGCTTCTTCATACTCTTCATTCGACTTTAAACGCAATGGCTCTTGCCTATTGAGCGTGCAGTACCTCTTAAGCTGAAACGTATTACCACGCACCGTAATGGAATGAGACGGAGGCACTTGCTGAATGGCTTTGTAAACCGTTGACGATGCATCCGTCGATTCAAACGTAATGGGGATGGCTAAAAACTCGGCAAGCCATTCTTCATTTATCTCTTTTTTTATGTATGGTAGAGAAAATAACGGATTCATGGCTGTACAAAATGAGAATCTTCTGTCATCTTTATAGAAATAAAGAGTTCGGTTACCAGAAAAATCTCTGGCAGCAAACAGCTGCTGCTTTCGCTCATCCCAAATGACAAAAGCGAAATCACCGACTAGAAACTTTGGCGCTTCTTCTTCCCACTTCTCATACGCCAGTAAAATTAATTCACTATCCGTTATCGTACTCTGTGTATCATGAACGTGTAGCTTCCTAAACAGCTCTTCGCGATTATCAATAATTGCATCTGCCGTGACGGCGATCTGCTTTTCATAGTCATAATAAGGCAGCTGTTCACCCACGGACTCCGGTGTAATCCATTGTGTATGACTGATGAGCGCCACCTTGTCTTTTTTCCATGATCTTGTGTTATCTGCCTGATATTGTGATAAGCACTCCAGGAGACTCATCATATTCTCTTGGGATACCGGATTATTGTTCCTATGATAAATTCCAGCTATGGCACTCATTCTGTCTCCTCTCACGACATAAGATATAGGACTCGTTCTTCATTAAGAACATAAAGTTTATATTTCATCGCCCTTTGTTCTTAATTAAGGACATAATAGCAAATTTATTCCTATTATGACTAGTCATAACTTAGCTTTTCAGGATTAACGGCCAAAAACAATACTTTTATACTAGATAATATGAATCAAAAAAGAGAAGATATATGTATCTATTACCTGTTTAGGTGTGGGGAAAAGTAAATGATATGATGAAGGTTACGGTTTTAAAACAATAGAAACAAATGTAAAAAAGCATTAGTCATAATTCGACCAATGCTTTTATGACTAGTTCGCTATTGAGAACACATGGAGCCACGTAACCCCATATAACAAACCAGCTTGGCTATATGCCTTACTCTTTTAAAATATACCTAAAAACTTCTGTGTTTTCATTCGCTCAGGTCTTTCGCGATAGACCACATCTCCATTTGCAATGGCTTCTGCATTCTCTCTAAGCATAAACTCTTTTGCATTTCCAAATTCTTTTTTTACCACTTCGTATGCATCTTGTAGTGAACTTTTTTCATAGCTTTTAGCATCTGCTCCCGTTGCCACTAAGTGAACACAGCCATGCTCTAAAAACTGAAGTGCAGCTTTCTTCGCTTTGCGTCCATTTTTTCCAGTTAAGCTTTGAGCGGACACTTGTACAATCGCACCATTTTTCACCAGCTGATAAAGCTTTTGTGGATACTTTAAAATGAACTGAGAGCACTCAGGCTCGCTGATTACCGGCACAAGCTCTTTTAACTGCAGCTCGTAGGCAATGGTTTCAAAGTCTTCTCCACCCTTATCAAAAGGCATATGAACAAAGAGATATTTCCCTTTTTCACTTAGCGTCAAATATTCTTGAGAACTGGAGCGTAAAAGGTGCGCTGTTGCTAAAATGCGTTGACCAGGAAGAATCGTAAGAGGTAAATAGGATGATTGTAGCTTTCTATTTGCTTCTTCTACAGATGTAAGAATTTGATGTTTATGCGTCCCCTGCATACTACCGTTAAAGTACGGAGTTGCTATGACGGTCTTTACGCCTTGATCTACTAATTTTTGCGCCATTTGTAAAAACTCACGCTCATCTTTTGGCCCGCTGCCAAATTGAGGTAGAATGTTTGTATAAACGTCTATCATATGTCTACTCCTTACTAATGCATTATCTATATTATTATAATCTACTTAATAGGTATTTTCACACATAGTATCCGACACGCATCGACATATGTGATTTTTTGGTAGTGAAAAAGATGGATTAATACGCGAAATGTGCTAAAAAGGACTCGAAAGGCCTTAATTTTTTCATATACCTGCCGATATAATTAGATTACAAAGTAAAAAAGCGTTCACAATGAACGCTTTTTTTACTCTGCTGCCCAATATTCAATTACCGCTTCCGCCCAAGCTTTGTTCCCTTTTTCATTTGGAGCATTTTTGTCTTCGGTTAAGTACGTTAATAACTCTTCTGAACTCGCTTTTGGCCACTTTTCCCAATGATTGATATATTCATAGCCATGTTCATCTGCAAAAGCTTGCAGCTGCTCTGCTTCTTTCGGGTAGTTAATGGCATTATAGATTGGATGAGAAGGTTGAATAATTGTAACTACGCCGTCTACTTGTTCTTCTACGTGTTTCATAATAATAGACAAGTTATCTAGCGTATTTGTAATGCCAACTACTCCATTATCGTTGGCTAGAAAAGGTTCAAAAATGAGCACATCAGGCTGTGCTGCAATAATCTTTTTGTATGATTGATTCTTCACAAACTGTAACGTGGTCGATTGATCATATTCCTGCACTTCTACCGTCACTAAATCTGATCCATATGTATTCGTTAATTTTTCCTCTACCAAAGCAGGCCAAGCATCACTTTCTTTTGATGTATCTTGGGAACCAGCAATAACAATTTTCAAAGGTTCTCCTGTTTCTTCAGCATTTTGCACCTTTGTTACAATCGCTTCTGGTAAATTTTTTACGTTCCACTCTTTTGCTTCGCTATTTTGAACGGCTACTCTTGTTGGAGAGGCTACGCCCTGTGCGGCAACTTTCTCATTCCAGTACATTTTTCCTACAATAAGAGAAATAACTAAAATAAGAAACGCAATGATGTTAACTGCAATTTTCATTTTCTATCTCCTTTACTAGTGGCTTTCCTTTTTTCTGTTATTATAATATAATTTGAGAGTAATTGAATAAAAATGAGTAAATTTGTCATTTTTTTAATCTTTTTGTCTTAATTCTTAAGAATTAAGGTACACTTGTGTATTTATTATCAAATTTATAAAGAAAGAGAGATTGATATGGAAGAACAGCGTAGAAAAAGAAAGAAGAAGAAAAAAACAGGATTTAAAATTGTTTTAAGCATTTTACTAGTTTTAATTATTGGTATCGGTACCTACTTAGGAGTGCTGTATAGCTCTGTTCAAAGCACGTTTAACCAAACGCATGATCCTTTAACACGAGACGTATCTGAAAAACGCTCAAACAAAGTGAACTTCGGCAATCAAGATCCCATTTCAATTTTACTATTAGGTGTAGATGCGCGTGGCAATGATCGTGGACGCTCTGATAGCCTTATCTTAATGACCGTAAACCCTAAAGATCAATCGATGAAAATGGTAAGTATTCCTCGTGATACCCGTACTGAAATCATCGGTAAAGGCACACAGGACAAAATTAACCATGCGTATGCATTTGGCGGCGTAGATATGGCTGTGAAAACAGTTGAAAACTTCCTAGACGTACCTGTTGATTATTATGTACAAGTCAACATGGAAAGCTTCAAAGACATTGTAGACGCGGTTGGTGGAGTTACGGTGAACAACTCCCTTGCGTTTAACTATGATGGCTATAACTTCTCAAAAGGACAAATTTCGTTAAACGGCGAAGAAGCATTAGCATATTCTCGCATGCGTAAGCAGGACCCAAGAGGTGACTTTGGCCGTCAACAACGTCAGCGTCAAATTATCCAAGCCGTTATTAACGAAGGTGCTAGCGTTAAATCTTTAACGAATTACGGTACAATTTTAGATGCAATCGGTGAAAACGTGAAAACAAACTTAACGTTTGATGATATGAAAGAGATTCAGGCTAACTATCGCGATGCACGCCATACGTTAGATCAGCTTGAAGTTGAAGGCAGCGGTGGCAAAGTGAACGGTGTCTATTACTACAACGTATCAGAAGAAAACCGACAACAGCTATCATCTGCTTTCAAAGAACATTTAAATCTAAACTAAAAAAAGAAGGCTCTCTAAATATAGAGGGCCTTCTACTTTTTTACTCTGCTACAGTTACGCTAACTGCGTCCGTACTTTTTGTCGACTTATTATCTCCAGCTTTTACGAAAACACGAACTGCATACTTGCCTGACTTTTCTAATGGATACTTAAATGAACTATCCGTTGAATAAGAAGTTTTCTTGATAACTTTACCATCTTTATGAACATAATATGCATACTTTAAGTTATCTCCAGTTGCTTTAACTTCTACTTCTAATCTTTTATTCCCAAAATTATTAATAGATGCTTCTTCAATTTTAACTTGGTTATTCTGCTCCACTTGTTTATCTGCTGAAGCTTTATCATTAGAGTCATTGCTACAACCACTGAATAATAATAAACCCGTCACTACAGGAACTAACAATTTTGCTTTCATTTTATTCACCTCAATAATAGATTATTGGCTATGCCTTTTAAAAGAAAAGTAATGCACCTAGTAAAACGGTAAAAAGAGATAAGAATAGTAACTGTAAATTCAACGTCACTTTTTTCCGTTTATCTATCTTGTTTTTTTGATAACGCTTTACACGTTCATCAATAGGATATAGTGGCCCATTATAGGCAACCTTATAGCTATCATCCGTCTCAGTTTCAACTTTCGCCTGCTTTTGGAGCATATCTTGCTTATATTTTTTCTTTTGCCCTTCACTTAACTTATTGAACCAGTCGATAAATTTTTTGTATCTCGCTATTACTCTCCTAGCCTCTCCAAATTGTCGAACTTCACCAAAATGAATCCACATCACCTTATCACAAATAGTTCTAATTTGAGATAGAGAGTGGCTAATAAAGAAGATGGTTTTCCCCTCTTCCTTAAATTCATTAATCTTGGTTACACATTTATCATAAAAGGTTTGATCTCCTACTGATAACGCTTCGTCCACAATTAGAATATCAGGATTTGTGTGAACAGAAATTGCAAATCCTAACCTAGATTTCATACCACTTGAATAATTTTTAACAGGCTGATTCATAAATTTACCTATGTCAGCAAATTCAATAATATCTGGCGTAATTCTTTTTATTTCATCTTTTGTTAATCCATGCATTAAGCACTTTAATTCAATATTCTCTAAACCTGACAAGTTGCTATTTAAGCCTGCTGATATAGCAATTAAGGACGTCTCACCATTAACGGTCATCTGACCAGATGTAGGCGGAACAACTTGTGACAGTAGGTTTGATAGAGTAGATTTGCCTGACCCATTAATACCTACAATCCCAATTGTTTCACCTTCGTACACTGAAAATGAAACATTCCTTAGAGCATAAAAGCCTTCACTTTTCTTTTTAGGAAATAGTATTTCCTTTAACTTATCTGATTTTTTAGCATAGAGTACATACTTCTTGCTAACATTTTCAAATTTAATCTTTAGCTTCATCGATTTAAGCTCCTAGATTATAAGTAATCAATAAATTTATTTCTAAATTTTATGTGTAATATTGATCCTACTAATAATATTAATAAAGTAACAACCCAAAAATATAGTGTATATATCCAATCTTCATAAAACCATCCGGACCCTAAGATAGAATATCTAAATCCTTCTATGATGTAATAAATTGGGTTTAATTCTAATATTGTTTTAAAAATATGAGGTAATCGTGATGGATCCCATAGAATCGGTAATAAGTAGACCATCATTCGCATAATTGATTGTAACGCTTGTTGAAAGTCCCTTACAATCGTTGCAATTGTTGAACCCAAGAGCGTAAAAGCAAACAAGAATACAAAAAGTGCTACTAAGTAATAAGGAAGCTGCAATAAATGCCACCCAGGGTTAACCCCATAGATCATTAAAATTCCAGCTAAAATCAGTAACATAATAAAAAATTGAAAGCTATTACTAATGATTGTAACAGTTGGAAGCACACTAACTGGAAACTTCATTTTGGATACAAGACTTACTCTTGCATAGACACTGTTACATCCTTGGATAATGGCTGGACTAATAAAAAACCAAGGGATAAGTCCAATAAGTAGCCATACAAAGAATGGTACACCATTAATTGGCTGTCCACCTCGAATACCAAGCCCAAATACTAACCAATAAAGAAGAACCTGCGCAGCAGGACTTAAAACCTGCCACACAGCTCCTAGGTAATGCAATTGATATTTGCCTTTGACATCATAAAGAGCCAAGCGAATAATTAAATGAAAGTTTGAGGATTGTTCTTTCAAAATCCTCCCAATTAAGTTCATGCCATTACTTCTACTTTCTTAAGAAACGCATGTAACGTTCCATAGTTAATGTAGTCAAAGTCGTTAGAACGATTAGCTACTACATTTTTCGTATCGAAAATACGCTTTGTTGCCATACCTTCTAGTTCAGACCAGTTTAACTCTTTGAATTCGTTATGATCCGTCAATACTAGGACAAGATCAGAGTTACGTACTGCTTCTTTAATATCTTGTTCTACCCAATCCTGTTCAACGTGTGGATCAAAAGCACGTACTTCATAGTTGCCTTCAGCTTTTAATAGGTCATAGATTTCCATTGCTGGACTTTCGCGAATATCATCTACGTTTCCTTTATACGTTAAACCGAATACCGTTACGATTTTCCCATTAACTTGTTCCATTAACTTGTTTGTGTTTTCAACAACATAGTGTGGCATTGATGTGTTGATTGTTCGTGCTAGATTAATAAGTTGTGCTGTCTTTGGTGCTTTTGCCACAATAAAGTATGGATCTACAGCTAAGCAGTGTCCACCTACTCCAGGTCCTGGTGTATGAAGGTTTACACGTGGGTGCTTATTCGCCATTTCTACTACTTCTAAAGCATTAATTTCTAGTTCGTTACAAACTTTTGTTAATTCGTTTGCCAGTGCGATGTTTACATCACGGAACGTATTTTCCATTAGTTTAGACATTTCTGCTGTTTTCGCATCTGTTTTAATAATTTCACCCTGTACAAATGTGCTGTATACCATTGCACCAGCTTCTGTACAATTTGGCGTCATTCCACCAACAATACGGTTATTATGAATTAACTCATGAAGGATTTGTCCTGGCAGTACACGCTCTGGGCAGTGTACTAAGAAGATATCCTCTCCTACTGTAAACCCAGCAGCTTCAACCAATGGTTTTACATGATCATCCATGCTTCTTGGCGCAATTGTTGATTCAACAATTACAACGTTACCTTTTTCTAAGTATGGAATAACGTTATTTACTGCGCTTAACACGTAAGATAAGTCACAAGATTTATGTTGATCGTCATGGTTTGGTGTTGGTACTGCAATAATAAAAGCATCTGCTTTTTCAGGTTGTAGCGCCGCACGGAACGTTCCTTTTTCAATTACTTCATTTAATGCTTCTTGTAAACCTGGCTCTTCTAAATGAATTTTCCCATTGTTTAACGATTCAATTACGCGTGAGCTCACGTCTACTCCTACAACGTCTACATCATGTTTTGCAAACATAATGGATGTTGGTAATCCGATATATCCTAGTCCTACTGTACAAAGTTTCATTAGTATTTCCTCCTGCTATTAGGTAACTTTATTTTAAATATGCCTAGCATATTTATAAACTGTTTATTATTCTTAATAGTTTAATTGTAAAGAGCTCTTTGAAATTAATTTATCCCATTCAGTCGTAATTGCTTCCACGCTAAAACGATCATTTACATACGCTTTTGCTTTTACAACCACTTCTTTTTGCTGCTCTTTCTCTAGTGAATTAAATTGAAGAACGCTGGCTACGGATTCTTCCACGCTAGAATAAATATATTGCTTTGGATAGATTGTATCACTACCATCCCAATTTAAGATGACAGGATATGCTCCTGATGCCATTCCTTCACTTGGTGATAGGTGAAAGCTTTCAAAGTCACTAGTAGATAAAATAATACCGACTTTTGATAACCATTCAGATACATCACCGAATCCTTCAAAGATCACAGCATCTTTCCAAGGTGCATTGTCAATTCGTGCGAAGATTTCTTCGTAATATGCTCTTTCTTCATCTTTGTTCCATACCCACGGATATTCTTGTGGCATTTTCCCTTTTACATATAGCTTATAGCGATTATCTTCTTGCCATAATTTTCCTAACATATCCACCGCTAAATCTAAACGTTTACGCTGCGGACAGATTCCGATAATCCCCAGATGATACTGAGCGTCTTCTACTTTAGGCTTATTAAGGTGGCCTGTGTCAACAACGTTATAGATCATTGTCATCTTCTCACGTGGAAAACGGAATACGCGGTAGAATTCCTCATATACGTACGGTGAAATAGCAATAATTTTATCAATGTTATCTAAGTTAAAGCTGAAAGGATACATTGTGTCTCTTTCTTGTAAATGCATACGTACAAATAATCGCTGATGAGGCTTTTTATTTTGTGAATACCATACAGCATTTCCTAGTCCCCACTCACAAACAATGACGTCTGCCCAATTTAAGCACTCGTTACTTTTCTCTTCATCATGAGTGTTATGGCCTGTCCACTCATCTGTTCGAATTTCATACGTAGGTTTGCTCGCTAGATTATCCATGATAATACGAGCAAACTTTAAATCGTGTCCTGCAAATAATACTTTTGTTTTTTTCATAGTTAAAACCTCACAGCTCTACTTTTTTTAGAATAGAATCTAGCTGTTTTGCTTCTTTCTGTCCCACATGTACATAGTTAAATTTGTCACTGCTGAAGAATTGCTTACCAAACCTTGCATACGGCGATAAGTCCTGTTTGTTTTTAAACATTTCTAGTACTTCTTCCAGTGAGTGGTTGCTATATACATTTGTTTTCGCAATTGTTCGTTCTGGTGTTAAAGACGTTACGAACTCGTACTCTTGACCACTATTTTTTTCTTGCAGTTTGTTTTTATTTAACGTGTAATATGTTCGTTTTCCAATAAAGTCACTATCCGTAAACGTTGTACTTAGCATTAAATCTAGTAAATAGTTTTCACCATAATAAGAGTCTTGGCTAAAGTACGTTACGTATGGCGTGTTAATCCAGTCACGAATATTTAAGTAGTTATGCATATAGCTGGCTACGAACGTATGAATAGATGACGTATTATACTTGTTGTATACATCTAGATAACCGTCAAATGTGTCGATCAACACGTATAACTTTTTATTTTCGTAACTTTGACGATTAAATTGATTAACGATGTCTTCAAATTCTTCTTTGCTGTTAGCCATTGCTACAACCGTTACAGTTGGTGACTGAGCGACAAAATTCAGACCAATCTTTTCAATCACGTAACTTAGACGATGCGTATAAGTATGTTTCGTTAATACATCACGAATCCCAATCAATGCTTTTTCTTCGTAATATTCGTTGTTCTCTAGAAGCTGTTTAAACTCTTCATATAGTTCTTCTGGATTTTCAGACATATAAACTAAGTTATCAAAGATATGGTTAATACCTTGAGCATACGTACTAATAACAGGTGTACCGCAAGCTAAACCTTCATATACTCGACGCGAGAACATAGTTGGAGACTCTTTTACTGTATTAACGTTAATCATTACTTTATAGCCTTTGTATGCTTTATCAATCTCGTAATACTTTAAGTTTCCTTTTACGAATGGCTGAAAACGATCTGGAAACTGGTGGTTTGGCATTAGGCCTTTTAAGTTTTGGATATAGTTACGATCATAGATATCTAGTCCGACTTTAGCAGCAGCATCTAACAAACGATCCATATCGATACATCTTTCTTCATGATGACGGTAGTAAGAGCCTGCGAAACAAGCTTTACTTTCACGATTTTCGACAATCTTAATAGGATTGTGAATGGCTGGTTGAGCAGCAAACGGTAGCGCAAAAGCATTTTCGTGACCAGCTTGCTCTTGGTAGAATGGCACCATGTTTTCATCTGTGGTAAAGATATAATCAAATCGTCTAGCTGTTTCAATAAAACGATTAAAGTGAACTGGATCTTCTTTATTCCAAAATACAGTAGGAACATTATTTTCTTTACACCATTGTAATAGAGCGAATAGCGGCTTCATGTTTTCTTCGCCGTAGTATCCAACACGCTTATCCCAAACTCCGCCGTTTCCACGCCAAGCAGATTCAACCATAAGTAAGTCCGGTTGCTCTTTTGTCATCACTTCACGCCAGTTGTCAGGAGTCATCTTAATTAATTGACATTCGTGCTCATAAGAAGCTGTCGTAAACTCATCAAAGATAATAGCCATTTTCATTTGCTTTAATGGCTTAGGTGGTAGAACTTCAAACGCATCAATTTCCGTTTTGTCTACATAGTTAATTGGCTCTTCATTTTCAATGCTCTGCATCTCTTTTACAGTGAATTGCTCTACCTCAAACGAGCCTTTGCCAGACACTCGAAGCGCTAAGCGGAACTGCTTAACATCGGGATGCGCTTGTATTTTCGTTGTCCCGTTAAATTTAAGCTGAAGTACCTGTACTTTCTCATTATCAGAATATCCAATAAACATTGGAATAACCGAAACGCCTTCTTCAACTTTTCCTCTAACAGAGAAGTCATACTCAAACCCCTGCTGCATAGTCATTAAAGGATACGTTGGTAATGACGCAAAGTGGTTATTCTTCTCTTTATATGACATGTATACATTTTTACCCGGTTCTAGCTTTGCTTCTCCATGTAAAGAGTTCTCATTTGTTGATAGCTCTGCTAATTTTTTGGATGCAATGAACCAGCTTGAGTGCTTTAAATCTAACGCTAAACTATTCGTAATTTCTATTTCTTGTTCATCGATATTTAATTGAAGCCCTTTAAAATAACCTTGTCCTGAGACTCGAACTAGGAATTGGACCGAATCCGTTTCCTTTTTAAAACGAAGCTCTGTAGAACGATTCACACTTACTTGATGTAACTCTGTTTGTTTGCCTTGATTGTAGCCCATTACATATAAAGTTAAGTCTACGTCTCCGAACATTTGGCTTGTAGGAGTAATTGTATAGTTATAGTTTGGTTGAATCGATAACTCTCTGTTCTTTTCGTTCATCTCATTAATGCAATGTAAATGCAGAAATTCTTGTCCCGTTAACTTTGATTGAAAAAATTGATTCCACGGATGATAAACTACTTTCCCCGTTGATTTTTCCCATCCTTCTAACGATGTTGCATTTAACGGTACTTTAGTCGATGCGTTAATATAATTTGGACGACGATCGATAGAAAAGTCTTCTTTCCACCAGTAAGCTACATTATTTATACTAATAGATTCAACTGAGAATTGACCTTTTCCAGAAACTCGAATTGCTAAACGCATCGCATCAAATTCGATTTCCGGCTTAATTAAACGCTTAGTGTTTAATTTCAATTCATCAGAATAGACTTTTTCATCATTTTTATAAAACACTAAAGCAAGTCTTACATCTACATCCGCATCTTTATCGCCTGTAAACTCAGCAGCAATATTATTAGCTGTTACAGAGATACTTTGCTTAGGAGCCTGTGAAAAAGCTGCATTGCCTTCTTGATGTGAAATATAGGCAAACTGCTTTTGGTCAAAACTCGCATGGAACGTTTGTTCAAATAGATTGTAATAAAGCTTAGTAGATTTAGGTATGTACCAGTTATTTTGGTCTAAAACAATATACTTTCCTTCTGCTACTAACTCTCCTTGACTCCAAAAAGATTGACTGCCTATGAGAATTTTCTCTAACTTGAAGTTTCCATTGCCTTTAATACGAATTGCTAAGCGGACCTTATCCGTGTTTTCAGCAAAGTGGATAAGCTTTTCACTATTCATTTCAACTCTATGAGTAGTTAGTTTCAATTCGTTACTATACTCAATAATGAATAAATCAACTTCCACGCCTTTATCTTTTGTACCCTTAAACGAAACAGTTTCTTCTTGAGATACAGTAATTAATTCTTCTTTGGGAGGAAGTTGAAAATCTAAGTTTTGTTCACGGTATGTTAAATACGTAAATTCATTAGAACTCAAATTAGTAGTGAAAGTTTTTTGTTCTGGACTAAAGGAAACGTCAATATTGTGCTTTTTAAACCAGCCGTTTGTCATTTCAAGCTCAGCGAACTCAAAATTTGTTATTCGCTGAGACATTGCCCACTTTCTCTTTTGAGTAATCAATTTCATACGATCTTGAATATCAATAATCATCTTTGATTCCCCTTTGATGCTTTTTGCTTAAATATGCGTCTTCTTACTTGCCAATACTTCAGCGTAAGTTTTCCTAAGAACGATTGTGTAAGAGCAGAGTAACGCTTTTCTAATAGCTCATAACGCTTTTGCAAATCATTATATTCTTTTAATTCGCGCTCTCTTAAATTCAGCTGCACGATTAGTTCTTTTTTTACTAACTCTAACTCTTGCTCTAGTACATCAGTCGGGACTCTACTTTTTAATTGCGTGCTCATTGCCTCTACCTCTCCAATGCTCGTGTTTGGTAAACTTTCAAGAAATTAACCTGTTCATTTTCCCAATTATATTTAAATTTAGCAGTTCTACAATTCCTGCTCATTTGATCTCGTAAAGCTGGATTTTCAAGTAACTTGTTAACCGCTTCAGCAATTTCAACATAATTATGTGAATCTACACACAAACCTACATGCTCTGTTTCTACCACTTTCTTAATCTCTGGAAAGTCACAAGCTACAACTGGTACATCGCTCATAATGTATTCGAATAGCTTGTTAGAAGAAGCCGAATAGTGGTTAAAACAAACATTATTTAATACTTGAAAACCTAGATAAGCATTTCTTGTATAGTGTGGAAGCTCATCTAATGGTACTTTTGAAATGAATTTAACCTTATGTTGAAGATTCATTTCTTCAACCATTTTTTCAAGCGTTGGCTTAATTCTTCCATCCCCAACAAACACAAGAACCCCTTCTTTAAATAAAGGAGCTGCTTTTACTAAATTTTCAAGACCTCTTCCAGTTTGGATGCCGCCTTGGTAAAGCAGGATTTTTTCATCTCGTTGCAAGTTTAATAGCGTGTGCATATCTGCTTTCTTTTTTACATCTTTCTTAGGTTGAAACGGATAGTTATATACAACGTGTGGGTAGAACCCATATAAATCTTCATTATATTTAGCTCTGGTATGATTTTCGACGATCATCGTATCAATTCTCTTAATGAAAAAGGCTTCCATCTTTGGATAGAACCCACTGTCATAGCCAGTACGACTCGTCTGGACTTCATGAGAATCATACACTAGTTTCTTTCGCTTAAATCGTAGCTTTGAACAAATATAACCTTGAGGTAACGTATTTAAATCATTGGAATGATAGACATCATACTTCTTACTAAATCCTTTTAAAATCATCCGCAAAATGATGCTGCCTCTAACCCATACCACTTGAAGTTTTGTTTTTAAAAGTGCCAGTGCAAAAATAGTTAAAGGTACCACAATAAAAGGTGCTAGGTAAGCGAGAGCTGCCCATGCTAGAAAAACAAATGGAAGAACCAATTTATTTCTCATTATAAAACGATAAAAAGATTTTAATATCACTAGAGACGATGGGTAACGCTGTACGCGATGGACGTGAAAGTTCTCATTCACTTCTTCAAACTGCTTTAAGCCTTTGAGCTTAGGATCATGAATGCAAATTAAGTCCACTGCATATCCTTCTTCGGATAGTGCTGTACATTCTCTTAGTACACGCGCATCATTCGTAAAATGATTCCATACAAACATGCATACATTTTTTTTCATAGTACTTCAGCTTTATCTCCTGATTCTACTTGGTTTAATTTAAAGGTTGCTAACTTACGATTTTCAATTAAGTTAATTAACACATGAATATTGTTTTCCCAATAGAAGTGTTCTTTCACATATCGCAAACCATTACTCCCCATCTCTTTACGCAAAGACGGATTAGTGTACAGATGTAAAATGTGACGTACCACTTCATCGACGTCGTGAGAATCCGAAACAATTCCCACTCGTTTTGATTCAATAACTTCTTGAGCATATCCGGACACAGCAGCAACAATTGGTATGCCTCGAGTCATATAATCAACAATTTTACCTGGCAAAACCGTTTCAAATACTTCTTTACCGTTCAGCGTTACTAACCCAATATGATGTTGAGAAATAATATCTAGACACTTCTTTCTAGTCGTTGGCTTAATGAAGTTAACGTTAGTTAACTGATGTTGATCTTTAAACTTGATAAATTCTTTCTTTTTAAAGCCGTATCCCATCACATTTAGTTCAATGTCATAGTCATTTAATTGCTTGGCCACTTCCATTAGAACGTTTACGTCTTGAGCTAAACCAATATTCCCCGCATAAATTACCTTAAACTTGCCTTGACCTGCCTCTTGAAATGATACTTCATCTTCCTTAGCAGCGTTGGGCATAAAATGTATTTTTTCTAATGAGATATTATAGTTCTCAACAATAAAGTCAATAAACCCTCTACTGTTGACAATAATTTGGTCTGATTTAATATATAGCAGCTTTTCAAGCTTACTAAAGAGTGATATAACAAACGGATAATTAAATACCCCTACGCCTTTTAACGATTCTGGCCACAAGTCTCTGATATCTAAGATTAGCTTACTACGATAATGGTATTTTGCTACTAATCCTACCACCGCAATAAAAATGGGCGGAGACGTCACGAATACCACATCATATTTTCTTCGATCAAAAAGGATAAATAAAAGCATCTTCAAGGCCATTTCTAAATAAAACCACAAGCGATTCATAATACTTCTAGAATACTTGCGATTTTTCACTTGGATGCGCGTTACATCACGTTCTTCCTCAATCAAATCATCATCCCAAAATTGATTGTCACTATAAATCTTTTTGTTAGGATACATCGGATCTGTTGTTAAGACGTTTACTTCATACTCTTCTTCTTTTAATAATTTATAGATATTTTTTATACGATTACCCGCACTGCCAATTTCCGGATAGAAATTTTGTGAAATCACAAGTACTCTTTTTGACAATCCCTTTTCACTCCAATACGACTTCATCAATTGAGAAGATCGCGCTTCTCAATTGATGAAAGCTGACATTAAGCGTCTACTTTTTCTCTTTTTAACAATTCCTCCATAAAGTTCAGAAGATTGTTTCTCAAGTCATCATGCTGCAAAGCGAATTCTAATGTCGTTTCAATAAACCCTAACTTTTCACCTACATCATAGCGGCGCCCTTCAAAATCATAGGCAAATACGCGCTGAATTTCGTTTAGCTTCTGAATCGCATCTGTTAGCTGAATTTCTCCACCAGCACCAATTTCTTGTTCTTCTAAGAAACGGAAAATCTCTGGTGTGAAAACATAGCGCCCCATAATAGCTAAGTTAGAAGGTGCCGTTCCAGGAGCAGGCTTTTCAACAAATGTATTTACTTGATAGCGACGTCCCTTGTTAGAAATCGGATCCACAATTCCGTAGCGGTGTGTTTGGTCATCATTAACTGTCTGTACGCCAATAACTGATGATAGCGTTGTATCATATTCATTCATTAATTGGCGTAGAGCAGGTGTTTCAGCCTGCACGATGTCGTCACCTAAAAGCACAGCAAATGGCTCATCACCGATAAATTTACGTGCACACCATACAGCGTGTCCTAATCCTTTTGGTTCTTTTTGGCGAATATAATGAATCTCTACATTTGAAGACTGACGCACTTTTTCTAGAATGTCGAACTTCTCTTTTTCTACTAAATTATTTTCTAACTCTGGTGCATAGTCAAAATGATCTTCAATTGCGCGTTTACCTTTACCCGTTACGATGATAATGTCTTCAATCCCCGACTCAATTGCTTCTTCTACAATGTATTGAATTGTTGGCTTATCTACAATGGGTAACATTTCTTTTGGCATTGCTTTTGTAGCTGGCAAGAATCTTGTTCCTAGCCCTGCTGCTGGAATAATTGCTTTTCTAACTTTTTGCATAAGAGAATCCCCTTTTCATTTGCAATTTAGAATTATTTACTTTCACTTTTGAAATATTGAATAATTGCATCTGCAATACGTTGTGATGCAAAGCCATCTCCATACGGATTTGATGCTTTGGACATGCGCTCATACTCTTCTTTATTCGTTAATAATTCTTTCGCAAGGCGGTAAATTGTTTCTTCTTCAACACCCGCAAGCTTTAATGTGCCTGCTTCAATTCCTTCCGGACGCTCAGTTGTATCGCGTAATACAAGAACCGGCACTCCTAAAGATGGCGCTTCTTCTTGTACACCGCCAGAATCCGTTAAGATGATGTGTGCACGTGATGCAAAGTTATGGAAATCTACTACCTCTAACGGCTCGATTAAGTGAATGCGTGAGTCATCACCTAGTACTTCATCTGCTAGTTCACGAACAACTGGATTTAAGTGAACCGGGTATACTACCTGTACATCGTCATGTTCTTCTACAATCCGTTTAATTGCTCGGAACATGTTGCGCATCGGCTCTCCTAAATTTTCGCGACGATGCGCTGTTAATAAAATTAAACGATCGTCACCGATTCCATCTAACACAGGATGAGAATATTCTTCTAAAACAGTTGTTTTTAACGCGTCGATTGCCGTATTACCTGTCACGACAATGCTGCTTTCCTGTTTGTTTTCTTCTAATAGGTTTGCTGATGACTTTGAAGTTGGAGCAAAATGCAAGTCAGCTAATACGCCTGTTAATTGACGGTTCATCTCTTCTGGGTACGGAGAATACTTATTCCATGTACGTAAGCCTGCTTCTACGTGACCAACTTTAATTTGATTGTAGAATGCTGCTAATCCAGCAATAAATGTTGTTGTTGTATCACCATGAACCAATACGATATCGGGCTGTACTTTCCCCATAACGTCGTTTAGTCCTTGCAAGCCTCGCGTTGTTACATCCATTAGCGTTTGACGATCTTTCATAATGTTTAAGTCGTAGTCTGGCTTAATATCAAATACGTGCAGTACTTGGTCTAACATTTCACGATGCTGGGCTGTTACTGTCACAATTGATTCAAACTCTTCTGAGCGTTTATTTAGCTCAAGTACTAGCGGAGCCATTTTAATCGCTTCTGGTCTCGTTCCAAAAATCGTCATTACTTTAATGCGTCTTTCCATGCTGTCACCTATTCTTTCTTAATTTTTTTAAAGAACTAGTCGTAACTAGTTAACATTTCGATGCAGTTCTTTTTCTTTCTTTTTGATAGATTGAAGAACTAATCGTTTAATCTCTTCAAGCTGCTCAATTGATGCATCTTGGTTAATGTAGCGAATCGTTTTCTTTACATTCTTAGGTAAGGTATCAAAATTCTTCATCGTTTATCACTCAATTATTCTTAAAATAGTCCTAAAAACTTTTTTCTTCTAACATGCTCAGGCGGCTCTTTAAAACATGCTTGTCCATTAATAACATGCTCGGCATTATCTAAGAACATATAAACCGTATCAAGTCCGTACTCTTTTTGGACAAGGCTCACCGCTTGCTCCATATTAAAATTTCGATGCTTCAAATCATGTGAGTCTGACGCAATAAAATGAATTAGATTGGCTTCTAATAATTGATTCGAAAAATTTTTAATTTTCTTTCCGAACTGACCAGTTATACTGGAAGCTGTAAGCTGGGCTAATGCGCCTTTCTTCACAAACTCATACAGCAATTCAGGTTCTTCTATCAACCTGCTGTTCCGTTCTGGATGTACAATAATCGGTATTAAACCTTCGGATTGTATATCATATAATAATCTCTCTGCATAGCGGGGGACTTGACTGGATGGAAACTCAACAAATATGTACTTGCCTGTATTATTTAACGTAAGGATTTCACCTTTATGATAATCTTGTAAAATCTCACCATATATACGAATCTCTTGGCCTGGTAAAATAGTCAAAGGTATATTTTCAACCTGCAACCGTTTGTTTAACGTATTGACCGCTTGTTCGATTGTCTGCTTTGTATTAAAGTAACGGCCATTTTGATGGTGAGGTGTAGCGACAATTTTTTTAATACCCTGGGATACAGCTCTTTTAGCCATTTCTACACTCATCTCTTCGTGAACAGATCCATCGTCAATTCCAGGTAAAATGTGACAATGTAAATCAATCATACCAACACCTCATCCTTCTTAAGACCTACCAAAACACTCTTTATGTTAGCACACTAAACTAGGTATTTCTATGTCTTTTTTTGTCGAAAAGTCTCTATACCTTTTTCATTCTGTCTTATTACACAAACTATTTCCCATTATTCAACCTGATTTTTCGACTTTTTACAGACGAAAAACCGCATTTTACGACATATAAAGACTACAGATATACGTCACTTTTATTTTATGGAAGTAAACACAAATAAGACACGAAGACTTCTCTAAAGAAGTCTTCGTGTCTTATTTTATTGACCAGAACCATAGTAATAGTAATAATTACCTTCTTCTTGTGGTCTGCCATTTAGTACAACACCCAACAGCTTACCTTTTTGCTTCTGCAAAATATCTTTTGCTTTTAACACAGCTTCACGTTCTGTTTGTCTACTGCGAACAACAAGTAAAATCCCCTCACATTTATTAGCTAAAATATGAGAATCCGTAACGGGTAACACTGGTGGTGTATCAAAGATCACCATATCAAATTGCTTATACATCTCTTGAATTAAGCTTTCCATCGCTTGTGAAGCTAACAACTCAGATGGGTTAGGCGGAATTGGTCCACTAGTTAGCACCCATAGGTTGTCCACATGAGACTCTTGGATACCAGATGCTAGATTTGTTTGCTTTGCTAGAACGTTAGTCAAGCCAATATGATTTTCTAACTGAAACGTATACTGTACGCTAGGTTTACGCATATCTGCATCTACAAGCAATACTCTCTTTCCTTGCTGGGCAAAAACAACAGCTAAGTTCGCAGCCGTTGTAGATTTCCCTTCCGATGCTAGAGTTGACGTTACCATAACAGAGCGCATTTCGCCGTCAATACTTGAAAATTGAATATTTGTTCGAATTGTACGATACTGCTCACTTATCGGTGATTTCGGCTTTTTATGAGAGATTAAGCTACGTATATGAGTTAATCGGTTAGATGATGATACGCCTTTTCTTTTCTTAAACAACTTACCCACCGTATGTCTCTCCTCTCACCGCATGATTTGCGCCTGTTGGTGTTACTCGAGTTCCTTCAAGTTCGCGGTCTTTAATTACTGAAATGGAGCCGATAACTGGAAGATCCAATATCGTTTCTACATCTTGCTCGGTCTTGATTGTATTATCCAGGTATTCTAATAAGAAAGCTAAACCAACACCAAGCATAAGCCCAACTACAATCGCAATCGCAATATTCATTAATGGCGCAGGCTTAATTGGGTTTAAGCTGTCAGCTAACTCTGCTTTTGATAGAATACTAACGTTATCAATGCTCATAATGCTAGAAATTTTCTCTTGGAACACATCTGCCGTCGTGTTGGCAATATCCGTTGCGCGCTTCGCGTCCGTGTCTTGTACGACGATATGCGCTACTTGAGAATCCTGGGAGTTCGTTACTTGTACTTGGCCGCTTAGCTGCTTAGCCGTTACGTTTAAATTAAGCTTTTTAACAACATCCTCTAAAATAACAGGACTTGTAATGATCTCGTTGTACGTACTAATTAACTGAATGTTTGTTTGTATCGTGTATGCATTAAGGGGCTGCTGTTCTGAACTTTCTTGATTCACAAGAATTTGCGTTCTTGCTTGATAGACAGGCGTTAACACAAAGAAACTAACGATACCGCTTATCATCGCTGCGATAATTGTAATGAGCGCAATAAGCCAAAGACGTTTCTTTAACGTACCGAACAACTGTCGTAAATCAATTGTCTCTTCCATTGGTGACCTCCGAATTAAAAGATTGTAGCTTCGTAAAGACTCTATTTACCATTATAATTCACAAAACTATTCTTTTCTACATATTCCTGTAAATCTTGTGATTATTTAGTACTGTTTATATCGGCATAGATAGAATATTATTTACTAGATTCATTACATCATTTTTTAATTATTGATTAAAGTTTTCTCTGTCTTACATTTGAGCTAATAACTTTTTTACTGAATGTGTAATTCCTCAAACGTTAGCCATTTCTCTAGCTGTTCCTGCCAAACGATGTTGTACGCCTCCTTTTTGATTTGGGTGAGATGCGATGATTGATAATTGACCCTCTATTTTAAATGTTTCGACTTTATTTGGGAGAATAAAATGATCGCCTTTTTGCAATGGAAACTGACCTTCACTTGTAATCAGCGTTCCTTTCCCGTCGACTACACTTCCAAGCGTAAACGGTCCATCTTGAAATAGCTCAGCAGCTGTGTCAATATCCCATTTATAGACGGTAAAGTAGTCTTCTTCTACAAAGGTCGTAATGGTTGCTCCGTTAACTTTCGTGAATGCTGCCTCTAACTTTGTAGCCGTATGAGGAATTGTTGTTACTTCAATCGCTTTGTCAATATGAAGCTCACGCAGCTGTCCATCTTGTCCTGGGCGTTCGTAGTCATAGACGCGGTACGTTGTATCCGAGCTTTGCTGCGTTTCTAGAACGAGAGTTCCTTTACATAACGCATGGATCGTTCCGCTTGGGACATAGAAAAAGTCACCAGGCTTGATTTTAACCCGCTGCAATAACTCATCCCACTGACCTTCTTGAATCATATGAACAAATTCTTCTTTTGACTTTGCCGAATGTCCGAAAATCATGTCCGCACCCTCATCACAATCAATGATGTACCAACATTCCGTTTTTCCAAGCTCTCCAAATTCATACTCTTTCGCATACTCATCGTTTGGGTGAACCTGTACAGATAAGTCATTGTTCGCGTCTAGGATTTTCGTTAAAAGAGGAAATCGATCGCTTTCAAAGTATCCAAACAAATCAGGACGTTCTAACCATAGCTCGCCTAGCATTTTACCTTCAAGGTCTCCGTAGCGCACCATGCTTTGACCATTGGGATGAGCAGAAATAGCCCAGCACTCACCGGTTTGGTTTGATGGAATCTCATAACCGTACGTATTACTTAGCTGAGTTCCTCCCCAGATTCTCTCTTGGAAAATAGGTTTTAAAAAGATTGGCTGTTTCATTATTACTGAACCTCGTTTACTATTTTTATAATTTTATCTGTAAGCTTATTGAGCTCATTATCTGATTTATAGATTGTTAACGCGTCCAGCTGTTCGTTAAGACTTTCAATTACTTTAAGAAACGGTAGTTCTTCTTGGGAGATAAGCTTGCACAGGTTATGCTCTGTCATATAACGAATCGTATTTCGGTCTTCCTGCATACTTTGACGATTGATGAGTAGAAGTGAACTGCTTCCTGCTAAAGCTTCACTAATCATCCCCCATCCAGCTTTTGTAACAACCACATCAGCTGCTGCAAGATAGTTTTGTGATTCTGTATAAGAAAGTGGAACTTTTACCACGTTATAAGCGTTGATGGAAACATTTTGAGAAACAAGGAATACACAATCTTGACTGTCCCAAAGCTTAAAATCTTGAAGCGTCTTCACATCTACTTTCATGCCTAATCCAAAGAAAATAATAGACTTATCTTTATTTGGATTAAGCTCTCTTTGAATTCTCTTTACTTCGCTGTCTGAAATGTTTCTTGAGAAGAAACCAACCTGCTGATAGCTTGAGCTCCAGTGGCGCTCGTTGTATCCTGCTAATTCAAAGAAAAACGTTACTTTTTCATACTGCTTTTCTAAAAAAGCAAGAAGCTTCATATTAATTAAATCTGTATACGCTCCGTGCCAAGTAAAGTTTGAGATAGCAATCGATGGAATCTTTACCTCATAGGCAGCTGCAATACCTAGAGGTGAAATATCAGAAATGACGCTGACTACTTCATAATCTTCAAGAAACTGCTTTTCTTGTTCGCACAGATAATCCCACTTTACAATCCAAGTTTGTACTTTCTCATTTAAAGCATTCACATCAGGCTCCAGCGAATCATCATGAAGCACATATCCTACGTCAGTAGCAACCTCTCGAAAATAAACTCGGTTTCCATATTCTTTTAATGACTCTTTAACAAAACCCAAAGCAAATGAATGACAAACAATCAGTTTGATATGCGCATCAGCATTTAATAGCTGCCTGATGACCGCAATGCTTCGTCCCGCGTGTCCATATCCATAATCAGAAATATAATAAGCAATTGTTTTCACGATCTTTCCTCCATAAAAAAAGAGCTAGCTACTGCCAGCTCTTATGAAATGACTTTCGGACGTGAGTCTTGAAATTGCTTTACCACATCATCCCATTTAAATAGTAAACGAACGAAATCTTTATCTGAAATGCCACTTCCTGTTTGGACCTCGATAAATTCAAGCTCGTTAATTGCACGGATTCCGTGTTTCTTTCCTGCCGGTAAGTGAATAATATCCCCTGCTTTAACGCGCGTAATAGAATCATCTAACACAAGCTCTCCTTCACCACGAACAATTGTCCACACTTCATCACGTAAACTATGGTAGTGATAGCTTGAGTTTTTCCCTTCTAAGATACAAATACGCTTTGTCACCATCTCATGGTTTTCATCGTACTTTGCATAATCCAATACGCGTGACCAGCCCCACGTACGCTCTTCATACATTGGAGGGTTATTGTAATCAGCGATGAGCTCTTTAATCTTTGGACTAGACGCTTTATCTGACACAAGAATTCCATCTGGACTAGCCGCCACAATAACATCTTTTACTCCCACTACCGTCACTGGAATGTCAAGCTCATTGACTAAGTGCGTATTCGTCGAATCTTCTGTCAGAATACCTTTTCCAATCTGAACAGTCGCCATTTCTTCTGTTAGCGTATTCCACGTCCCAAGGTCTTTCCAATAGCCTTCATACGGAAGAGCAACAATATGCTTAGCATTCTCCACTACTTCATAGTCAAAGCTAATCTTAGGAAGATCTTGATAACTTTTTTCTAAATCATTAAATTCTAATGAGAGCTCTTTTTCTTTTAAAATCTCTAGTAAATAGTCTAATTTAAACGCAAAAACGCCGCAGTTCCAAAGCGCATGAAGGTTTATTAACTCTTCTGCCGCTTCTTCACTCGGCTTTTCTGTAAAGCGTTCCACTGTAAAATGCTCATCAGCATTCACTTGACCATGCGGAACAATATATCCATATTTAGATGATGGGTACGTTGGCTTTACCCCCATCAACGCAAGATCTGCATCAGAGCTTTGTAACACTGCTTCTAGCTCCTTTACTCTTTCAAAAAACGCATCGTTAACGTACGGATCAACCGGAAGTACAACTACCACTTCATCTTCTGAAACCTTTTCTTCTGAATGAAGATAAGCTGCAGCTAAAGCAATTGCGGGAAACGTATCGCGACGTTCAGGTTCGATGATGAGCGGAATGTCTGTACCGACTTGACTGTGAATCATATCACGCTGCATCTTAGACGTGGCAATAACCGTTGATTTTCCTAAGCCAACTGCTTCAATTTGGCTCCAAACACGCTGGACCATTGATTCATTTTGTCCTTCTTTACTTTCTAATACCTTAAGAAATTGCTTTGAACGCGTATCATTTGATAAAGGCCATAATCGTTTTCCAGATCCTCCGGAAAGTAGTACTAGTTTCATAAAATCCCTCCTAAAAAATAAAAAAAATCAGATTTTAAAATCTGATTAACTACTCCCTTATACAAATACCTTGTTTAGATTATGGATTGTTTCACGACCAATTGAATCATACACTAGGTTCTGTTTCTTAACTTCTTCTAGGTTATAACAATTACGCCCATCTAGAACAATTGGTGTTTTCATAAGCTGGCTGTATTTTTCTAATTCAAAATTTTTCACTTCATCCCATTCTGTAAAGATAAAGCAAACGTCCGCATCCTTCAGTGTAGCTTCAATAGAATTACAATACGTAATACCATCTGTATAAAGCTTTTTGAAGTTCTCAACGCCAACTGGATCCCACGCTTTTACGTTCGCGCCATCTTCAATCATAAGCGGAATATTGACAAGCGTTGGCGCTTCACGTAAATCATCCGTTCCCGGCTTAAACGTAAGACCAAGAACCGCAACGTTTAACCCTTGTAAGCTATCGAAATACTTACGAGATTTTTTAATTAGCTTGAGCTTTTGATTTTCATTCACATCAATCGCAGCTTTTACAGTGCGAAGCTCATAGTCATGGAAATTTGCCAGCCAGTGCAGCGCTTTTGTATCTTTTGGGAAACAAGAGCCCCCGTAGCCGATACCTGCATTTAAAAACTTATTACCGATACGACTATCAAAGCCCATCCCGTGTGCTACGTCTTCTACATTTGCTCCGATGATTTCGCAAAGGTTTGCAATCTCATTAATGAAGGAAATTTTCAGCGCAAGGAAATCATTTGATGCGTACTTAATCATTTCGGCGCTTTTGCGGTTTGTCACCACGATAGGAGCCTTGAAGCTTGCATATACTTCTTTTAATACTTCACCCGCCTGCTCGTCTTCTACGCCGAGTACAATTCGTGATGTATGTAACGTATCTTTAACAGCTGTTCCTTGCGATAAAAACTCAGGGTTAGAAGCAACTGAGACTTTCACGTTATGTTTAAGCTTTGATTGAATCAAACTTTCAATCTTATCATTCGTTCCAATTGGTACTGTGGACTTCACGACAACAACACAATCATTTTCAACACTAGCAGCAATTTGTTCTGCTACTTCATACACGTACTTTAAATTCGCAGATCCATCTGCTTTTTCAGGAGTTCCCACTCCAATAAAGATAACGTCTGCATCTCGATACGCTTCTTTGTAATTTGAGGTAAAAAATAATCTCTCCATGTTACGAACCATTAGCTCTTCAAGCCCTGGCTCATAAATTGGAGAGATTCCTGCTTTCATAACTGCTATTTTATTTTCGTCAATGTCTACACATGTAACAGAGTGTTTATGCTCTGCAAGGCAGACGCCTGTTACGAGGCCAACGTAGCCTGTTCCTGCTACTGAGATTTTCAATATTAAGCACCCTTTCACATGTTATTTATGATTCTAGTACTTGCTTTAAAGTTTCACGGTATTTATTAATAGAAATATCACGCTTAAGATGCTGATCTAAATAATCTCTTCCATTTAACCCTAAAGTGACTAACTTTTCTTTCTCAAGACTATATAATTCTTCAATGCTATTAATAATTTCACTATAGTCCTGCGGTTCTACTACTACACCACAACGACTGCTTTCAATTAACATTTGCGCTTCGCTTTCTTGCTCTAATACACCCAATACTGGCTTGCCAGCTGCCATTACCCCATAAATCTTACTTGGAACTGATACACCTTTTATTCCTTTTTGATTAACAACTAAATGAACATCTGCTGCATTTAGCGAGTATTTAATAAATTCTTTTGGCTGATAAGGAAGAAAGTGTACATTGTGAATATCATTTGAATTAACAAATGACTGCATATCTTGTTTTACCGCTCCTTCACCAATAAAAACAAAAGCAATATCTTTGTACTCCTTAAAATGCTCAGTTACTTTAATAATATTTTCAAGATCGTAGTACAAACCGATGTTACCAGAATACATAATAATGAATTTATTCTCCAAATTATTCTCTTTAAGGAATCTTTGTATATTTTTTTCTTTTTTGGACAAAGGAACAATTTCATCTTCATTAGTCCAATTATTAATTACTACATGATTTGGTACATTTTGATTGTTAAATCGCTTTTTGAGTGTTTGGCTCATGTCATTTCCCACTACAATAACGCAATCAGAATAACTACAGTTTAACTTATCTATTTTTTTTGCCCAATTAAAAATAAACTGCTTATTAGTATAGCTAACAGCAGCTGCTTGTTCAGGGTTAAAATCTTGAATATTGTAAATGTGTTTCGCTCTTTTAAAAAATTTACCGATTGTTCCAATTAAACCACCTAAAACAGGAGGCTGTGATATTGTATAAATAGCATCTATATTTTTTTCTTTCAATAAAGCTATTTTCGCTAACATAAAATAAGAGAATATATATCTCATTCGACTCACTTTAGAAGTTTTATCAACTTTAGGTAAGCGAATACGAATAATTTTTATATTCTCTAATTTGTCTTCTTCAAATAATTTAGTTGTAGTTGACTTTTCACCTGCATATCCAGGTTGTGCTGCTATTACTGTAATATCAAAATCACTTTGAAGATTTAAACATAATTCAGTTAATAATTGTCCTGTAGAAGCATAATCCGGATAAAAATAATTGATAACAAAAACAATTTTTTTCTTGGTCATGATAATTCATCTTCCTCAAAACGTCTTTTTATATACTTTGCTGGGGACCCAGCATGAACTTCATTTGCTGATACGTCTTTTACAACTGTACTCCGTGCAGCCACAACAGCCATCTCATTGATTGTTACACCAGGGTAAATAAACACATCACTTGCTACCCATGCCCCATCTTTAATAACTATAGGCTTTGTAATTAGTCCAAAATGAGGATCCTTAATATTATGACTTCCTGTACATAGATAACTTTCTTGAGACACAACACAATTTTCTCCAATATCTATTTTATCTAAACTATAGAACTGAACATTATCCCCAATCCATGAGTAATTTCCTATAGTTACCTTCCATGGATAAGTAAATTTAGCTGTTGACCTAATTTTAACGCCTTTACCTATGTTTGCACCAAACAATCGTAATAAACTGTTTCTCCAATTATACATAGGGTGTAAAGAATATTTAAATAAAGTTCCTTGAACAAGCCACCATATTAATATAAAAACTCCGTTTTTACCTCTAGAGTATAAAGTTTGATTATATTTCGCTAGCTCAATTTTCATTTATATAATACCTCATTAAATATTTTTTCTAGTCTGTTTATATAATCTTTTTCTTTAAACCTATTCAATACTGATTTACGATTATTAAATGCATAAAACCTTATTTTTTGAGTTTGACTAGATAAAGTTCTTAAACAGTCAGTTATTTGAAGAGGAGATTGAGAATTAACAAAATAACCGTTTTCATTATTTACGATATCTTTTATACCTGCATGATTAGTAGTTATAACTGTCAAGCCATTTCCCATTGCTTCAATTATTGATATTGGTTGTCCTTCATACGGATAATATGTTGGTAATGCAAATACGTGTGATTTAGTTAATAATTCTTTTTTCTTTTCTCCTTTAACGATTCCATGATAATAAACCGTCTCTTCAAGATTCCATTCTTTAATCAATTGCAAAAATTCATGCTTCTCTACTTTGGTAAAAAACGCCCCCGCAAAATGAAATCTTATATTTTCGTTTCGCAAAACTTTAGCAGACTTTAAAACATCCATATACCCTTTACTTTTAATAAAGTTACTTAAATATAAAACTTCAAGGGTAGAGTTGCTTTTTAATTGGTCTAGTTTTTGGTTAAAACTTAAATCATCTGTTAAGCTTGATTCTTCAATATAATTTTCACAGACCCTAATCTTTTCAGGACTAATGACATCATCAAAAATACTTTTTAAGCTGTCACCTAAGGCAATCATTATATGAATTTTTGAGATAAGCCTTCGATTTATATATCTTTGAAATTTATTCATTTTCTCATATAAATGTTTATAATAACCACCATGATAATGCAAAATAACTTTTTTTTTCTTCTTTAAAAGAATAGCTAGTATAAGCATATCCCTTAGGTTACCAAATATTGATTGAGAAATAGTAAAATAATACAAATCAGAATTGTTTTTTATTATATTTTTTACATGATTTATAATTCTTTTATTTTCTTTAATGTCAATAGTATTTATAGAATACTCTTTGTTTAAATATTGATTATCTATAATTGTTTGCAATGCCGTAGACAATCCATGCACCGGTGGAGGAAGCTGACCAATAATACATATACTTTTTTTGTCTTTCATAATAGTTCACCTACTAAAACTGTATACTATGTTACTTATAACGAGCTTTATTAAAAATTATATTTTTATGATCTTATACATTGAGAAGCTAAATTTAACAAGCCTAATTTCCTGAAGATTATCTTTGTAATCTTCTTAATATAAAAATAAACGCACTCTGAAAGTTTTTTTGTTAATGTAATACCCTTTATTTTTACAAGCTTTTTAAATTTGTATTTTATGGGTATTTTTGTGTTCAGTAACACTCTAAAAGTAATTATTCTTCGATGCTTAATTATTTTACTAGCTTCCTTTTCATTATTAAATTTATTTAATAAATTATCCATTGAGCTTATCACTTCACAATACGAATCAAATGAATATTTTAGTTTTTCACTTGAAATAGATGTCATAACAGAATTACTTCTATATCGCCTTCTATAATATGTACTAGAGTCATACATCATGTTGTTAGAATATAAAAACACTTCTAAAGTAAATAGCTCATCTTCATGAATAATACTATTTTTAAATTTTATATTATTTTTAACCAGCACTTCTTTTTTTATCAAATATAAACAAGGCATTGCGGCAAAAGTTTTAACACAAGTTGATAAGTGTTCTTGTCTAGAATAAATTTGTTTATCACCGAAATATTCATTGTAATTGTACTTTGTTAATAAATAATTAAAGTTATCATCTGTAAAAGATTCACCAGCAAATCTTACCAAGTCTAAATTATACTTTTCTGCTTTTGAAACTAATGAAGAAACTGCATTAGGTAATATATAATCATCTGAATCTAAAAATAGTATATATTTCCCCTCAGACAAGTTAATACCAATATTCCTACAATATGACTGCCCTTGATTGCTATGAGAAATAAGTTTAATATTTTGATTTTCTTTTTGGTACTTCTTCAGTATTTTTAAACTTCTATCTGTGCTACCGTCATTAATTAAAATAATTTCTATATTTTTATAATTTTGTATAATTATTGATTCTACACATTCTTCTAAATAATCTTCTACATTATATACTGGCACAACTATCGTAACTAGAGGTTTGCACATCATATTACCTCCTAAAAACTTTACTTATAAAAGATAGGTTATTTGTTATTTTTAAACCCAAAATATACACTAAACTCATAAAAAATATTTTTATAAGTAATAACAGTATATTATCCAAATAGTTAAAATATATATTAATAAATTCTAATAATATGAATATTCCAATTGAAATACAGAAAGGGTCTCTTAAGTTTTTATAAAATTCTTTTTGACTGTCATTAAAGATCTTTATCATTAAAAGATAATTTGCTTGAAATAGATTCACCATAAAAGATATTACTAAGGATATTGCTATATATTTAATTTCACCTGTGTTTATTCCTATTATTATACTAATAATATTTAAAGTAGTTGAGAGAATACCAGATAACAATAATAAGTCTGTTCTATTAGTTGATTGAAATATTGCTCCAGTACTACTCAATATCATTTGTACCCAAACAGAAAATCCTAAAATTTGTAAAACAACAATACTTCCCGCCCATTGATTTCCAAATAAGAGAGTGATAATTTCTCGTGATGATGTCATTATAAAAACACTTATAGGCATACCGACTAAAGCTAATAGCTTTGCTATTTTAAGATATGTTACTTTAATAACTTCTTTTTGTTGCTCATATTCCGATAACACTGGTTGGATAACCGGGGTTATTACATTGGTAAACATCTGATTAGGATACAACGATAAAGTATAAGCCTTATCATAAAAAGCAAGTTCTTTTATTGATATATACTTTCCAATTAATAAATTATCTAGATTCCTTGAAAAGTAATTAATAAAATTAAATAAAAATTGATTTTTAGAAAACGCATATATTTTTTTTAAGTTGTCTAATCTTAGATTGATAGTTATTTTTACTTTTGACATACGTAACATAATAATAAAAACTATAATGTTTTTGGAAATTGTATTTACTATAAGAGCGAAATAACTAAAGCCATAATAAGCTAAAATAACCGCTATGATACCAGATATAAAATTACCAAAAATCAATGTTTTATTGACTTCCCAAAATTTCTGTTGTTTTAATAATATTGCATTAGGAACCACATTAATACCGCTAGTAAACAGTGCAAATGACATAACTAAACAAGCATTAACTAAATCTTCGTTATTATAAAAGTGAGCTATTGGTTTTGACATAAATGCAAAAATCACACTCATTATTATGGCAAGTAAGATTGTAAAAGTGAAAATACCATCAATATCTTTTTTATTAATTTCTTTATTTTGTATAACTGCAGGTCCAATTCCAATATCCACTAACATATTAAAAAAAATCAAAAACACATTTATTATTGCAATAATACCAAATTCACTGGGAGTGAGAATACGTGAAAGTATACCTAAGATTATTAATTGAATTAAAAAATTACTATACTTTCCAATGGCACTAAATATAAACCCTTTTTTTAAGCTTTTATTAATTCCTTGCATGCTACTCAAATTATTGATCCCCTTAAGAACTTGTAAAGTATTCTACAAAAAAGGCTTTTTCAACCTCAAAATTATTTTTTAGAAAAAGTGATTCCATAAAGTATGATTCTTTTTGGTAAAAAAATCTTTAAACAATTCTTCATTAATCTTTTTAAGTTTATACCTCTATTAGAAAAAGCATGCAAACTTATGAATAAAGCATCCTTTCTCTTTCTCATATTAACTAGCATATTTACTAATACAATTCCTTTAAAAGCATATTGTGCTCTCTTAGTCAATTTATATTTATTGTTATCAAACCAAAGAATGGAATTATGATAGTTTCCATCATTGCTTATTCTATCTTGTCTATTTCTTTCATCATACCAAATAGTTAAGCACTCATTTAAACATAAGAACATAGCTCCTTTCTCTCTCATTCGCAAACAAAAATCCCAGTCCTGGTGCTTCTTTACCTCCGGATTAAACAAGGTGTTTTTTGCTAATTTACTAGAAACTAAGAAAGTACTAGTTTGTACAATATTTTCATTCACAAAAATATATTCCATAATATCCGTATTTTTAATTAATTTATCATTTGTTACACATCTTTTCTCCTTCTCAGTTTTTAAAATAATTCCTGTAAAACACATTATTTGATCTCTAGGTAATTCCGATTTGTTAATATAATTTAGCTGCCGTTCTAATTTATCTGGAACCCATTCGTCATCCGAATCCAAAAATGCAATGTAATCCCCCTTACTGGATTGAATACCTACATTTCTTGGCTTAGTCCCTTTAGAGTTTTCATCTAATTTAATATACTTAATTCTAGAGTCCTCTATATTAACTATCATCTCTTCTGTATTATCACTTGAAGCATCATCGACTATTATAATTTCATAGTTTTGATATGATTGATTAAAAACAGAATTAAGAGTGTTAATAATAGTATCAGCTCGATTGTAAGTAGGAATTACTATACTAACTAATGGTCTATTATCTAACATTTTTTCCAACCCTTATTCTTAAAGTTTTTTGGTACTATATAGTTATTAATAAAGCTATTAATACTGAACGCAATTCCCCAGAAGATTACTATGTAAGAGAAGCGAATTCCCCAGCCTGTATACCAATTGGGTATGATTGCTGTATTAACAGAAACTTGAATCATTATTGCAACAACCAATAAAGTTAATGTGGTTTTATTGAATTTCTTTTGGAGAAAACCTAGGAAGAATCCAACAGTTAGTAATCCCGTGAAAATCCCTAAATAACCAAAATCATAATAAAATTCTCCTAAGATACTTGGGGCAAAACCACCAACTTGATCAACAGAAAACCCATAAAACTCAACAGCAATAACTCTTCCCAGTTCCACTGGTTTGTCAGGAAAAATAGATCTTGGTATGAAATTCACAAATGGATATATAAATTGTCCCAGTGTATATGTTGGAGAAAATACATCTATAATCCTTGCGAAATTTTCCAAACTATCAAAAGTTGGACTTAAAATAATTGTATCTAACGCATCTCTTAAAATGTTAAGAGAAAAGTCTTCACTACTCCTATTAAACCTAATTAAGATTCCTATCATTAAGCCCAGTATTACAAGAGGTTTAAATATACTTGTGACTTTTTTTAACTTTTTCGGGTTCTGAATAGTTATTAATGCAAAAATAACAATTGATATAATTCTGTATAAAACACCAGAAGATTTACCTGAAATTATAATGTCAAACAAATTAAATACAATATACAACCACGCTAAACTTTTAGCTCTTTTATGAGTTGAATTAAATGCATATATGAGTGCTATAAAAAAGAAATTTGCTGAGAATATTCCATCAAGTATAAAGATTACAAACTTCATATCTCCTGGGATTTTTGATTGATAAGAACTAGTAATATAATTCATTATTCCACCAGCAACACTATACTTATAAATGGCTATAATCATAGTAATCGCTAATAAAATATAAAATGTTAAAGTATTGATACTTACCTTTTCAAAAAAGAAACCTTTTTTTACTTTAAACATTTGACTGAACTTGAATCCTATAAAAATCAATATTGTAGCTATAATCATTAAAAGATATACGAAATTCACTTCGCTACTAGAAAATCTTTGAATATAAGATATCCTATAAAAAGAAAAGCTATTATGAACTAGCCACAATAGAAATAAAAATATAACAATGAGATTATTAGTTATTTTTTTTACTATTAAATACGAAATTATATAAAGATTTAAAAGACAGAATACTGCATACAATAAAATTGATGTTAATCCCGACGGTAATAAGTATTTTATACTTATTGTAAATAGTAAAACACAGAGTACATTTGTATATATAATAAATTTATTCATATATTCACCTAAATGCTAGAATAATACAACTTTTTTTAAGTCAATTATAAGATAAAGTTGAGAAGATATATACATCTTCTCAACTTTATCTTTTCTAAAATCAATCAAACATAACCTTAACTGTATCTTCACTCTCAACCTTCTTCATATCCGCTTCAACCATAATCTTCACTAGCTCTTCAAAAGAAGTCTTCGTTGGATTCCAACCTAATAACGTTCTTGCTTTTGTCGGATCTCCTAAAAGTTGCTCTACTTCAGCTGGACGGAAGAACTTTGGATCAACTTCAACGATTACTTCACCCGTTGCTTTATTGATACCTTTTTCATCTACGCCTTCGCCTTGCCACTCAACTTCAATACCTGTGTGCTTGAATGCTAACTGCACAAACTCACGTACAGAGTGCATTTCACCTGTTGCGATAACAAAGTCTTCTGGCTTATCGTGCTGAAGAATTAACCACATGCATTCAACATAGTCTTTTGCGTAACCCCAGTCGCGTAATGACTCCAGGTTTCCAAGCATCAGCTTATCTTGTTTACCTTGCGCAATACGTGAAGCAGCAAGCGTAATTTTACGCGTTACGAACGTTTCACCGCGACGCTCTGATTCATGGTTGAATAAAATTCCGTTTACTGCGAACATATTATAAGATTCACGGTAGTTTTTTGTAATCCAGAAGCCGTAAATTTTCGCTACGCCGTATGGAGAACGTGGATAAAATGGCGTTGTTTCTCTTTGCGGTACTTCTTGTACTTTACCGAACAGCTCAGAAGTAGACGCTTGATATACGCGTGTTTTATCCGTTAGACCTAAAATACGAACGGCTTCTAGAATATTTAATGTTCCTTTTGCGTCAACGTCTAGCGTGTAGCCAGGCATATCAAAGGATACGCGCACATGAGACTGGGCGGCTAAGTTGTAAATTTCATCTGGCTTAATATCACCAATAATACGTGTGATATTTAGTGCATCAGTTACGTCACCGTAGTGCAGGTGGAAGTTTGAATTATTTAATAGTGCGCTCGCTGCTTCTTCTGTTAGAAGATCTTCTAAACGCTCTTGGTTATAAGATGAGCTGCGACGGATAATTCCGTGTACTTCATATCCTTTTTCTAGTAAAAATTCTGCTAAGTATGATCCGTCTTGTCCTGTTACACCTGTAATCAATGCCTTTTTCATAATATCCTCCAGTTATATCGTCAATTAGTTAATCTTTGTTAGTTCGTTTTCTAAAAACCATTGATATGCTTTTTCTAAACCTTCTTCTAAAGAAGTTGTTGCTTTCCAACCTAAGCTATTAATCTTTGTTACGTCTACTAGCTTACGAGGCGTTCCGTCTGGCTTTGTTGTGTCAAACTGAATCTCACCTTCGTATCCAACAACTGCTTTTACTTTTTCGCCCAGCTCTTTTATCGCAATATCATCACCCACACCGATATTGACAATTTCATTTCCTTCATATGTATCCATTAAGAACACGCATGCATTCGCTAAGTCATCTGAATATAGAAATTCACGTTTTGGTGTTCCCGTTCCCCACATTTCCACAAACGGTGCGTTGCTTTCTTTTGCTTCGTGGAACTTACGAAGTAGCGCTGGTAACACGTGTGATGTTTGTAAATCAAAGTTGTCGTTTGGTCCGTATAGATTTGTTGGCATCGCCGAAATATATTTTGTACCGTATTGACGGTTATAAGACTCGCACATTTTAATACCGGCAATTTTCGCAATTGCGTACGGTTCGTTTGTTGGCTCAAGTTCACCAGTTAATAGGTACTCTTCTTTTAATGGCTGTGGCGCAAGTTTTGGATAAATACATGTGCTGCCTAAAAATAGTAGTTTCTCAACATTATTGCGATGCGACGCATCAATCACATTTGTTTGAATTAACAGGTTGTCGCGAATGAAGTCTGCTGGGTACTCATTATTGGCTACAATTCCGCCTACTTTTGCTGCTGCTAGAAAGACAAACTCTGGCTTTTCTTCTGCAAAGAACGCATCCACTGCGAACTTATCACGCAGATCTAGCTCACCGCTTGTACGATAAACAAGGTTTGTATAACCTTTTTCCTGTAGTTTTGTGAGGATTGCTGAGCCTACTAACCCTCTATGACCAGCAACATAAATTTTTGAATCTTTTCTCATGAAGGATACACCATCTTTCAAAATAGTAAAATGATTTTTTATATTCAATCTTTAAAAAGCGTCTTTGGAACCAAAAAGGACAAGTATGGTTTTAAAGATAATCTTTACGTCTATCAAAAGGCTTCTTGTTTGTATGTATTGCAAATCTAGTTCCACCATTTCTTTAAACCCAATGTTACTTCGCCCGCTGACTTGCCATAAGCCTGTGCAGCCTGGCACAACAAAAAGTCGCTGCTTATCGTAAGAAGTATATTCATCTACTTCTCTTGGCAGTGGAGGTCTTGGTCCGACGAGGCTCATATCTCCTTTTAATACATTGAATAACTGTGGTAGTTCATCAATACTCGTTTTACGAATAAAACGCCCCACTCTTGTGACCCGCGGATCGTTCTTCATTTTAAACATAGCACCCGTCGTTTCGTTTAGCGCTAGAAGCTCTTTTAGCCTTTCTTCTGCATCCGTCACCATTGAGCGGAACTTATACATATTAAATTCTTTTCCATTTTTACCTACGCGTTTTTGCGAAAAGAATACGGGGCCTTTTGGATCCTCTATTTTAATCCAAACTGAAATGACAAGGAATAAAAATGATAGAACAATTATTCCAGCTAATGAACCAACAATATCAGTACTTCGTTTAGTGTATCGATATAAAAATGGTTCATTAACGAAAATCGCGCCTTTTATCTGGGGTGCTTTTGCTTGCATAGCTTTTTGCTGAGCTACTGGTGGCATACTTTTAACACCCCTTTATTTATTTTACGTTCATTGCTGCTTTGTTTTGCTCTACCAGACGTTCCATGATTTCTAAAAGCTGATTTTTCAAGTCGTCATGCTGCAAGGCAAATTCAAGCGTTGTTTCAATAAATCCTAGCTTTTCTCCTACGTCATACCGCTTACCTTCAAAGTCATACGCAAACACGCGTTGAATTTCGTTTAGCTTTTGAATGGCGTCTGTTAACTGAATTTCTCCGCCTGCACCAATTTCTTGCTGTTCTAGGAACATGAAGATTTCAGGAGTAAAAACATAGCGTCCCATAATAGCTAGATTTGATGGTGCCGTACCTGGAGCTGGCTTTTCTACAAACGTATTAACCTGATAGCGACGGCCTTCACTAGAAATTGGATCAACAATTCCGTAGCGATGCGTTTGTTCATCTGCCACCGTTTGCACACCAATAACCGATGATAAGGTGCTTTCATATTCATTCATGAGCTGACGCAGGGAAGGTGTTTCAGCCTGCACAATGTCGTCTCCTAGCAGTACAGCGAACGGCTCATTACCGATAAAGTTGCGAGCGCACCACACAGCATGACCTAAACCTTTTGGTTCTTTTTGACGAATATAATGGATATCAACGTTTGATGATTGACGAACTTTTTCTAATAACTCAAATTTCTCTTTTTCTACTAAGTTATTTTCCAGCTCTGGCGCATAGTCGAAATGATCTTCAATGGCACGCTTACCTTTTCCCGTTACGATAATAATGTCTTCAATACCAGACTGGATTGCTTCTTCAATTATGTACTGAATGGTAGGCTTGTCCACAATAGGAAGCATTTCTTTTGGCATTGCTTTTGTTGCTGGTAAGAAGCGTGTCCCAAGACCCGCTGCCGGAATAATGGCCTTGCGTACTTTTTTCATAGCATAACTCCTCTTTTCATGTTTTAGTAACCAATAAATATAGATATAAATGCTTAAGAAAAGGTTGTATTCATCTCAACCCTTGCGTAAACATTTATAAAAAACAGGGCATCTAACCCTACCTCACACCATGCTAATGACAACAAACGCGTCTAAGGTGCCTTTCTTATATGCCACCCACAGCACAGCCGAGTATCTCCATTGATAAAGGTTAGGAGATATCACCTTTTTTCTTACTTAAATTATCAATTTAATAATTCATTAGGCTTATTCAAAAAGTAATATTACCATAACAATTTATGGTTTTAAATGAGGGTTTTTGTCGTTTGATGTCGACTTTTATACTAAATGCTTAATATAGGACTTTCACTCCTCGAAAAGTCCTTTTTCAGTGCTGTTCTGTTGCAGGATAATCCATTTAATAGTTTTAAAGTCTTTAAAATGAGGAATATATTAGAATTTATTCTTAATATAGATGGAAGACAAGATGAAATGATGCCTATGTAAGATGTTTATCTATCAGCTTTGCTCTTATTTGAATCTAAATACCTAATTAATATGTTTATTATACATTTCAATAGTATAAAAATACCATCCCTTTTTTTGATTTTTTTGTAAAATTATATCGAATGGTCTTTACACTTGCTTTATCTCCCATTTTCTTCTAGGATATAAATTAAAACTAGTTAGAAGAAGGATTACATATGGTAAAGAAACTGATTGCCCTTTTACTTATGCTTGCGATTGCTTATTTTTCACACACGCCTCATTTGCAAGTAACCGATCCCGGTACGTGGAATAACCCTTCTGTATGGGATCACAATGCTACGATTGGATCTGTTCTAAACCCTAGCAGTGAATTTTTCACTGCTTATTCCTACGGCTTTAATACAGAATTCATTTTACGAAAAATTGCGCACATCACGTTCTTTGGAATACTCGCCCTATTGTTCTATTGGAATTTACGAGAATCTAAGACGCGGTACATAAAAGCTTGGATTTTGCTTGCTTTATTTGCCTTTACGGATGAGGTGCACCAAGCGTTTATCGTTGGACGAGATGGGCGCATGGTCGATGTGTTAGTGGATTCATTCGGCGGGGCACTATTTTTATATTTACTTTATCGATTCAAGCAACAGAAAAAAGCGTAGCGAGGACATCCTCGCTACGCTTTTTCATTGGTTATTTTTATTATGCTAAAACGTGTTTTAGCTCGTTTAAAAACTTTTCATAATAAGATGTTTCATAGTGACGAGGAGACAGTCCCCATTTATGATTTTCATCCGCAAATATTTCTTCATCTGTAATTTCCAAATAGGATGCTTTGCTTACATTTTCACCTAGATACTTGTACATAAAATCGAGCTTTTTGTTATTTTCATGAATCTCATCTATATTTTCAAAGCTTTGGATATCACCGTTTGCATCTATGTAACGTTCCTGCCAGAAGGCTTTGTGAATAATGACTTGATCATACTTGCTTTCATTAAGCTTTGCTACTAATTGCTTGGCAGCTGCTTCCCACATTTCGTCTGTTTTCTGTACAACTGCTTTGCCTTTTAATTCTTGCATTAAATTTGATTTATTAAATTCATCAGATAGCGTAAAATATGTTTCTCCACGCTTCATTAAGCGTAAGCGCTCAGACAATAAATCAATAATGAGAACGTTGGACTGAACTTCTTCTAAATACTTAAAAAATTGCTTATTTAAATCATTATAAACGCTTCGCTTTTGAAAATTTGAATCCAGTAAAATTTTATAGATTGAAATCTTCATCGGCTTAGAAGCTAATGAAATAACGTTTGTTCTTGCGAAGTAATTATTAATTTCATATTGATGTTCAAACATTGCAAAGGGATCTCTGGACACACAGCTCCCCAGTATATCAATCTTTTTATTCACGTAATGTAACACTCCTATTTCCATTAGACTACTTTACAAAAGCTACTAAAATATAATATAGCTCTTCTGTACTGTCAATCTTGTAGAGTTTAATCTGTTTTAATGATAAATTTCAGCTAGCTCTTCATTAATGACTTTTTCGATACTGCATTGTTTTCTCATGCGCTTTGCGGCTTCATGAGATTTCTTTTGAAATTCTTCAGGGTGATGATATAGGAAGTCAATGGCATCGGCTAGGCCTTGAGAATCTTCTCTTCCAGCTAAGCAGCCGCACTCATCATCGACAAACTCAGGTATTGCCGTTACGCCATTTGTAATTGGAATTAACCCGCTGCTCATCGCTTCACACATCGATACTCCTTGTGAATCCAGGCGCGTTGGGCACAAGAAAATTCCGTGCTCTTTGTGCAGTTTGGCAATCTCTGTTTGTGGTAAGAAGTAATTATGAATATGAACATTCGAAAAGTGTTTAATTGGCTCTAATGTTGTGTCAAACAATACGCCATGACCATAAATATTAAACTCGAATTCTTCAAAATAATCCTTTTTGGATAGCGCTAGAATTGCTTTTACTGATAGATCATTCGCGTACTTATGAGACGCAAACGGACGAATGCTTAGTATTTTTTTACGCTGATTTGCATCTTTTGGAACGTAGTCAAACATTTTGTCATCGACAACGTTATGAATGATTGAATAGTCTTCAACAAAAGCATTCGTATCTGCTTCCGCCACTGCTTCTTTAAACCATTTCGATACAAAGATAAATTTAATATTTAACGTTTTGCTTTCGTAGACCGACTTCATAAAGTCTGTGCGCTTTTTATTTTCTTTAATTGAGGCTAACGTTTTTTCTAACGCTGCAGCATCTCCACTAAAATTAAACCACCTGCGATACCATTTTTCCGTTTCAACTCCATGAATCCAAATAAGAATTGGCGTCTTTGCAGCTTGACTAGCTTCAATTGCTTCAATCATATGATGATCAACAAAATGAATTAAAATCTTTTTATATTTCTTTCCATTCAGCACGTTCGTTAGTTCTTCTTTGCCACCCGATAAAACAAAGGTATTATTAAATTTGTAATATGCTAAAGACGTTTCCTTAGCATTCAAACGGAATATATCAACAGAGGCACCGTTCTCTTGATAAAGCTCAGCACGTCTATGAACAAACATATTACGGTATAGGTTATTTTTCTCAGGATATACGTTTGTTAACACCAAGTAGTCCGCTTCGTCATTCAAATCATAAATAGATTGCTCTATGTCTTTTAAAGGTGCATCGTAACACGAGATGCTCACTTCTTCTATGTTGGCTTCTCCCGTACCAGACACTCTAAGCATTAGCTCGAGGTTATTTACATTGGCAGGAAAAGAAAGAATTTTTTCAACATCCATTCCAATATACTGGCTAGTAATCTGCTTCCCTTCACCTGTTCCCTTAACAATTAACTGAACATCTAAGCTGTCTGACACGTTCCCTTTAATTGTGGCTGTGTAGACAAATCTCGAATCATATTTTATTGGTATTGCGTTTCTATCAGAAGTTAGAAATGTATAGTTATACTCACTGTCTTTTTTTTGAACTTTGAGAGAAAGAAATGACTCTTTTCTTGCAATCTCAAATTCAAAGCCATCTTTGCGAGAATGGATCCAATCGTCTTTATATACATAAACTTCTGCTGGTTGTAATAATGTTTTTCTCATTTCCTACGCTCCATCATTAAATATTTACTGATGTATCTATGTTAGAATGGACATTTTCATAATCTAAATAAGATAAGTCTTTTACAAAATTAAAGCGATCTGCTGCAAATAACCGATACCCTTTTTTAAACAAGAACTTTAAATTACTTTCAGCTGAAATCTCTTCTTTACCAATATGCTTCCATGCTTTTAGGCTAATGATAGCAGCATCTAAATCTAAACAATCTGTATAGGAATGCTCACTTCTATCATTTATCACGGCAAGTTGTGCAGTTTGGTAATGTGTACGTTTGCCAATAACGTCACTATTAGAATATTTCGTAGCATAATACAAATCTAACAAGTAGTTTTCACCATAAAAATTGCTAGGCTTAAAATAAGCTACATATTTAATATCCTTAAATTCTGGCTTTTCATAGTCTTTAAGGACTTCAATATTGTTAGCCTTTAAATCCTTTGCAACTTGTTTATAACTAAAAGGCTTTTTCAAAATCACTTTCAGTTCTTTTGATTTATAGGCCTGATTACTAAACATGTTCATGACATATTGTAGTTCAGCTAAGCTTTCAACCTGACTCCAAACTCCAATAGCTGGATAAGAATCCTTTAATTCAAACCCCGCTTTTCCTAAGACATAGTTTAATCGACTCTCGTAAGTGTGATATTGTAAAACTTCTCGTAAACCTTGATGAGCTCTTTCTCTGTAATATTTCTCATCCGTTAGCAATCTTTGAAATTCAAGCTCAAAATCTTCTTTTTCGCTGCTCATAAATACAAGGTCATCAAATAAATTTTCAATTCCTTTTGAATATGTACTTACAACAGGAGTATTCGATGCTAAACATTCAAAAACCCTTCTAGAGAACATTGTAGGTGAATCAACTACGCTATTTACGTTAAGAGCTACTTTGTACCCTTTGTAGGCTTTATGAATTTCAGATGCTTTTAAGCTTTGCTTTGTATATTGTCTTAGGTGTTCAGGAAAATAAAATTCCGTTAAATCATTGCCATAGTTGCGATCATAAATAGTCAGTCCATACTTAGCCGCTGATTCTAGTAACATATTCATGTCATACTGGCGTTCAATATATTTATTTGCATAGTACGATCCAGCAAAGCTAATTCCATTCTCTCTCTCGTATAGCTCAATTGGATTATGAATAGCTGGCTGAGCTGCAAATGGCAGTGCAAAAACTTGATCATGATGCAGATTTTGTTTATAGTTTTCCACTGAATTTTCATCTGTAGTAAAGATATAATCAAAGTGTTTAGCCGTTTGAATAAATGAATTGAAATGTACCGGATCTTCTTTATTCCAAAAGATTGTTGGAATATGATTTTCTTTACACCAATTAACAACTTCAAGCAGATCTAGAATATTGGTTTTATTATTGCTAGACACTTTCCTTGTCCACTTTCCGTTGTTTCCGTGCCAAGCTGATTCAACAAATAAAGCATGTGGTTTGTTTGTTGCGAATGTAGCTTTCCAGTTATCTGGACTAAACGTAATTACATCACATTCAGGCTCTAAGCATTGCATCGTAAACTCATCACAAATAACACCTAGCTTTACATCTTTAAGCGTATTCGGGACATCATAGCCAAGTGAACGTAAATGTTTTATTGGTAGAAATCCAGTTTCCTTTTTACTTTGACAAGTTACATCATGTATTTCAACAAACCCAGTTCCTGAGAAGCGTACTGCCATTCGACAAAACTTAGCTTTTGGAAGAACTTTAATCAGTCGCTCTTCGTTTAAATTAACAATCTCTACTTGCTCTTTACTTCCTGTATTCGAATAAAAAATAACAAAAAGTTGCGCAATGGCCGTGTCTTTCTTTTCACCTTTAAAAGTAACTTTATATCGATTATTTGAATCAATTTTTATTGGAAAAACAGTTGGTTTTTGTCCAAAACTAATATTTTGTTCATAACATGAAATATATTGATGCTGCTCTTCTTCTAAATCAAAATCAGCTCTAACTCGACCATTTTTTATGCTAAGATTCTTTAGATGATTTACTTTTGGCACGTACCAATCTTTGGGTGTGAAATTCTTCATTTGTAAAAGATCTTTCCACGTATAATCTTCTACGTTAAATTCAGCTTCTTTTTTCTCTGAAGGTGGTTGAATCAAGCCTTTGACTTGATCTATTTGAATTAGCTGAATTTGTTGGATAACGGTGCTACCTTTCCCGACCACGCGAATAGCAATTCGATAATCGTCTGCATCACCGTCTAACTCGATAACTTCAGTACTGTTCAGTGAAAGGAATTGAGTAGATGTTTTTTTACCTTTTTCATATGCAATAAAAAATAAATCTACCGTAACATCTTTATCTGTTCTACCATGGAAGTTTACAAGGTATTTTTGTTTCTTTTTTAAACCTGTAGTATAAGAGGGAGGGGTACTAAAGCTACCGTTTTGTTCTAGATAGGATACATAAAATGCGTCTCGTTTACTTTGTGAATGTTCGATATATAAAAAGTTTTCTTTAGTCAAGAGAGCTGTCCCAATATTATTGGTGTACCATTTAGTATTCTTTAAGCTTAGTGAATAAGCCGAATTTGTATTGTTAGGGTTTACTATAAAATTCAATGTTTTAAGCTGTTTCTTGTACTCATTATACAAAGGTAAAAACCGATTATTCATTTTGTCCTCCACTATTGTTGTCAATACAATGATTATTTTCTAGATAATTTTTTTCTGAAAGACCAATAAGCTATTGTCATTCTCCCAAGCTTAGAATTTTCTAGTTTCAACATTCTTTCTTCTGTTTTTTCAGAATAAACTTTCAATTCTTCGTATTGCTTACTAAGCTGCTCTTTTTCCTCTTTTAATCTCGCATTTTCAGCTTCAAGTATCTTTCTTTTCTGTTCTTCTTGTTTTAGTTCTTCTTCAGAAGCTTCTAATTGACTTTGAACAGATTTATACTTTACCTGAATTTGTTCTTTATATTGAACAGATTCAACATGATTTAATTCGAGGGCTGCTAACTTCTGCAACAAATCACTTTGTTTACTTTTTAATGTCTCAAGGTCTTGGTTACTAACAAACTCTCTATGCTGAAGAGTTTTCTTTTCATTCTCTAAGTCTTGAACATTTTTTTTCAGTAATAAAACAAGCTCTCTGCTTTCTTTTTGACCGTTTTCTAGTAGTTTCATATCTTTAATGGCTTGTTCATACTTATCTTTATACAATCCTTCTTCGTTATCTTCTATTAACAATTCTGGATGTTCACTTCTAAATAATTCATCTTGCTTTTTCATATCTGCTAACATAAACTCAAGTATTTCCGTAAATTCTCGCTCTAGCTCTTCCTTTTCTCGAACAAGTTTTTGAACGAGTAAAGCTTCTTTTGCACTCTCTACTACTTTTTGATTTTCCCCTACTTTTTTTGTATGTTTATTTCTATCTTTAACGTCTATAGACATATGATTATGTTCCTCCGTTTCCAACTCTCAGTAAAAGACAACAGGCAAATATACCTAATACAGTTTATCATCAAAAGTTGGACAAATAAATAATTTCATTCCTTTATTCTTACTTATCTTACATTTTTTTGATTATCACTCAAAATGAAAATCTGTTTTTACACCTAAGTATAAAAACAGATTTTCCATTCTCTTCTTTAAACTGTGACCCAACTTGTACCTTTTGAAAGTCTCGTTTCTCCTTTTTTAACGAATACCTTTACTGTATATTTACCAGGTTCGGTTACTTGATACTTTAATGTTGAACTATTAGAATACTTTGTTTTTTCGATTGGCCCAGAGTGACCATCTTTATACACATAATAAGCAAAGTGAGCGGTCTTATTCTTTATAAAGCTTTCAGGCACTTGACACGAAACGGAAATGATATTTTCGCTTTCTGTTTCAATTGAAGTATCTTTAATGAAGATTTCACCTGTAATAGCTGACAGTTCATCTAATAGATAAGTAGCAAAGTAAGGTCCCATTTCTGAGTGGCCTTTATATGCTTGAACATCTAGATCATAAGGGATCTCTCGCTCCTCAAGTATTTTCACGAACGGTTTTACATGTTGGTTATAGTGAGAGTCTCCACTTCCAACATGAATGTGAGGCTTCGTTTTATACGTATAATTACTCACAATATCAATATAAAATTGGTTTAAATAATCACGGTGACCTTCCGAATTGCCGCCAGTAATTAATTTTAGTACTGTATCACGCGTATAGTTGTTTACACCGTATAAATAATCTCCAACTTTAAACTGAAATCCTCCTGCTATAAAATGACCAAAGTCATATCTCATGGCAAAGTAAAATGCTGCCGTTCCACCTTTACTTGATCCGCAGGTAATGATGTTTTCTTTTCTAATTTTATTCTCATTTGCTATCTTAAAAATTAGTGCTGCTACTGATACCTCATAGTCTAGTTTTTTATGTTGACCCAAATAGTATGCTGGGTGACCCATACAGTTATCTAAGATAAATAGCCTATGACAATCAATCTCTTGAAGATATCTCACATAGTTGTAAAATGCAGGCTTACCTTCTTGCTCTTTTCCATTAAAGCCTGAAAAAGTCACGGCTAAGTGACTGGAAGGTTTACTTGCTGGTATAAATAAATATTTTATGTCATGAGCTCCTTTGAAGACTTTCTCATTTTCAATGATATATTCTGATAAAGACATAGATACTTTCCCCTCTTACATTTTCTATAATGTTACATATAAGGTTATTTTAACCTTTTTTAACTTTATTACAGAAGAAAACGAATTAACCTTTTCTAGATTAATTCGCTTCTTTTATATCTTATTGTACTACCTTTGATGTATAAGAACTATACAAACCTTTGCTGTTTTTAATCACAACACTTACTTTTGTACCAGAAGTTTGCGCTGGCACTGCAACCGTAAAGTGCCCTGTTGCATCGGTTTTCCCTCGTCCAATGATGGTTGAACCAACTTTCACGTATACAAGGCTATTCCCTTCTGCCGTTCCCGTGACTTTTTTATCTATTGCTTTAATCATGTTGACATTAGGCGCCTGCGGTCTTTTTTGACTAACTATTTTCGATGTGTATTTGCTATAGTTTCCAGCGCTGTCTCGTGCCACTAGGTTTATTTTTGTGCTCACTTTTTGCTTCGGAATAATAACTGTAAAGTTCCCATTCACATCTACTAATCTCTTACCAATAATTGTTGAGCCAACTTTAGCGTATACCGTACTTCCCGCTTCAGCCTTACCTGTTATCTTGGCATCTTCATTCGTGATTTCATTGATAGTAAATATAGCAGGAGGGGTTTTATCTTCAACTATTTTTTTTACTTCTGCACTGCTTGCTCCTTCTTGATTAGTGGATGTAATAATCAAGTTGGTTCCTGCTTTTTGTTTATCAATCGTTACTTCAAAGTGCCCGTCTGCTCTGGTTGTACCCTTATATTCTTTAGCTGATGCTTTTACTGTAATAATTGTATTTGGCTGTCCTGTTCCACTTACTTTTGTATCCAAATCACTAACTTCATTTACATTTGGTGCAGCTGGTGGAGTAGCTTCCTTCTTAACAACTGTCGTATAAGCATAGGGGCTATAGTTACCTGCTGTATCTTTTACTACAACGCTGATTTTCAGCTTTTCCTTTTGTTTAGGTATTGCAACTGAAAATTGACCTCTAGCGTTAGTTTTGCCGCGTCCAATAATTGATGAACCTTTCTTTACATAGACTAAGCTATTTGGTTCAGCCTTACCCGTTACTTTTACATCTTCATTCGTTACTGCGTTTAGAGTAGGCGCATCTGGTCGCGTACGATCTTCCACTTTGACAACCGTAGATTCACTTGTATTGTTTGCTGCATCTGTCGCAGTAATTGTAATTGAAGTATTTGCTTTTTGTTTATCAATTGTCACTTTGAAACTACTGTCTTTTTGAACAACTGAACTATATAATTTACTTCCTATCTTTACAGTAGCCGTCGATCCGGGCTCTGATGTTCCGGTAACCATTGTATCTTGATCCGTAACTGGATTTACAGCTGGCTTTTCAGGTGCCGTTCGATCTACTTCACTTACCGTTACGTATGCATATTTGCTATAATTCCCAGCACTATCTTTTGCAATAACTGATAATTTTGTACCTGCTTTTTGTAAAGGAATTTTCACTTCATAATGTCCCTTACTATCCGCTACCTTGCGAGCTAGGACAGTAGATCCTGACTTGATATAAACTAAGCTACCAGCTTCTGAGGTTCCTGAAATAACCGTATCTTCATTTGTAACTGGTTGAACCGTTGGTAAAGCAGGAGGCGTCTTGTCTTTTACAGTCAGAGAGACCTCAACACTACTATTTCCAGCCTCATCTTTTGCTTTGATTTTTATACTTGTACCTGCTTTTTGTTTTGGAATTGAAATCGTAAATTGGCCTTTTGCATTTGCAGTTCCTGTATACGTTTTTGTTCCAAGCTTAGCCGTTACCTTTACTTCTGAACCAGCTACGCCAGTAATTTTCACATCTTTATCGCTAATCTCGTTTACTTTTGGTGTCTGAACAGGTTCAGTTCCATATACTTTATACGTTTTAGTAGTGGTATGACCAAATACATCCACAAATTTAAACGTTAACTCTTTCTGATTTGTTACATCATAGCCATTTAATCGGAATGTACCGTTGGAATTTAAAGACAGAAGTTTATTATTTAAATAAACGTCTACAACTGGTACGGTGCTTCCTTCTAAATTCACTTTATTGTCTTTGGCATTAAGTGGTGTGTTGTTTAGCTTGAATGGAACATCTGCTAACGGATAGTTTGATGCTGTCATACCATATAGCGAATTGCTGCCACTTACGATTACGTCACCATTATTTAAATATGAATAATAGCCTGAACTAAATAAGAAGCGCTTTGCGTGTACCGTACTAGTCACCCTTAGACCACCGTAGCTTCTCAGTCCTCCAAGTACATATACATTTCCGTTAATCGTTACATTTCCATTTACGGTTAATACCGCGTTCGGTCCAATATATACATCATCATTAATAACTTCGCTATACCACGTTTCATTTCCCGTTACAATACGATGACCTATCGATTCAATTGGAGGCAGAACTTTAAACGTTCCATTTTCTAACCCTTTTGTAACTGTCAGCTTGTTCCCGTTTATATCTGTAATATCAACAGAAGCTGCTTTCCAATCACCGGATTCACCAAACCACCCGTCTCCACTGAACGTTTCTTGGTCTTCTCCTTTACTCAACTCCACTGATTCAATTGTTTTTGAATTCGGCTTTGCATACTTGACAACAACACTTTTTACTAATGTGTCATCCGCTGCTTTTACAGTAATACGATTATATGAATTAGCTTCAATTGTTTCCTGACCTACTTTAATGGATTTGAATGTCGGCTTGACGTTGTCTTCACCTTGGAAGGTGAAGCTTGCTGATTCGAGTGGGCCTTCGATTTGAATTGTATTCTCTACTTGGTCTTGAAGGTAGATGTAATTCACTTCCCATTTCCCAGGCTCCATACTATTTGTAAGGGACAGCTCTCCTTCATACATACCTGTTTCTTTGTTGTATGTTAGCGATACAAATACAGCTTTTTGAGTAATTGGGCTTTTATAATACATAAAGTTATAAGGTTTGATGCCCGATTCTTTATCTGTCGCCTTCACTTGAACTTTAACTGTTTCTCCAGCTTTTACTGATTTCTTATTTATGCTAATGCTTTCAAATGTTGGAGCTGTCACATCTGCTTTTGTTCCCGTTAAAGTAAAACTACCTGATTCAAGCGGGCCATCAATCTGAACTGTATTCTCTACCTGATCTTGAAGATAGATGTAATTCACTTCCCATTTCCCAGGCTCCATACTACCTGTAAGGGACAGCTCTCCTTCATACATACCTGTTTCTTTGTTGTATGTTAGCGATACAAATACAGCTTTTTGAGTAATTGGGCTTTTATAATACATAAAGTTATAAGGTTTGATGCCCGATTCTTTATCTGTCGCCTTCACTTGAACTTTAACTGTTTCTCCAGCTTTTACTGATTTCTTATTTATGCTAATGCTTTCAAATGTTGGAGCTGTCACATCTGCTTTTGTTCCCGTTAAAGTAAAACTACCTGATTCAAGCGGGCCATCAATCTGAACTGTATTCTCTACCTGATCTTGAAGATAGATGTAATTCACTTCCCATTTCCCAGGCTCCATACTACCTGTAAGGGACAGCTCTCCTTCATACATACCTGTTTCTTTGTTGTATGTTAGCGATACAAATACAGCTTTTTGAGTAATTGGGCTTTTATAATACATAAAGTTATAAGGTTTGATGCCTGACTCTTTATCTGTTGCTTTTACTTGAACTTTAACCGTTTCACCGGCTTTCACTGATTTCTTGTCTACGCTAATACTCTCGAATGTAGGAGCTGTTACATCAACTCCAGCAAAAGCAAGATTAGGGGCAATCTGAGAGAACACCAAACAAAATAAAATGAAGAATGTAAACCTTTTAGCTTTCATATACGTCTCTCTCTTTCTATTAAACTTAATGAATAATTTTTATTTTTTGGTTCACCTAAAAGCAAGAACGGTTATTGAACATTTGGAACAGCACTTTGTTTTCCTGACAGTACATCTTCAAACCAGTTATCACTTCTTCCTTCGCGATAAAACATCTGTACCCAATAGTGATCTCCTTCTGTATGTCCAACTCCAATATACGTGAAGCTATTATTCAAAATGTTGGCACGGTGACCAGGACTATTCATCCAACCTTTTACAACTGCTTCTGGACTCGGGTGTCCCCAAGCAATGTTTTCACCAGCTGCTGAATATACAATGCCTGCTTTACTCATCATGTCATAAGGCGTTCCATATGTAGGGCTTGTATGATCAAAATAATGGTTTGTGCTCATATCTTGAGCTTTTTGCTGAGATACTTTCATGAGTGTCGAATCAATCTTTAAAGGTGATAGACCTGCTTTTTCTCTTTCAATATTCGTTAGTTCCACTACCTTTTCTTCAAAAGAAACTTCTTTTTCTGTTACCTTCACCTTACAATAAGGGCTATAATTGCCAGATGTGTCCTTTACTACGACAGCAATTGCTGTATTAGCAGCTTGAGGTGAGATAGTAATAGAATAATTGCCTGAGCTTGTCGCTCGACCTCGTCCTATGATTGTAGAACCTACTTTTACATACACATATGTATTTTTTTCTGCTTTTCCTGTTACAACTTTATCCGTATTCAATACAGCATTTACGGTAGGCGTGCTTGGGTGTGCCTTACCTTGAACGCTTACCTTTGTATAAGGGCTATATTTGCCACTTGTATTTTTAGTCACTACGCTGATAACAGTGTTTACCTTTTGTACAGGGATAGTAACGGAAAAGTTTCCTGAACTTGTCGCTCGACCTCGACCTATAATAGTAGCGCCTACCTTTACATAGACGTATGTATCTTTCTCAGCTTTACCAGTTACCACTTTATCTGTCTCTAGTACCGTATTTACAATAGGGGTAACTACGGGCGTCTTACTCTGAACATTTACTTTCGCATAAGAACTATATGTACCATTGTTATTTTTAGTCACTACGCTAATAAGAGTATTTGCCTTTTGTTTAGGAATAGTAATAGAGAAATTCCCTGAGCTTGTCGTTCGACCTCGACTTATAATAGTAGAACCTACCTTCACATAAACAACAGCACTTTTGTCCCCGCTCCCCGTTATTTTTGTATCTTGATCTGTTATTGTATTAACTTTCGGGGCATTAATTGCCGCACTTGCAGCACTCATATGAAATGGTCCTACATACATCACAGGCGTAATAAAAACCAGAATCATGATTATTAAACTACTTCTTTTCACATAAAATCCTCCACAACCTAAAAAATAGAAATATTATCGATTGTATTATACAGCTAACAGGATAATATAACTAGTACTTTTTTCACCTTTATATGTATAGCGGTAGCAAACGAAATTTTTATTTATTCATACTTTAATAGGCCACTTATTCAAGTGGCCTACTTTTCACTCAGATATCAAGCTTTTTTTACCGTTATATACGTATATGGACTGTAGCCACCTTCACCTTTTACTATAATTCCAATACGTGTATTAATAGGTTGTTTTGTAATACGCACACGGTAGATACCATCAGAACCTGTAGTACCTCGACCGATGACTTCTGAGCCTTTTTTCACGTAGACTAAGCTGCCTGCTTCCGCTCTGCCTCGGACAATTGTCGTTTCATCCTTCACTTCCATAATGGTTGGTGCTTTCGGTACTTCTGCTTTTGCCGTAGCTGTCACTACTGTATACGAATACGGACTGTAACCACCTTCGCCTTTTACCACCACGCCAATCTTTGTTTTCGCTGGCTGTTTCGCAATGCGTACACGGTAGATGCCTGTCGATTCTGTTACCCCTCGACCGATGACTTCTGTTCCTTTTTTCACATAAACTAAGCTGCCCGCTTCCGCTCTGCCTCGGACAATTGTCGTTTCATCCGTCACTTCCATAATGGTTGGTGCTTTCGGTACTTCTGCTTTTGCCGTAGCTGTCACTACTGTATACGAATACGGGCTGTAGCCACCTTCGCCTTTTACTACCACGCCAATCTTCGTTTTCGCTGGCTGTATCGCAATGCGTACACGGTAGATGCCTGTCGATTCTGTTACCCCTCGACCGATGACTTCTGTTCCTTTTTTCACATAAACTAAGCTGCCTGCTTCCGCCCTGCCTCTTACAATTGTCGTTTCATCCGTCACTTCCATAATGGTTGGTGCTTTCGGTGCCTCTGCTTTTGCCGTAGCTGTTACTACTGTATACGAATACGGGCTGTAGCCACCTTCGCCTTTTACTACCACGCCAATCTTTGTTTTCGCTGGCTGTTTCGCAATGCTTACGCGGTAGATACCTGTCGATTCTGTTACTCCTCGACCGATGACTTCTGTTCCCTTTTTCACATAAACTAAGCTGCCTGCTTCCGCCCTGCCTCTTACAATTGTCGTTTCATCCGTCACTTCCATAATGGTTGGTGCAGAAGGAGGTTGTACCTCTATTCTTGGATATGCATCCGTATACTGCTGGCTAATTGTCGTACCAGGATAATAGAATTCTAGTATTGTTGTATAGGAATTACCTTGAGATGCCATAACGCTTGCGCCATATTGGCTTAAACCAACGCCGTGTCCATAGCCTGCTCCTTTAATCACAATAGAATTGCTATCAGAAGTAATGCTTTTCACATATAAGTTTAGCATTGACGTGCCATTAATTAAGCTTTTAACGCTGCTTGCTTTCTCGCCAATTAAATTCCACGTACTTACTTTTAAGTTTCCATTTGAATCAAGTTCATCTTTCACTATGTATTTAACAACTAAATCGCCTCTCGTTGCGCGTTGACCCGTTGTCGGAGCATAGAACTTTACATCTTCAACACTAACAATTTTAATGTCTTTTCCGCTGAACCCGTTCGCGTTCATTTTTTGCTTAATATTATGTGCCATAATGGAATCAACTTCATTGATAGAATTCCACCATGCATTCGAATCTTTCAAATCTTTGTCTACTAAATTAATTTGCTGCTTATTCACAACCTTCGTCCATTCACGTTGAGGGTCATAAGGATCTGGCTTAGATTCAAGGTACGGAAGCTGCGTACTTCCCCAGTAATTAAGGCTAGACTCAATATAGCCGCCGTTACTAGATGAGAAAACCGTTTGAGCAAGAGCCCCGTTGTATTTCACCGTTTCTCCAAATGTTTCATCAACAGCTTGGCTAGTGCGTTCATTCCAATCATAACCACCGTACACTTGTTTATATTGTGTATCATCAATTGCATTGCTATTTATGTAAGTTAAAGCATAAGTTCGAGCAGCAAGTGCTTGTGCTTTTAACGCGTCCATATGCCAATCCGCGTATGCCTCCTTCGGAACTACACCTTTTAGATAGTCTTCCAGAGGTAGCGTATTAATTGGACGTATATACTTATTACCTTCATTTATAAAGCGCATATCACCTAAATATTTTCTGCCATTAATTGATAGAGTTGCGCTATAGGTAGATGGAGTTACTTTAAATGAATCCGCACTAGCTATTCGCTGATCTTCTTCATATATTCTTACGCCAGTGCTTTCTACTTTTACACTGTAAGTCTTACCACTTTCTAATTCTACGTTACTACCTTCAATTTTATATGTTTTAGAAGGCTGAATGGTAATAGACGATTTGTCTCCAAGATAGTTCACTAATTTAACAGAGATTGTCGGTTCAATACCTTGAGCTTTTGCTTCATGTTCAAATGTTCCCCAAGCAAAAATAAAGCTAATTGCTAGGAGTGTTTTAAAAATGCATTTCATCCTTTTGTTTTCACCTTCCTAAGATGTTTTATAAATTAACTGAAATAACGAATATCGTCTACAAACTTTATCGGCTAAAAATAACAGTTTTACAGATGAGAATGCTATTTATCAATTAATCTAGTTAATTTAACGAGAAAATCTAACCCTTTCCACACTTCTTTTACCAAAAAATGCTACTGTCGTATTATACAACTAGAAGGGCAAAATAACTAGTTCTTTTACAGTAAATAAGTTCAATAATATGTATTTGTTCTGGGATAAAGATATAAAAAGAGCTTGATATACTATCAAACTCTTTTAAACAAGTACCATATAAATAGGATGAAAACTGCTTTTCCTAATGAAATTAAAGTTCTATCATTTTGAACATCAGAATTTCTATACTACTTACCCTTAGACATGGTAACTCTACAGTCTAATATGTAGGCTACTTCCGAATATCATGCTGCACCGTTAAAGCCTTACTTAACTTCTCTTTTAAGCTATGCCGGGAAAGTGACGTTGGAAGATGCGTTTGGTCGTGGAAGTAGATAGTCTGGGCCTGCGAAGTTTCTTTTGAAGAAGATAGCGTCTGCGTAACGTCAATATGGGATAAAAAATACCAGCTGCAGCGATGTGATGTTGGAGACTTGGTAGGAATGACAATGAGTTCATTGACTTTATCAATGACAAGCGGAGGTTCTTTCGTGAAGCCAAATCGTTTTCTGACGGCTGTCAGTGCGCCATCAAAGGTTGTGAGGTTCTCGATGCAAGACTCCATGAGTAGCTCTTTACATGTTTTTGTGGAATAATACTCTCCTTTTGCATCCAAAATTTTTGTTTGGTACTGAAAGTGTTGAACTGGCTTCAATGCTTTTGTATCAACGTTTATAACGTAGTTTTCATTTGCTTCCATTTTATCAACCCCTTTATTACTATTTTACAAAAAAGAGTTTTGAATTTCTAGTAGTTTTTACCTATAATTCAAAATTTTTAGTTTACTTCTTAAAAAGCAGAAGGTGATATCCTTCTGCTTCTTAGTTCTATGAATGTGAAAGTGTTTCTTTGAGCTTTTTCCGAGCGGTCTTGCCCCAGTTTTTCACCGCTCCTGTTGAGACGCCGTACTTATCAGCAAGCTCCCTATAGGAGTAACCTCCTAATAGATATTCCAGGATATAAATCTTTTCTCTTGGCGTGAGGTGCTCGATCATGTCATGAATAATAGACGACTGCAAGGCCACGGGAAGCGAATCGTCTGGGTGCGTCACCAACAGCGTGTCTTCCGTTAGTGCTTCTCGCTCGTCTCGTTTTACGCTTGCTTTTAGCTCCATTAAAATGGTGCCGCGCACGGTGCTATAGGCATAGGCTGAAAACGAGCCTTTGCTTTCATCAAACTTTTGGTAGGCTTTCCACAGGTTAATTAAGGCGAGCTGATAGTATTCTTCTTGTTCTTTGTAGATATGGTGCTTTTGAATCATCGAGACAATGAGAGGATGAAACGATTCTGCGACTTGTTCAAACGATAGAGATTTCATGGATTTGTCCTTTTGAAAAGCGCGCTTTTTCTTGTATTCCGCCGGTACGTTTACTTTACCGAAAGTAAGAGATGAAGAACACTGAGCTAATTTGATGGTGAAGATTAGACACGATTCGAACTTTCCTGGGAAATAGTGATATTATTCTACAGAAATGGTGATGATACGTGGTTTTTAGCGATGAAATCAAAAATAGCCGATGCGCACGCAGCGCTCGGCTATTTCTATGATAAAAGCTTCAAATCAAACACCAGAATACGCTGAAAATCCACCGTCAACCGGAATAACAGCACCCGTTACGAAGCGAGACATGCTGTCGTCTGCTAAGTATAGGAGCGTGCCGACCAGGTCTTCTTTGTCTCCAAAGCGGCCCATTGGCGTATGGTCAACGATTTTTTTTGCTCGGTCCGTTGGCGTACCGTCTTCTTTTAATAACAGCTTTTCATTTTGAGCCGTTAAAAAGAATCCTGGTGCAATGGCGTTTACTCGTATATTGGAAGTCGCAAAGTGCACCGCCAACCACTGTGTGAGGTTGTTAATGGCTGCTTTTGAACCGCTGTATGCCGGAATTTTCGTAAGGGGCGTAAAGCCGTTCATAGACGAGATATTAATGATGGTTCCCGCTTCTTTTTGAATCATATCCGCAGCAAACACCTGCGTAGGAAGAAGCGTGCCCATGAAGTTCAAGTCCATCACAAAGCGGACGTCATCCGGCTCAAGATTGAAGAAAGTAACCGTGTTATCACTCAGTTCAGCGTCACAGCTGAAATATTCTTGAGTTGTTGTTGCCTTAGGATGATTCCCTCCTGCTCCGTTTACCAAGAGGTCAATTTCACCCCAGTGGCGATTGATGATTTCCTTTGCTGCTTTTAGGGATGCTTCATTCGTAACGTCTGCGCTGACAGCAAGCGCTTGACCTCCCTCTTGATTGAGCTGATTCGCTAGTGCTTCTGCTTTTTCTAACGTTCGGTTTAAGATGGCCACTTTGGCACCCGCTTTAGCTAGAGCTGCGCTGAAAGCAGCGCCTAACACGCCCGCTCCACCGGTTACAACAGCGACTTTATTTTCTAACGGCAGCGACGTCATGTGTTTTCCCTCCGTTTACGCTTTGCTGGTCTTTTTGAATAGCTTCCCACAGTCCCGTTAAGTACGTTGCACCTAACGCACGGTCAAACAAGCCGTAGCCAGGCTTACCTGTTTCTCCCCAAATCATACGCCCGTGATCCGGACGAATTGGACCGTTATACGAAACGTCATGAAGCGCTTTTAACACTTCGTACATATCCACAGAACCGTACTCAGAAGGATGAGCCGTTTCATTAAATGACTTTTCACCTGTTCGCTTCACGTTTCTCGCATGAACAAAGTGAATTCTCCCCTGTGAGCCAAATTTCCGAACCATCTGTGGTAAATTATTGGTTTCAAGCGCTCCTAAAGAGCCTGTGCAAAAACACAGTCCGTGGTTTGGACTTTCATATAAAGAAAGAAGGCGCTCGATATTTTGTTCATTTGTGATGATGCGCGGCAGTCCAAAGATGGACCAAGGTGGATCATCCGGATGCATAGCCAGGTTAATGCCTACCTGTTCAGCAACAGGGATGACCTGTTCTAAAAAGTAGGAAAGGTTATCCCAAAGTTCTTCTGTTCCTACTGAGCGATATTGTTCAAAAAGCTGAGCCAGCTCTTCTTTCTCATAGCTTGTATCCCAACCCGGCAGCGATAGATTTCCTTTCACTGGATCCATTAGCTCAATGACGCTGTTATCATAGCTAAGGCACGTGGAATCATCTTCTAAACGGTGCTCCAGTGACGACCTCGTCCAGTCGAAAACCGGCATGAAGTTATAGCACACCGTCGTAATGCCGCTTGCACTTAGGTTTTTCAGCGTTTGCTGGAAACTAGCAATATATTGATCACGCGTTGGCAAGCCTAGTTTGATATCTTCATGAACAGGCACGCTTTCAATAACCGTTAGCTCAAGACCTGCGTCTTCAATGTCTTTTTTTAACGTTTGAATTCTACTTTCAGGCCACACTTCACCGACCGGTATATCATAAATAGCGGAAACAATTCCTCTCATACTTGGAATCTGCTTAATATATGTTAATGGAATCGTATCGCTTGTTCCGTACCATCTAAATGACATTTTCATTATGCTTACACTCCCACCTTCAGTTTTGTATTGCTAATGGTAAAGTAGTTCGCTGCGTTGTTATAGCAAATATCTTCAATGATTCCACCGACTTCGTTTACGTCGTCTGGAATTTCTCCCTCTTCCATCCACTGACCAAATAAGTCGCATAAAATCCGGCGGAAATACTCGTGTCGTGCGTAAGATAAGAAGCTTCTCGAGTCCGTCAGCATGCCGATAAACGTACTGATTACGCCGTAGTTGGCTAACACGTTCATTTGACGCAGCATGCCTTCTTTGTGATCGTTAAACCACCAAGCGGTACCGAGCTGCATTTTCCCTTTAATTCCGGCTTGCTGGAAGTTGCCAAGCGTTGAAGCAATCGCTTCTTGTTCAGTAGGGTTTAACGGAAAGACAATGGTTCTTGGTAATTCTCCCTTTACGTTCAGCGCGTCGAAAAATTTGTTCAGCTCTTCGGCAAACTGCTGGTTGGAAATAGAATCATAGCCTGCGTCAGGACCGCTTGTTTTAAACGCTAGCGTATTATTATTTCGAATTGGCCCCAGGTGAAGCTGCATCGCCCAATCCTTACGAGCGTACATTCCACTTAGGTGCTGCATGATAAGCGATACATACTTATGTTCTTCTTCTAAAGAAAGCGCTGCTCCCTCTAGCCTTTTCTTTATGATTTCATTCACTTCATCCGGCTTTGCATCTACGTACGTAAACGTCGTTAGTCCGTGGTCAGCTAAGCGGCAGCCCGCTTCGTGAAATTTGTCTACGTACGCATCAATGTTCGCTATTAAAGACTCCACCGTCACTTCATCAGACGATACGTTCAGAAACGACTGGATATAAGAAGAAAAGTTCTGACTCTGTATGTGAAGAATGGCGTCCGGTCGAAAGGTTGGCAATACCTTTACTGGAAACTCATCATTTTGCTGCAGCTCCACGTGATACGATAAGTCTTCTAACGGATCGTTAATGGTACAAATAACGGAAACGTTTGACTGCTTAATCAGCGATTGCGTTGTGAATTCTGTTGAACGAACGATTTCTTCACAGTGATTCCATATCTTCTCCGCATCTTTTTCTTTCACGACTTCGTGATAGTCAAAGTAGCGTGCTAATTCTAAATGCGTCCAGTGGTAAAGTGGATTGCCGATGAGAAGCGGAACGGCTTTAATCCACGCGATGAATTTTTCCTTAGCAGAAGCTTCTCCCGTAATATAGTATTCTTCAATACCTAACGTACGCATCGCTCGCCACTTATAGTGATCTCCTTCTAACCACGCTTCCGTAGCAGAAGTAAATCTTCTATTTTCAGCGATTTCTTTTGCGCTTAGGTGACAATGGTAGTCATAGATTGGCATGTTTTTGGCAAATTGCTCGTATAGCTTGAAAGCTGCTGGTGTACGCAACATAAAATCTTCTTTTAAGAATCCCATCTTTTGTCTCCTTCCTTCTTACCGAACTCGTACGCTGAAACGTCCATCTTCTACCTTAGTCCATTCATTATTAACGTAGACTTCTCTCGTTTCTCCAGCGGGTACTGTGAAAATCAGTTCTTCATACGGTACCTCATAGTCACCTTTTAAATGAAGAGAAACGTTAATGCGTTCTTCTGTCGTTTCCATATTAATGTTGATTTTCTTACATTGCTCTTCATAGTGCGCCGTAATGCCGTCATCTTCATATAGTTCATAGTGAGATGACTGATTCCCCTTAGAAGGAAACAGTAAAATAGCGCGCTGTTCGTCTGACGTTTCATTAAACGATGGTTCGTTACAATTAATCGGAATGATTGCGCCGCCTTTTACAAGAAGAGGCGGTTTCTCTTCTAACGCTGCTGGTAACGTAACGGATTGACCTCCTTCATAGTAGTCACCCGTATGGAAATCAAACCAGCCGTCTTTGTGATGAGGCAGATACACTTCTCGCACTGTCGCTCCCTTTTCGACAACTGAAGGAACCAGCATAAACTCACCTAACAGGAAGTCATCGTTTTCTTTGAACGTATTTTGATCTCCTTCGAAATCATAGAACGTCGATTTAATCATTGGCTCGTAGTATGCGTGCGCGCGATACAGTGCTGTATATAAATACGGCTGTAAGGTATAGCGAAACTTAATTAAATTGGCAATGGCTTCTGTTGTTTCTTCATACATCCAAGGAACATTTACCGTTTTGTCCTCGTTCCACGAATGAATCGTAAAGCGCGGATAGAAAATTCCGTTTTGCACCCAGCGAACTAACAGCTCTGACTCTGGGGCAGGACCAGCAAATCCTCCCACGTCGTGTCCGATGTTGTAGATTCCAGAAAGGCTTAATCCAACCGCCATCTTGTTGTTATACTTTAACGTCTTCCAGCTCGTGTAGTTATCACCCGTCCATGTTTGCACATAGCGCTGCATGCCCGGTGCACCTGATCTTGAAATTAAATATGGTCTCTCGTTTGGATTATTCTCTTTTTGCGCTTCATACGAAGCTTTCATCATTAAGATTGGCTGTAAGCTTCTTATATAATTGAACGCAAGCGGATTGCCAAAGCCGTTCACTTGAGCTGTTTCAGACCAAATTTCAAACTCATTGTTATCGTTCCAAGTAGATTGAATGCCGTATTTTAATAGCTTGTCTTCGACTTGCGCTTTCCACCACTTAACGGTTTTAGGGTTTGTAAAATCAAGATACGCACCGATATCATCCCAGAACTGAACCATTTCCGGTCCATCTCCTGCTGCGTTCATAATGAACATGTTTTCTTTTTTAAGCTCTTCAAACATGGGATGGTCCTGCAGCAAGCAAGGTTTAATATTGGCACATAAGCGAATTCCTTTATCAGCAAAAGACTGAACGAATCCTTTGATATCCGGAAACTTATCGTGGTTCCAATTGAAAACGTACCGCTTATCGTCAATGGACGTATAGCCAGACGACAGCTGGAAGGAATCACACAAAATGTCATTCTTCTCGCAGTCCGCTAAAAATTGTTCCAGCTGCTCCTGAGCATTTGGCGCATCCGTGTACGTCATCGTGGAACCAGAATAACCTAAGCTCCATTTTGGTGGAAAAATCGTTTTTCCTGTTAACCACGTATAGCGCTTTACAACGCTGCTCACTTCTGGACCAGCGATAAAGTAATAGTCTAAATCACCGGCTTTTTGCTCATAGTAACGATACAAGCCGTGGTAGTTATCCATTTCATTTCCCATATCAAAAATGGACTCTGACGTGCTGTCATAAAACAACCCGTAGGACATTTGTTCTTTTTCATTTCTTGTTATATAAAACGGGATATGCTTATAAAGCGGATCGGTCCACTCCGCATCATATCCCATCGGATCAAGGTTCAGCATGCGAAACCTTCTTCCGTATCGATTGGTTTCACCGGCTTTTTCACCTAATCCATAATACGACTCTTCGTACGTTCGCTGTAAATAATGATACGTAGAGGTTCCAAGCGCTCCGTCAAAGTTATAGGCCTGCGTGTTTCGGTCCATCGCAACCTGTCGCCAGCTATCTTGTTCACTGCGTCTCATCAGCCACGTGATTTTAAAGCCGTCCAGTTTTATTACTGCTTTTAAGAGCTTTGTGTAAACGGTTACGACATCCTCACTCTTTTCAACATGGTAAGCAGGTAAGGTAAACCCCGTAAGGTCAAATCTGCTTCGACCCTCAAACGGAATATCTTCCATATCAGGTGCCACAAGCCACGTCTTTGCTGGTGAAAACTCTTCTCCCTTACTCACCATTACTCGAAACAGATCTTCTTCTAAAATGAAAAGAGATGCATAGTGATGAGAGTCCCCTAGCTTAAACATAAGCTGATTGCTTTTTTCTTTTATTAATGTAAAATGATACGTCTTTGTTAACGTCATCATGTAAGCCTCCTTCATTTTATGTGTTAGTAACCTAGTACTTTAGGTAAAAACAATGAGATTTCCGGTAAAAACGTAACAAGAATAAGAACGACGATAATCGCCAGATAAAAAGGTAAAAGCGGTTTTATTACGTCTTCTAAATCAAGCTTTGCAATGCTAGCACCGACAAATAAAGCGCTGCCAACTGGCGGCGTGATGTTTCCGATACTTAAGTTCAGCACCATCATAATTCCAAAATGAACCGGATCCATTCCAAATTGCTGTACGATTGGCAGGAAAATAGGTGTAAAGATTAAAACAGCTGCTGTGATATCCATAAAGGTACCAATAGCTAATAAAATGATGTTTAAAACAATTAAAATCACGTACATATTCGTGGAGATGCTTAAGATAGCGTCGCTAATTAAAGCCGGCAACCCTGTAAATGCCATCACCCATGACATAACGGAAGATGCGGCAACGAGAAACATAATAACCGACGTAATTGAAACCGTATTTAATAGAATACCTGGCATATCTTTTAACTTCACCGTACGGTAAATCGCAAAAGATAGAATAAACGTATACAACACGGCTATCGCTGAGGCTTCCGTAGCGGTGAAAATTCCTGCAACGATTCCTCCTATCACAACGACAATCATCAGTAGACTCGGTATAGCGTCTAGGAACGTTTTGAAAAATAGTTTTACCGTCACTTTTTCGTTTACGCGGTATCCTTTTTTTCGAGCGATAAGAAACGCAACGACCATACACGCGATTCCCCATAGAATTCCAGGTATGTATCCTGCAATAAATAATGCTGCAATTGACGTTCCACCGCTGACTAACGAGTAGATAATGAGCGTGCCGCTTGGTGGAATAATTAAGCCCGTAGGAGCGGAAGCAATATTCGCTGCTGCTGAAAATCGCGGATCGTATCCTTCTTTTTTCTGCAGCGGACCCATTACGCCGCCGATTGCTGCTGCTGCCGCTACGGATGATCCTGATAAAGAACCAAACATCATGTTTCCAATAATATTAGAGTGAGCTAATGCTCCCGGAGCTTTCCCGACTAACACTTTAGCGAAATTCACAAGCCGGTAAGCAATTCCTCCGTTATTCATTAAGATTCCAGCTAGAATAAAAAAGGGAACGGCTAGTAAAGAAAAGCTGTCAATGCCGGTAACCATTTTCTGAGCTGCTGTAAAAATCGCCATATCCACTGGCATAATCGTAATAATCGTAACTAAAGAGGCAATCACAATACTAAACGAAATTGGAACACTAAATAGAAGTAACAACGTAAATACAAAGACTAAGACGAGACTCGCTTGTAAGGCCATTAATAATTCACCTCTGAATTATTGGATTTGTTTTTCTCTTTAACGCCAAAGCCTAACGTGTTTTGAAGATGAAAGATTGCATAAAATAAAAACAAACATCCTGATACAACTAAGCTTAAATATAAATATTGAATGGGCATTTGCAGCGCTGAAGAAATCTGCCCCACCGCGTTATTCATTGCCAAAGAGCCGCCGTACATGAAGATTGATAGCACAAACAGAACAACTAGAACATCTGTCGCAACCGCAATGACTTTTTGTATACTTTTGGAAAACTTTCGTACGATAAACACAATCGCTAAGTGCTCTTTTTTTCCAAATGCGTAAGCTCCGCCTACCATCGTTAACCAGATGAGCGAATAGCGTAAAAATTCTTCCGTAAATGCACTGGGTGTATTTAAAATAAATCGGCTAAACACCTGCCAGATAGCTGCCAATACCATTAAAACGATTAAGGAACATGTAAGAAATTCTGTAATACGATCAACAATTTTTTTCATTGTTAACCTCCTACTTCATTAGGTAATGATGTTGATAATGTCGTTTTATTGATTTGAGATAGAGGCTGAGACATAATGAAATGGTTTCTTTTAAAACAAGTAGAGTTGTTAGAATATGTTTGTTCCATTACGCTACAGACCCTCGCTTTCCGCGGGGAGGAAGCTGAGCCTCCTCGCTACGCTGCGAGGTCTCAGCTCTTCCTTTATCTCCCGCAGGAGTCGAGTGTCTTACGCTTCATTCCATTCTTTTTCAAACTGGTTTTCTAAATAAACAAAATATTCAAACCATAAAAAGGTTAACTCTCCACAAGTTGGATAGACGATTGATTGAAATCCTCATTTACCGTCCCTATCTCTTCAATTATTTGTTCTGTGCTTGAAAATCTTCAAAATACTTTTTGTAGCTTTCGTTTTTCTTCACGAACTCTTCATGTAACGGCTCAGCAGCTTTAATGAATGGCTCTTTATCGATTTCATACATTTTAACACCTAGCTTTTCAGCCGCTTCTTCTTCCGACTTCACAGCATCTGCCCATACTTTTTTATGACTTTCCGATGATTCTTTCACAGCGTTTGCTAACGTGTCTTTTTGGCTATCCGATAACTTATCCCACGTTTTTGTGCTGACGATTAAAATGTCTGGCACGTACTGGTGCTCTGTTAACGTATACGCTTTTGCTACTTCGCCGTGTTTGTTTACCGTTAAAGCAGTGATGTTGTTTTCCGCTCCGTCAATAATTCCTTGCTGCAGTGACGTGTATACTTCTCCGAACGCCATAGGTGTCGGTGAACCACCCATTGCTTTGATCATAGCAATAGACGTTTGGCTTTCCTGTACGCGAATCTTCATGCCTGCTAAATCTTTTGGTGACTTCACTTCTTTATCACCTGTATAAATATTTCGCTGCCCAGCATCATACCAGCCAAGAGCAATAAAACCTTTGTCTTTTGAAAGTTTATAAATTTCTTGTACGGATTTGCTGTTATCCATTACGTTATAGTAATGTTCTTGGCTTTTAAAAACGTACGGTAGAGAAAAAATTGAGTAGCTGTCTTCAAACGATTCCAATGCGCTAGCGCTGACTTTGGCTAAATCTAATGTGCCTGATTGCACGAGCTCAATGACATCGCGCTCTTGCCCTAACTGCCCGCTTGGAAACACCTGAACATTTACGCTATTATCAGATTCTTCTTTTGCTAGTTTCGTAAACTCTTCCAGCGATTTATGCACAGGATGATCAGTACCCTGATTATGCGCGAGCCTCATGCTAACAGACTTCTCACCGGAGCTGGTAGTAGCTGTTCCTCCCCCTCCACAAGCTGACAGTAACACTAAAGAAGATACACTCACCAATAGGCCTAACTTTATCTTTTTGAACATAACGTCTCCCCCTTATTTAAGCTTTCCTTTACTTGTAAGATTTGCTTGATATATTGACGTAGCCCTTGTTCTCCTTTGGTCTGATACGTTTTATTAAGATCGCTGCCTATTCCTACACAGCTAGCTCCATTTTCAATCCACTCAATTCCTGTCGTTCCGCTAATTCCCCCAGTAGGCATTAGCTTTACATCAGGGAAAATGCTTAGTGATGATTTTATAAATGACTGTCCTACTACCGATGCAGGAAACACTTTAATTAATTTAAACCCTTTGCTTTTTAGCTTTGCAATTTCACTTACGGTCATGCAGCCAGGAATAATCGGAACTTCTGTTACCTGATCAACCACTTCATTTTCTGCATACGGCGTAACAATAAATTCACTGCCTGCATCAATTGATTCTTGAAGCTCCTCGACTGTTTGAACAGTTCCCATTCCAACCGTCACATTGTTTCCGTATCGATTTTTCAGCTTCGTTACGAGCTTAGTAGCTTCCGGGATTGATAGCGTCAACTCAATCGTATTGATTCCTTCTTCAACCAAGATATCGCAAATCTGTTCAGCTTCTTGAAAACTATCCGTTCGAATAACAGGAATAAATTTTGCGGAAATTAACTGATCAATGATTTTCATAAACGAGACTCACCTTTCAACATAGTTATACTCTCCCATCGCGTGTCTTACTTGATCCAAAGTGGGTAACCCTTCGTTATCGCCTTCAACACTAACGACCATAGCTCCAACGATGCTTCCATATTCCAAGCATTCTTTAAACGTTTTTCCCTTTATACGAGCACTGATGAAACCAGCGTCAAAGCCATCTCCAGCCCCAACCGTATCGACAACTAACGGCACATGAACAGCGGGCTGCTCTAGGTATTCACCGTTATGCTCCCCAACGGCTCCGTCAGCACCTTTTTTAATGACAACGGTTTCAATTCCGTATTTTTTAAACGCTTCGATATGATTGCGCTCAGACTGAAGGCCAAAAATTAAATCAGCTTCTTCTTTTGAAGTTAAAATAATATCCACGTCTTTTAGAATCGATAAAATAAATGCTACGGCTTCTTCTGCGCTCCACATTTTCAAGCGAACGTTTGGATCAAATGAAATCTTCAGCCCTTGCTTTTTCGCCATTGAAATGATGGATTTAGTTAATTCAATATTTTGATGATGAATTGAAGGAAATACTCCTGTGATATGTAAAATCTTGAAGTTCTTAACGTATTCCTCAACGATGTCACGCTGAGAAAGCTCTAAGGTAGGAGAATCGTTTCGATAAAAGAATGAACGGCTCTCTCCATTTGCGTGAATTTCTCTAAAATAAACGGAAGTCGGATAGTTATTGGTAAACGTTACGTGTGATAAATCAATGCCTTCTCCTCTCACTTGGTCAAAGACATATTTTCCAAATTCATCGTCCCCTAATTTTGAGATCCAGCCAGGCTTTAAACCTAACCTAGCACAGCCAATCGCAAAGTTAAGCTCCGCTCCCCCCATTCCTCTTTCAAAAGAATGAGAGAATCGTAATGGCCCCTTTTTTCGGGGATGCATGCTAATTAAAGCATCTCCAATCGTTAGTACATCTAACATTCATATCTCATCCTTCACTTTTTTAATAAACCGGTTTAGTATTATATTACACATTGTTGTAATCGTTTACAACAACTTTTTGAAAATTTTTATTACTTTAGTTATAAATAAAGTCGTTACTTCTCTTTATTTAAGCATCATTAGAGAGTCTCTTGCACTATAAGTATGCTTGTCATACATCTTGTTTTTATAAACCGGTTTTTATACTATAGATTTATATCAATCTTTAAACCTGCTGAAAGGAAGCATACATGATGAAAAAAGAAGCGCCTTCCCAAAAGAACGTGACGATCCAAGATGTTGCAAACGCTGCTGGTGTTAGTAAAAGCACCGTTTCACAGTTTATTAATAAACGCTTTAAGTACATGAGTGATGATACGAAGAAAAAAATTGAGCAAACCATTCTTGAGCTAAACTATCGCCCAAACGATTTTGCTCGAAACTTAAAAACAAAGAAAACCAAAATGATCGGCATCATCGTGGCTAATATTAAACATGTGTTTTCAACTGACATCATCAGTGCCGTTGAAAAAAAGCTAAGCGCTCAAGGGCTGCAGGCCATTATTTGCAATTCTGATGATAATCCAGAAAAAGAAAAACAGTTTATTGAACTATTAACCGCTAGGCAAATCGATGGGTTAATCATTTTTCCAACGAACGCTGACGTGACGCTTTATGAAAAGATTTTAGTGGATCAAATCCCCCTTGTCTTAATTGACCGAAAGCTTGAAGGATTAAAAGCAGACACGGTCATTCTCGACAATGAAACGGCTCTTTATTTAGCTGTATCTCACCTTTTAGAAAAGAAACGGAAGAGAATTGCGATGATGACGCTGCCTGTCGAGCAGCACATTACGCCAAGGATCGAACGGATAGAAGGTTTTTATTCTGCTATGAAGCGGTCTCAGCAAGAGGTTATTTCTGATTTTGTTTTCTCTGGTACTTTGCTTGATATACAAACTAGGCTAGCCGAATGGTTATCGAATAAGGAAATGCCTGATGCGATTATTGCAGGGAACGATCTAGTCTTGGAAACTGTGTTAACATTCGTGAAGAACCATAACTTATCCATTCCAAGCGATTTGTCCATCCTTAGCATTGACGATGTGCCTTATGCCAAAGTCTATAACCCAACCTTAACGACCGTCGCACAGCCCACGCAGCAAATGGGTGAAATGGCCGCAACGATTCTGCTTGAAAGGCTGAATAACTCAGGTACACCAGAAGGTTCACTTCCTTTACTGTATCGCTTCCCGCCAACTCTTATGGACAGAGAGTCGTGTTAAAAGTCAAAAAGCCGAGACCTCACGTCTCGGCTTCTTTATTACTTCACTACCTTCACTTGACTTTGATGCCATTTCCATGCAGATGCGATAATCTCTTCTAGCGAACGTTCCGCTTTCCAACCAAGATCACGATGGATTTTATCAGAGGACGCAACAAGTCGAGCTGGGTCTCCAGGACGGCGGTCCGCCATCACGACGTTCGCTTTTTTACCCGTTACGCGCTCGCACGTATCGATGACTTCTTTTACCGAATAGCCAAGGCCGTTTCCTAGATTGTACGTCGCTGTTTTTGTTTCGCTTGCTAAAAGTGACTGAAGCGCAGCGATATGTGCGTTAGCAAGGTCCGTTACGTGAATGTAATCGCGAATGCACGTGCCGTCTTCCGTGTCGTAGTCAGAGCCAAACACGGAAATGTGCTCTCTTTCGCCTAGTAAGTGTTCAAGGATAATCGGGATGAGGTGCGTTTCTGGATCATGCGATTCGCCGATTTCTGCAGTTTCGTACGCGCCCGCTGCGTTAAAGTAGCGAAGCACCACGTATTCCATACCATATGCATGCGCGTAGTCCGCTAAGATGTGTTCAATCATCAGCTTCGAACGGCCGTACGGATTAATTGGATTCGTGCTTGTTTCTTCCGTAATGATGTCAACAGACGGAATGCCGTACGTTGCCGCTGTGGATGAAAAGATGAACTTTTTTACGTTATGTTTCATCATCGTTTTTAATAACGTAAGAGTCGCTGCGACGTTGTTTTCATAGTACTTCACAGGGTCAACAACCGACTCTCCTACTAAGCTGTTCGCCGCAAAATGCATCACTGCTTCGATTTGATAAGTAGAAAATACATGCTCTAAGTCCGCTTCGCTCCCTAAATTTCCTTCTACAAACTGCGCGCGCTCATCAATCGCCCAGCGGTGCCCCGTTGAGAGGTTATCTAAGACAACGACTTCACTTGTTTTCACTAACTCTTTCACGAGGTGGCTACCGATATAGCCAGCTCCTCCAACTACTAAAATCATAAAATCTCTCCTTTAGTCCATTTTGACTAGTTTTATCGTACGCTTTTACCCTGATATTGTAAATGAGTTTTGTGAACTGAAGATGACTACTTTTCTTTATTTTCATTGAATATGCTAAAAAAAGTGCTCCTTCCAGCATTTTCATGATGTAAAATAAGAATATAGTTCTCATCCCTATACATACACGGTTGACTACAGAAAGGAAAGAATGACGTGACCAAACTAACAATTCTCAAGCGCCGTTTTAAATACCTTATTATCAAACTATTGCGACTAAAAGATCATTCTCATAAAGTTGCACTTGGCTTTAGCCTTGGTTCAATTGTAAACTTTGTTCCTACCTTTGGGTTTGGACTGATCCTTTCTGTAGGCTTAGCCAAATTATGTAGAGGCAACAGCATGGCTGGTCTCATTGGCGGAATGCTGTTTATGTGGGCTTTCCCCCTCATGTTTTACTTAAACACCGTAGTCGGTGAATATCTCGTGCCCATCAATCTAGATCATACGTTACTGGAAGTCGCCGATGATGATTTGGCTGATCATCTGGAAACAGGTGCACATATCGGCAAGATATTTCTAGCCGGAATGACCGTAAATATGGTACTGTTTGGCGGTCTACTTTACGCTGGCGTTTATTATATGATTAATCAGTATCGAGCTGAGATTTTATACTACGTTTATAAAAAATGGGTTGTTTAATTTCTTAACAATAAGAGAGGTACTACGCATGCTAAAGACCATTTCCTATCCGTTTCAACCAAAATCCAATCGCTATCTTATCCCTGGGCAGTTTTGGGCTATCCCTTTAAGCAATGGACAATTTTCCTGCGGAAGAGTACTCGAGATTAGCGCTGAGCACACGAAGCATTTCATTGCTGGGCTTATGGACTGGTGCGGGCCTGAGCCACCTACTTCTGAAGATCTAAAAGGATGTGCTATTCTCAAGCAAGGTGATGGCCACGTTAAAATGATTGTGGAAACCGCCTTAAACGGCATGATTTTAGGCTATCGAGACTTAACCTTAGATGAATTAGAAGTAGCTTATTTTCGATCTCAAGAGATGTTTGCCGATGATTGTATGCTCCAAAAAGGGTATACGGAAATTCGTCCCATCACAAAAAAAGAATATGAACAATATCTTACGTTTTCGACGTGGGGATATGAAGTCATTAAATTTCGTGCAGAAGATTGCTTTGTAACAAAAAGTAAATATCTATACTAAAGAGCCTAACTTCCTTAAAGTGTTAGGCTCTTTTATTTATATTTGCTGTATGGCTATAGATACACAAATATTACAATAATCAATGTCATTTTCTTCACGGCTTCTATGCAACTAATAGCAAATAGCGCAGACCAGATTGAACACTAACTTCCCCTGTCTCCTTCCGCTTTACTTCCTCCACCTATTCCTTTACCTATAAGCAATAAACATTTTCTTTTTATACATATTATTGGTTCATAAGAAAAAACTAGAAATACGAACAAATTTATTAATTGGGAAGGTAGAGAAAATGCCTTACGGACGCTTTTTTAAACGAACTAAAGAGGAAACTTCGCCAGAGGCACCAGCGCTACAACCTTTACATAATCGTTTAGATGAGAACGTAGAGAAGTTAAAAATAGCGCTCGGAGACAGCTCAGACTTATTTATTCGCTTTATACATTCACCTCACAACGAAAAAATAAAAATAGCGGTGCTCCACCTTGATGGATTGGCTGATGATGCGATTGTAAACGAACATGTTATTAATCCTTTAATTCAATGGGCAAACGCAACTAAAGAAGCTAATTCGTTGGAGTTAGAAGAAAGCGTAAAAGGCACTTTGGCTGTTTCTCAGCTAACTATAAAAGAAGACTGGGATAGCTTTCTTTCAGCAGTTGTCTCAGGAGATGCAGTTGTCTTGTTAGATGGATGTTCTAAGCTGTTCATTACCAATACACAAAAGCTACAGTCTCGCGCAATAACGGAGCCAACGACGCAAACGGTTGTGAAAGGACCAAAAGATTGTTTTACTGAAAGTCTAAGAACCAATACGTCCTTAATTCGAGCTAAGATCCAAAACCCTTGTTTACGATTAAAAAGTATGAAGATTGGGAAAGTGACGCAAACGGAAGTGGCTATTATGTACATAGAAGGAATAGTAGATAAAGCCATTCAACAAGAAGTTGAGAAGCGACTAAAAAGAATTGATGTAAATAGTATTCTTGAATCAAACTATATTGAAGAATTTATTAAAGATGACAGCAAAACCATCTTTCCTTTAGTCCTAAGCACAGAACGGCCTGATGCGGTAGTAGGAAATTTACTCGAAGGTCGCGTCGCCGTTATTATCCAAGGAACGCCTTATGTGTTAATCACACCCGTTGTTTTTTCTCAGTTCTTTCAATCACCTGAGGATTACTATCAAAATTACTATATTAGCTCTTTTATACGATTACTAAGATTTGTTGCCTTCTTTCTGTCGATGTACGTTTCGTCTATTTACTTGGCGTTAATAACTCATCATCACGGACTTATTCCTACTACGCTGCTGGTAAGCTTAATGGCTCAAAGAGAGATTGTTCCCTTTCCGGCAATCGTGGAAATTATCCTGATGGAATTGGCATTTGAAACGCTTAGAGAGGCTGGTATTCGAATGCCACGAGCGATTGGTCCAGCCGTTTCAATTGTCGGAGCGCTTATATTAGGTCAAGCAGCCGTAGACGCAGGGTTTGTATCAGCAGCTGTTGTTATTATCGTAGCCATTTCCTCCATTAGTAGCTTCACGCTTCCAAACATCAGCATCTCTAGCGTAGCTCGTGGATTTCGGTTTATGTTAATTTTAGTATCTTCATTTATTGGGCTATATGGTATTCTGCTCGTGACGCTGTGTATCTGGCTTCACATGAGCACATTGCGATCATTTGGCATTCTGTATTTTAATCCGTTTGCTCCTTTTAACTTACAAAAACAAAAAGATGGCCTATTTCGTTTTCCTTTGCCATTTCTGTTAAAAAAACCAAATAAACCTAAGGCGATTAAGTAACGCTTGCTTAAAGGACGTTTTCATATGAAAAAAAACCATTTATTTTTATTGATTACTATAATTTTATTCCTGACTTCAGGCTGCTCAAACTATTTAGAACTAAATCAAATCGGAGTAATTACAGGCGTTGGCATTGACCAGAACGATGATCCAAATGAGCCTTATCGAGTAACGTATCAAGTTCTTAACCCAGGCAGTTTAGCTCAAGGGACTTCTAGTGCAGATACAGGCCTGGCCGTTGTGAATTATACGGTGACGGGAGAAACCTTGCTTGAAACCTCACGAAAAGCATCTGCCATCATTCCTAGAAGAAGCACCCTGACACATATGTCACTCGTTGTCGTCAGTGAGAAACTAGCACGAAAGAATCTTGACTCTCTCTTTGATACGTTAGATAGAAGCAAGCAAGGACGAACAAGTTTACCCGTGTTTATTGCTCGAGATAGTACGGCTGAACATGTGCTTAATGGTGTTGAGCCTTTTGAAATCAATCCAGTAAAAAGCATCATCAGTACCAGTGAAAATAACAAAAAACTGTACGGAGCCTCTAATAATATGCTCGTATACGATGCCATATCTGCCCTTTCAAGTAAAGGAAAAGATTTAGCAATTCCAGGTCTCAACATACACAATGATTCTCCGGAAAGCAGTCGAGCAAGTAACTTAGAAACAACAAACCCTTCCGTTATAGAAGTAAATGGATTAGGTATGTTTAAAGAAGGCAAACTAGTTAGGTGGTTAGACGGAGAAAAAGCTCGAGCGGTTCAATTTATTACTTCAGACATAGATAGTACAGTAGTTGCATTGCAATGCAAGCAGGGGAATATAGGCCTGGGAATCAATCGAGTGAAAAGCGAAATAAAAACAGACATACGTCAAAACGAACCTATTATTCATCTAAATTCAACGATGACAGGTGAGATTTTAGAATCATCATGTGAAGCAGACTTAACGGATCCTCACTTATTAAATCGCTATGAGAAGAAATTTGAAAAAGAAATAACAAAACAAATTAAGCAAACGATTGCAATTGCCCAAAAAGAAAAGTCCGATATTTTTGGATTTGGTGATAGTTTGGCTCGGACACACCCAACATACTGGCACAAACATCAAGATAATTGGCGCAACTTATTTTCGAATGCCAAAACATCAATTAAAGTTAACGTAAATATCACAAATACAGGAATGCGAACGAATTCCTATAAGGCAGAGTAAAAGGAGATGAGAAAACATTGATAAAAATAAAAATTGATGGCATCCAGCTCTTTTGTCTAATGGTCGTCTTTATGCTAGGCAGCGCTCTTTTATTAGACATTGGAAAAGGAGCTAAACAGGATGCGTGGCTCGTCCCCTTATTAGCCACTTTTTTTGGGTGCCTTTTGTTTCTAGTGTATATTTCTTTATATAAGAAATACCCTAAAAGCCCACTAACAGAGTACACGATTAAAATTTTCGGGAAGTATCTAGGAGGCATTATAAGCTTCTGTTACGTTATTTATTTTATTTATATTGCTTCGAGAGTACTACGGGACTTTGAAGAATTATTAACGAGCACCACCTATTATCGCACTTCTATCGTGACAGTAGGAATTTGTATGATCCTCGCCTTAATTTACGCCATCTGCGTAGGGATAGAAGGATTCTCCAGAGTAACGTGCCTCTGCTTTTCTATTATTTTAATTACCTTTTTAACGTTAAATAGCCTATATATAATAGGCGGTTATATAAAAGTTGAAAACCTTCAGCCTGTACTTGGAGGTGGAATTAAGAAAGTTTGGAAAGAGCTATTTCCTCTTGGTGTGACGGTGCCTTTTGGAGAGCTCATTACGTTTACAATGATTCTCCCTTATTTAAATAAAACAAGTAAAGCTCTAAAAGTTGGCCTGCTCGCAATTGTAGTCAGTGGGCTTTGGTTATCCTTTAATGGACTTGTCCTTACATCTGTATTAGGAGCAGATATGGCTCTTAGATCTACCTTTCCTGCATTTACGGCTGCTAGCCATATTAATATCGCCAATTTTATTCAGCGCCTAGACACGTTCATTATTGTTCTGATGGTTATGCTGGGGTTTGTTAAAATCGCCATTTATTTCTTTTGTGCGGTCATTGGGGCCAGTGGCTTATTTCGAATAAAAGCTTCACCTCCATTTATTTACTTTATTGGCATTATTATTTTTTTCTCTTCGCTAATGATTGCCCCTAGTTATCAGGCTCATATAGCGGAAGGGTTGAAAGTGGTGCCTTACTTTTTCCATCTGCCTTTTCATATTGGAATTCCACTTCTACTACTGGTTACGGCTTATATTAAGCAAAAAATAAAGCCAGCAGCTTTATAATTCGGGTGGCTGCTGGCGTTTCATCGTTGTGACTATACTAACAATAACAAAGAAAAAGAGAAGTAAAAAGATGAGCAAATAATCTTCCCCTATGCAGGTTTTTAAATAATACCTAAGGTTATGAACGAATTGAAAGATACCATCACCTTGAAGAATATCAATCCATGAACTCATTGAAAGCACTCCAAGGCAAATTAATGGAAAGGACATTAGTTTAACCATGTAATCACGACCTATCTTTTTTATATAACATGTGAAAGATGGCTAAGGAATATGCAGCTCTCATTCACTCTAGCACAAGTTACACTTATCTTAATAACTCGCAAATCTCTCCTGGTGTTAGAGGCTTATAAAAGATGTACCCTTGCCCAATCTGACAGTCTTGTTTCGTTACAAACTCCAGCTGTTCCTGCCTTTCAATTCCTTCAATCGTTAATTCAAAGTTAAGCTGCTTTCCCATTTGAATAATGGTTTGAACAAGCACTTTTCCCACTTCATCCAATTCATCAATAAATGACTTATCAATTTTAAGCGTATTAATTGGCAAATATTTAATGTAGCTAAGTGAAGAGTAGCAAGTTCCAAAATCGTCCATTGCTAATTTCACGCCGAGTTCTCGTAAAGGGATAAGTACTTTATTTAACTCTTCACTATGCTGAATGACGTTTTCCGTAATTTCCATTTCAAGAAAGCCTGGACTAAGCCCCGTTTCTCTTAAAATTGCTTCAACTTCCTTCACAAATTCAGGTGATTTCAGCTGAATGGGCGATACGTTTACGGCTACCTTCTTCATTTGTGAGCTCATGTCAGTCCAAATTTTCATTTGCTTACAAGCTTCTTCTAACACCCACTTCCCAACAGGGACAATCAAACCTCCCTCTTCTAAAATAGGTAAAAATTCGTTAGGTGGAATCACTCCATATTTTTCACTGTTCCAACGAATTAAAGCTTCTGCTCCGATGACTTCAGATGTTTTCAAATCGATTAAAGGCTGATAAGCGAGCTGAAATTCATTTTTTTCTAGCGCATGCTTCAGTTCATTTTCCATATTTAGCGCCTTCATCATTCGTTGGTTGGATGAAGATGAACTTAGCTCATATGTATTTCGTCCATTTCGTTTTGCTACATACATTGCCATATCTGCTTGCTTAATGAGCTGTTCAATTAGTTCATCTACCTCTTCAAAAGCAGCTTGCTTTTTGCATTCTTTTGACAACAAGCTAATGCCAATACTTGTCGAGGTAAAAAACTTATGGCCATTCAAGAAAAATGGTAGCGCCATTTCCTTGACAATTTTTTCAGCCATTTTCTTAATTTCTTCGACTGTATGCAGGTCTTGCAGAACCAGTATAAACTCATCTCCTCCATGCCTTGAGACAAAGCTGGAAGAAGGAACACAGTTTTCTAATCTTTCGGCGACGCGTCTAAGCAGTACATCTCCATAATAATGACCAAGCGTATCGTTAATTGATTTAAAACGATCCAAATCTAGAAATAAAACTGCTACAAGTTCAGGAAACTCATCGGCTATGAAAAGCTTTTTTAGCTGTTTGTTCAACCAGTAGCGATTAGGCAAATTCGTTAACGAATCATAATAAGCCAGCTGCTTAATTTTTTCTTCATACAGCTTACGCTTCGTTATATCATTCCGAATAGATACGTACTGATACGGCTCTCCATTTTCGTCTAAAAAAGGAACGATGGTTGTATCTACCCAGTAGAATGAGCCGTCCTTTGCTTTGTTTCTTATCTCTCCATGCCATACATTACCCGAGCGGATGGTTTGCCATAACTCTTTAAAAAACTGCTTTGGGTGATAATCAGAATTAATAATACGATGGTTCTGGCCGAGGAGTTCATGCCTTTCATATTGGGAAGTTTTGCAGAATTTATCGTTTACGTGGTTAATAAAGCCTTGGCTATCTGTAATTGCTACGATGGATGATTCATTTAACGCTAGCTCAATATCATTCACTTTTTTTAACGTTTCTTTAAACTTACGTTCAAAATTATTGTTTTCCATCACTTGTACACCCTTCTTAAAATTAGATTAATACAATAAAACCCACGAGAATCGTGGGCTTTATATAATTTAATTTATAAAGAACAACTGTCTTACCTTCAGTCGCTGCTACTTGTCGAAACAAGCATACGTTTTATTCTATGACTCTTGACGAAGTAGCCACGGAACAATAAGATCTTGAAAGGTCTTGTTGTATACTACAATTCGATTTAGATAATAGGGATCGTTCTCTTTCGTAATCACGTGCGGTGCAAGAATAGCCGCATGCTTAAACCCTGCATCTTTTACGACCTTCGCTACGTCATCCTTTGTATTACCGTACGGATACGCAAAGTAAACCGGATCGATTCCTAGATGCTGCTTAATGGTTTCTTTACTTTTACGTAAATCTTCACCAAATGCACTGTATTTATTAGGAGTCAAAAATAAAGGCTTATCCCCTTCTAAGCGATGCATATCGTACGTATGGGAACCAATAGTCGCAAGACCACTGTCTGTCATTTCTTTTAACTGATCCCATGAAGCCATACTTAAGTTTTGAAAGTCCTTCGCTCCGACCTGCCCTGCAATGACATACAGCGTAAACGGAATGTTTTCCTTCTTCAAAATTGGAAACGCATTTTCATACACCGTACGGTCAATATCATCAAAAGAAATCCATACGCAGCGATTTGGAAACGTACCTTTTTGCTGATACTCTTCAATATCTGCGGGACTTACAAACGTCGCATCTAATTGCTTGAGCTTTTCTAACTGTGCCTCAAATTCGGTACTGAAGACGCTGTACTTGGTCAACTCGTCAGACTTGGTCATCGATTTAGCGACTCGATTAAACCAATTATGCTTACGTACACGATGATAGTTCAGTCCTAAACATCCATTTGTTTCGAGCTTGTTCTCTAAAGTTGTTGATGACGTCGCTTCTGCTTCCCACTTAAGGGCTTTGAAAGAAAGAAAACCAATTATCACCGCAAAGATAGACATTAGAAACAGATATTTCTTCATGCATATTTCCTCTCTTCAGTATGTTTTAACGGATTTACATCAAACTCAATGTAATGCGCATTCTGAAGAGCTCGAATTTGATCTTTAGACAGTAATTGAAGATTTTCTAAGTCTTTTAGACTTGTATTTGACGGCATTTTTCGCCGAGTTAAATGACCAAACTTTTTTTTATTGTAAATTCTCCATAAAAATAAAGATAAGAAAAAGAAGGCAAAAACGATAAGGCCAAGGACTAAAAATGTTCGAACTTCGCTGTTCGTTGTTTTAAACGCAATTTTCATTACGCTACTGTAACGGTCATTTACACCGATAATAGCTGAAAGAAAGAACCAAACAACCCCTCCACAATACAACCAAAAAACAGATGAAATAATTACGCTTATTACAAATCGAGGAAGCGGCTGCTTAGCTTGAATTATGATTTGCTCTTCGTCAAACCTCGGTCTGGACTGCTCCATGTAGCATAACCTCCCTTCACGCGAGATTTAATAGCACGAGGAAACGCGCTTACTACTACAATTGCATTCACAATCCAGTAAAGAGCTGGATACCAAGCTGCCCAAGCATAATATCGCTTAACGTTGTCATACTTCGAATCAATTTTTAGCGCAATAAGCAGTTGAATTAAACTCATAAACACCAAGGCAAACGAAGTAAATGTAAACCAAAGAAACATCTCTTGCGGACTGCTTGCTGTAAATAGAAGCACTAGCGTTACAAAAAGCCACGAGAAGGACCAGATTGTACTTATCCACTGCTCTAAATATACAATCCAAATTCTGCGTTGTTTCCATTGAAACAGTGCTCTCCAATGGCGAAGCATAACCTCTTGTCCACCTTGAGCCCAGCGAACACGCTGTTTCCAAATCCCTTGCAAGGTTTCAGGCACAAGCATCCAACACAATGCTCGTGGCTCATAGCGAATATCCCAAAAACGCTGCTGGAGCTTCCAGCTTATTGCAATATCTTCGGTAATCATATCTCGGTCCCACAGTCCAACATCTACCAGTGCTTTCTTTCGAAAGGCTACGACTACGCCGGAAACAGTCATGATTTTCCCTAAAATACGCTGAGTTCGTTTAATCGAACCAATAATAGAAGAATACTCAACTAGCTGAATTCGACTTAGCAGCGTATTGCGGTTCCGAATACGCGGATTTCCAGTAACGGCACCTAAGCGCTCTCCTTTATGAAGAAAATGATACATTAAATAATAAGGAGCATCTTGATCTAAAATAGCGTCAGAGTCTAAACAAATCAAAAACTCAGCTTTTGATGCGTGCGCACCCAAGTGCAGCGCGTTGGCTTTCCCTTTATTTTCGTAGAGCTGAATGACGCGAACCTCAGGATGTTTTTTACTGATTTCTTTTAAAATATCGGCTGTTCCGTCGGTACTTCCATCATTAATCAGAATAATTTCTTTGGATGGGTAATCCAACGCTAAAAGATGATGCAGCGTTTCGCTAATCGTTTCTTCTTCGTTATAGCACGGCACGAGAAAGCTAACCAAAGGCCAATCTATTGTTGACACATCAAATTCAGGATCTCGGTCACGATAGCGTATGTAAATAAGCGTACCCGCAATCCAAAATAAAGACATGATAAATGGATACCAGAAAACAAAGCTTGCCAGCTTCTCAAATCCAGGTACCAATACGTGTTGTATATTCATTCCCTTAACTCCTTTTACTAGTAAAAATTGCACATGTTGACTATTGTAACACTAAATTAGTTTAGTGGAACATACAAAAAATGGTTGTTGCAATAATTGAGTCAAAGAGAATTATAGTACAAAAGAATCAAATAGTAAAAGAATGAAGACTCCAAGTGGGTTATCAAGAGGTGAATGATTAAGAACTTATGCTAAAGGGAGAAAGTTTGCTTGGCAGTACTTATTTCGGCTACTATATTGTTATGTAATAATAACGACAATGGGTTTATTTACATAAAATCATTGAATGGTAGTTATGGACAGAAGGGGGTACTTGAGCATTACTCAAGCCTTTTTGAAGAAGAGATTACTTATAGTCCTATCGGGCGTTACCTCAATAATAGCTTTCGGCTATATATCATTAGCGTATTTAACCAAAACAAAGTTTAACCTAACGGCTTCGGTTGGAGGATTTGTATTAGCGGTTTAAAAACAATTCAAAAAACAGCCTAAAAATTTCACGTCTTTAGATTTTTAAGCTGCTTGAATGAAAGTTATTTTGTTACCATTCTCTCCACTCTTCAGTTATATCTTCTTCTGTTTCTAAACCAGCTAAATTAGCCGCTTCAGTAATAAACTCATACAACTCTTCTCTTTCTATCGTCTCAATGAAATAATCAAACTCTTCATTTAAATCATTTAAGCTTAGCACTACTTCTTTCACGCAGCGTAAGATGTCTTGTTCTACACCTTTAGCATCTTTTAATTGGTTTAAATAAAGGTCTAGGACTTCGTCTGTCGCTTGAATATTCTCTACCGTGAATAGCTCGTCTTCTTCCATTCGCTTTTTCCACTCTACAGTTGGTTTACTGCTTTTTAATTTCCCCACCATGTTATGCCCCCTTATTCACTACAAAATGAAACCTATTTATCTACATGTCGTCAACTAACGTAACCAATTCCAAAATTGGCTTCACATCATTCTGTCCTTCGTAAGCTTCAAACTGGATATCTCCAAGTTTTGTTCCGACATCAAACTCACCGATTAAGCTATCAAGCATAATGAAGGCAGCACCGATAAAGTTATCGTCCTCTTCCCTGTAGCCTTTGATATACATCACAATATCTAAACAATCTAGTTCTGAGTTGTGTTCAGACGTAAAGAAGACGTCTTTTGTTTCAAGAATTACATCTTCAAAACACACCTCTTGTTCACTGGATTCCCTCTGCCTGAATGCAACGATTTCGAATTGATCAAGTGAAGGAGCTGCTTCTACAAGCTGCTGTACGGCTGGGAACGCAGGAAGCATACCGTCTGCACTGATGATAAACTCTCTTTTTCCTTCTTTTAACTCGACACCGAACTCAAACGTTACTTCTTTATGATACTTTGACAGCTGTACGCCTAGCTTATTAAACAATATTTCGTAGCTGTTTTCATCCAGCTCAAAATATGCTTCACGATTTTTTTCAAACCAAGACCAAAATTCCGCTGCTGTAATATTTCGCTTAAATAGATTTTTTAACATAGAGCCTCCTAGACGAATGATAGATTTTGGTGATTTTTTATTATTTAAGTTTGAAAATTCACATCTTTTAGTTGATGACAAACACCATTTTTTTCATTACAATTGTAATATTACTGTAATATTTATTGAAATTAAACACATTTTTTCTAGTAAGTTGTAAATTTATCTCCATGCTCATTTAATGAAACAAAACAATCAAACTATAAACTCACATAAAAGGTGAAGACATGAAAAAAAAGGTGCTTATACTGAGCTTGTCAATGTTCGGATTATTGTCCACAAATACGTTTATACCGACCAAGGTGCTGGCTACAACTGCCGTTGAGCCAAATGAAAACACCGCTCCTGAAGAGGACTTGGACGTACTGTATGAACGTGTATATGATGATGGCTATGCGCTGGGAGAAAGCGACGGGTATAGCGGTGAAAAATACATAAGCCTTGACGGGAATAACCAGCTTGCAGCTTACCCCTCAGAAGCTGCCCAGTGGTTCATGCTAGGCTATTCGGTTGGCTTTGAAAGCGGAAAGCGAAGCAAAACAGACGAAGAAAAAGCTGAAAAAGAAGCTGACTATAGCGCTGGTGAAAAAATAGGATACGAAGTTGGAATCCAAGACTATGAGAACGCGACAGTCGCTTATACGCCTCCTACTATGAAAAGCAAGTCGGCTGACTGGAACGAAGGCTTCACGTTTGGCTATGAAAAAGCGATTGAAACGATGAATCTTTCCGTCAAAGCAAGAGAAGAAGGCTACCAGCAAGGCTTACAGGATGAAGCGATGTCAGTACCAGAACTGTATGCCGAAGATCCTATGACGCAAAAAGCATTTGAAGAAGGGTTTCAAAAAGCCATGAGCGAAAAAGAAGCGGCTGAAAATGTCCAGTATGAAAAAGAAGGATACAAGCTTGGATACAGCATGGAGCCGCTCACTGTTCCTGATGGACTTACGCCTGCAGCCACTGAAGCATTTACAAAAGGCTACAATAAAGGTGAAAAGAAACGCTTAGAAGATGTGAAGATGGAAGGGTTTAATGCTGCTTTTCTGAATGAAAAGTACAAAGCACCAAAAGTGTATGAATCGAACGTTCAGCTTCTAGAAGTCTACCAACAAGGCTTCGTTTCTAATAAAAAAGCTGCCAAGTTCAAAAAACAAGCGTACCAAGACGGCTGGAAGTTAGGCACCAAAATGGATGTCCCTGCTGCCTATAAGAAAAACAAAGCGGCGGTGACAGCGTACAAAGAATACTATCAGCTTGGACAAGAAAAGCAAGAAAAGACGGTTTACGACGTGTTGATTGCCCTCGGTGTCTTGCTGAGTGGAATTGGATTGTTCCGCGTTGTTAGAAAGCGAAAGAAAAAAGGAGATTTTTCTGCTTAGCTTTTTTAGAACGCTATTACGAATGGATAAGGAAGTGTTGTTATGACTGAGATACAGGTCATTCTTGGCGTTCCCGGAACGTGGAAAAATCGAACGGAGTTAATACAAGCTGTTGCTTCTAAAAGCGATGGCTACTTACTAGCTGGTGATATTATTCATTGTGCGAAAAAGAACGTTGGCTTCCAAGTGGAAGTATATGAACATGATCCACAGCTAGTAGAAGCATTTTCGTATGTAAACGATGATCAGCTAATGAAGCAAATAACTAATCATACATTTACCGTTTACGTAATTGCTACGGTGAGTGACTTTGAAGAACTTAAAAATGTTGTAGACGTAGGTGCAGGATTAGTAAAAGCCGGTGGTTTAGCTGTTAAAATTGAAACATCCGGAACTATACATACAAAAGAAGAATGGAAAGAACTCGCTCGTAACCAAGAATATTTCCCTATATACTCCCATTTCGTCATGTTAGTTGGCAATGAGGAAAGCTACTTTTCATGTGGGATGAAAGCCTTTGGATGCCCGGATGTCATCACTTCTTCTGTTCTTCCGCCTGAAGAGGCAGCTGACCTTCTCAATAACTTTAATTTATATAGTTTGATAGAAAAGCCAGCGTTTAAGAGCGGGCAAACGTTTAGCGTTGAAGAAGGTTCCGCCCTCTACCGCATTCAGTGTCTAGAGGATTTTCGATATGAAGAAGACGACCTTTTCTTTAATCCGTTTGGTCTAGTTGAATTAGTAGCAGAATAAAAAAATGGAGGTGTTCGGTACACCTCCATTTTTTGTTATTCACAATGTAATGTTTAACTATTGTTCGTAATAATACGCTTTTACTCCTGGATCGTTTTTTCCTTTTTCTTCGCACCACTGGACAAACCCTTCTTTTCGTTCCTTCGTAAAAGCAGTCCAATTCTTTAGTAACTCTTTATAGTGCTGCAGTTCAAGCTTCACATTCTGTTTAACTTGTAGGTCTTGAACACTAGCATTTAGCTCATACGTTTCCATAATTGTGTTAGTATCTTCTTGTACATCTCCAAGGTATAGATCTTCTGATAGGTGGTGAGTAGAATCCCAAAGCGAGTCGATGTTGAAGTCGATTAATTTCACTAAGCACAGCTGTTCACTACTTCCACCAAGTTCCCATGCTTTCTGTAAATGCCCTCTACTTTCTTCGCTCTGAAGAAATAACCCGTGCCACCTATACGGTCTTGAGTCACTAGGAAAATGCTCTATCCATTTGGAGAGAATGGGCTTTAAAAGATGTTCTTCTAAAGGATGTACGAGTACGAAGTGAACGTCATCTGAGTCTTCCAGCAAAGTAAACAGCCACAACGCAAAGTCCATTTGATCTTCATCATTCCACTGGTTTGCTTCCTCAATGAACAAAGTAAGCTCTTTGAAGCTCTCTCTTCTCAGGCCTTTTTCTTTTAACATACAAAACTTCTTAAACAGAGGATACTCATTTAAACGACCACTGTTTAAAAGCTTTGTTTCGATTGGTTCCATGTAGTCACGCTCCGCTTCTTGCTACCGGCTTTAGAGATAGTCAAATAAACAAACGACCCTCTTCTTAAGGGAAAATTATACAATCTGAATTACTAGAAAGATAGTAGTTTTTGAGTTAACGTTCCAACAAAAAAGCGCCCCTCGGACAGGGACGCTTTCTATTACATTGCTTCTTCTTCAGCTGCTCGACGGTTTTTCTTCAATAGCTTTGATAATGCTTCATATACAATTGGTACAATGACTAGCGTTAACAGCGTTGAGGATGTTAAACCACCGATTACCGTGATGGCTAAGCCTTTTGAAATTAGACCCGCTCCACCTGCACCAAATACCATTGGAGCCATCGCGCCAATCGTTGCGATTGCCGTCATTAGAATTGGACGCAGTCGTGTTGACCCTGCTTCAAGAATCGCGTCACGAATAGACATGCCCGCGCGTTCCATTTCAATAATGCGGTCTACAAGCACAATGGCGTTAGTTACCACGATACCAATTAACATCAGTAGTCCCATCATAACGGATACGGAAATGGTTTCACCTGCAATCCACAGTCCAACAAACGAACCGATAACCGCAAACGGTAATGAAAACAAGATTGCAAATGGTGCTAAACCTTCACCAAACGTTACCACAAGGATAAAGTAAACGATCAGAATCGCTGCCAGCATCGCTACGCCCAGCTGCGTAAAGGATTCCTGCATATCCGCCGCTACTCCCGCAACGTCTACTTTTACACCGCTTGGTAAATCGATATCGTCAATCTTTTTATCGGCTTCAGCTGTTGCTTTTGATACGTCGTCACCGACAACTTTACCCGAAATTGTTGTATAGAATTCCCCTTTATTACGAGCAAGCGTCGTATAGGTTGTTCCTTCTTCTACCTCCACAATTTCAGATAGAGGCATTGGGGTTCCTTGAGCCGTTGGAACTTGTGTCTCCAATAATTCATCCATTGATTTTGGCTCTTTTTTTGCATCGCTTTGAACCGTAACGTTCACTTCTTCTCCGTCTTTGTTAACGGTTGTCAGCACGTCACCAGCGTTTTGGGCCGACAGTGCTCCTGCAATTTGTGCCGTTGTTAATCCATATTGTAGAAGCTCTTGTTGATTCACTTTCATCATGTGTTCAACATATGGATTTTCAAAATCAGACTTGACGTTTTCTAATTCATTTACGTCTTTTAATGCTTTTTCAACGTCTGAAGCTGCTTTATTTAAATCGTCTAAGTTCTTACCGTATAGCGTATAGCTTACTTCATCAGACGACATGCCGCCCATACCAAAGTCTTGTGATTTCCATTCACCTGACTGGTCAAGGTTTGTTGCGTAGTCAAGGACTTCTTCTTTTACGTCAGCAAAGTTCTTCACATCTTCGTCAAAGAATAAGTACATTAACGCTCCGCTTCCGCCCCCCATCATGACTGCTGATGCGTCTGTGCTTGTTTCGTCATTAATTGAGAACTGAATTGTTTCTAAATCATCACGCTTCATGAAATGCTCTTCAACTTTTTCAACGTTTTTGAGCGTTTCTTCTTTGAGCTCACCAGCTGCTGGCGTATACGTTAAGTACACTACTTTTTCTTCTTCTGATCCTAAGAAACTAAAACCAATGAGCGGTGTTAAAGCAAGTGATCCTGCAAGCAGAACAACCGCGACTAGAGATGCAATGATCTTATGATTTAAAACTTTACCTAGGAAACCTTTATACCAGTTTGCTAGCTTCCCGCCTTCTTTATGCGCTTTTACTTCTTTTTCACCTGATAAGTTCTTACGGAATAAGAAGTGAGATAGCGCAGGTACAATTGTAATGGCAACGAGTAGGGATGCGCCTAATGCGAATGCCATTGTTAAAGCAAACGGTCTAAATAATTCACCAACCATACCGCCAACAAACATAAGCGGTGCGAATACAGCAATCGTTACAAGCGTAGACGAAAGAATTGGTTTAAACATTTCAATCGTTGCTTCACGGATTAACGCCCGGCCGCGAAGTTTTTCATCGGACAGATTCATGCGTCGATAAATGTTTTCCACTACAACAATAGAGTCGTCAATAACACGACCAATGGCTACCGTGATAGCTCCTAGCGTCATAATGTTTAATGTAATATCAAGCCAGTTTAGCAGCAGTAGTGCCATAAAGATTGAAACTGGAATTGAGATAATTGAGATAATCGTAGATTTGATGCTGCGCAAGAACAGCAGGATGATGATAACTGCGAATAAACCACCGAATAGTGCTTTCTCTACCATCGTAAATACGGATTCTTCAATCGGTTCACCTTGATCTAGCGTTACATCAATCGCTAAACCGTCAATCTCTTTTTCTTGATCTTTAATTAAATCTTTCACCGCATTAACGACTTCTACGGTATTTGCTTCCTGCGTTTTCGTAATTTGAATTGAAATCGCATCTTTTCCATTTGTACGCGAGATAGATGGTACTTTACCAACTGTTTCAATGGTTGCAATATCCCCTAGTTTCACAAACGGACTTTGATTTTGAGAAGTTGGTGTAACTGGGATTAACACTTCTTTTAAGTCTTCAATCGTTATGATATCACCATCGAGTGAAACAGCTTCTTTCCCTGTTTCAAATTCTTTTAAGCCGAGTGATAGTGACATGTCGCTTGCTTGAACCATTTCTTTGACTTTATCTTCTGTTAAGCCAAGCTCTTTCATTTTCTCTTGATTGTAGACAAGGTTTACTTCTTCAATGTGTTGACCTGTGAGCGTTGCGCCCGCTACACCGTCAATGTTTTCAATTTTAGGAAGAACTGTATCTTGTACTGTTGAAGATAAATCAACAATGTCTTCCTTATCGCTGCTAATTGATAACGCAACAACCGGCATCATGTTCATGCTGATCGCCATAACAGATGGCTCTTCCGCATCTTCCGGCAGCGTGACGTTATCAAGAGCTGCTTCTAGCTCACGCTTTTTCTCATCCATATCCACCCCGTACTCATATTCGATTTGAACCTGAGATACGTTTGCAGATGAGTTTGAGTAAACAGCCTTCACATCTTCCAAGCCTTCGATGTTCTGTTCCATCGGTCTTGATATGTCTTCCATGACCTGTTCTGCCGTCGCTCCTGGATACACGTCCATTACGATTAAGTAAGGAACAGAAATATCAGGTATGCTTTCCATTTTCATTCTCGTTCCAGCATAAATACCTGATACGGTGACAATAATCGTTAACAACCATACGGCTAACTTATTCTTTAAAACGAAATTAACTAACCCCTTCAATAAATAGCACCTTCCTTTTTGCTTAAGTGTTATGCATTCGGTATAATTTTTTAAACTGACTGGTCAGTCAGCACAAAATCAACTATAATTGTCCTAGTGATTATCTGTCAACTATTTTGATAAGGAATGAAAAATTATCCATGACGAATTAAGAGGTTTTGGTCTCTTAAAATCCGGGAAAACTAAGTGTTTAAGGAGGGTTCTTTCATGAATGAGAAAGATACACAAATTATTGAAGCTGGAATGAAGTTATTTGCAACTAAAGGATTTTCAGCAACCTCTGTTCAAGAGATCGCAACAGAAAGCGGTATTTCAAAAGGATCATTTTACTTACATTTCAAATCCAAAGATGATTTATTATTAGCAATCTTACAGCACCAATTTGCGATAATTAGCGAAGCATTCGATAAGCAAACAGCGACCAACCAGAGCCCTCGCGAAAAGTTTATTCACCAGCAGGCTGCATGGTTTTCTCACTTTATTAATCACCGAGAATTTTTTATTATGCTTGCAAAAGAGCAAGCTATACCGCGAAATGAAACGGTTAAGAAATTACTTTTGGAAAAGCAAATAGAAGCACACCGCTATTATCGTCAAAGCATGTTAGATATTTATGGTGCTAATATAGAAGACTACTCGTGGGACTTAACCTTTTTAATTGATGGAATGATTCATTCATATATGCGCGTCATCTTGCTGTCGAATCAAGACGTAGATTTAACTAAGCTCGCAAATTTCATTCTAAGCAGGATGGATAGCATCGTAAAGGATATTCATAACGATACCCCCCTACTCACGAATGACAAAGCAAACGAACTATTATCTCGCTTCCTTTTTGATAATGAAACAAACCTTGAAAAGATTGTAGCCAATTTAGAAGAAGAAATTCAAAAGCTAGATGAAGAAGAGCTGTTCATAACGCTTCAAGTCATTAAAGAAGAAGTAACGAAAGAAAAGCCGCGAATTCCCGTCATTCAAGGAATGCTTTCAAACTTTGATGATTACCCTAGCCTTCATCATTATCGAAACGTCATTTTAGGCTATTATGCAAATAAACAATAAATCTAAGCAGCCAGTCCCCTACCTTTACACAGGTAAGGGACTTTACTCTTTTTTTATAGGTATTCCTTATTCACTACTGTAGGTTTCTTCTATTTATCTTTAGAACCCATTAAATAATCTGTTTCTCCTCTATCTTCGCTTCGTGGTTAGTCTACTCGCAAAGAATATGACATTTTTCAATCGCTTTTTAAACACTTCTCTTTCTCTACCGATATAGTAAATATACTGAATTAAAACTAAATAAGAGAAGAGGAAAGACAATGAACTGGCTACACAATATGAGAACGTCCATGAAGCTAACAACGTTAATTGTAATAGCAGCTCTAGCATTGGGTATTGTAGGGTACATTGGATATGATAGCTTAGCGAAAACAGCCCGCGGCGGGGAAATTATGTATAGCGAGCAGCTTATTCCAAATCAGTACATCAATGAAATCCGTACTGATAATCGTGCATTGGATTCTTATACAATTGAGCTGATGATGACTACTGTAGGTACGCGAAAAAGAGAGCTCAATGATCAAATTAAAAGAACATTACAAAATCAGGAAAATACTCTGAATCTGTTATCTAACACTAAACTTCCACCTGAACAAAAAAAGAAGCTTCAAACGGTACAAGACAATATGGTACAGCTTCGCAATGCACGCAGTGAAGCTATTAATTTCGCGATTCAAAACCGCAATGAGGAAGCCTATAATTTATTTCTCTCTCAGGTTTCTCCACTTCGCAGTGTAACAAACAAAGAATTAGAGACATTACAAAATCTAAATGCGACGCAAGCAAAAGTGATTCATGACCAAAATGAACAAGATCTTCAATCCACGAGTCAACTACTTTTATTTGTATCTATTGGAACTATTATTCTATTAATTTCTGTAGGTGTCGCCATTACTCTGTTTATTACCAAACCGATTCACGCTTTAAAAGATACTGCCTTACTAGCGGCAGATGGTGATTTCACTCATAAAAGCACATATCGAGCAAAAGATGAGATTGGTATTCTCACAAACGCCGTGAATCAAATGATGGACAATACGCGTGCAGTAATTGGGAAAGTAAATACAACCGCTGAACAAGTGGCAGCTTCCGCTGAAGAATTAAGTGCAAGCTCACAGCAAAGTACAAGCGCCAGCGAGCATATTTCAACACTCATGCAAGAACTTGCAAGCGGTGCAGCTTCACAAGTTGGCAACATTGAACATGGAAATCAAGTTATTAATGATATGATTTCATCAACCAATACGGTTCACTCTCACGTGACAAATGCTGTGGGCACTGTAGAAAAGACGGCTTCTATGTCGCTGCAAGGACGCTCAGCTATCACAAAAGTAAGCGAACAGATGATGTCTATTAATGAAAAGGTAAACGGTTTGAATTCCGTATTCAAAAGTTTAGCAGAACGCTCAGAGCAAATTGAACGCATTAACGAAGTAATTACAACCATTGCAAGCCAAACCAATTTGCTTGCTTTAAATGCAGCTATTGAAGCAGCTCGTGCGGGTGAGCATGGAAAAGGATTTGCAGTTGTCGCTTCAGAAGTCCGAAAATTAGCAGAACAATCTGCTCATTCTGCTGAACAAATCTCATCTCTCATTTCACTTATTCAGCGTGAAACATCTGAAACAACCGAATCAATTGAATCGGTATCAAACGAAGTAAAAGAAGGAATGAGTATTGCAACTGAAGCAGGTACATCGTTTACCACAATCAATGATGCAATTATGGACTTAGCAGCTCAAATTCAAGAAGTAACGGCGAGTATTGAAGAAGTATCAAACGGAACCACAGCAGTAACAAACTCTATCATTCAGGTGAAAGCCGTATCGGAACAAGCGGCTGGTAGCACGCAAAATGCATCCGCCGCCACACAACAACAACTCGCTTCAATGGAAGAGATTACGGATTCAGCTAACTCTCTTGCAGAGCTAGCTGGAGAACTCCAGGAATCCATTCGGCATTTCAAAGTATAACGGCCACCCGCTTTTGCGGATGGTTTTTTTATTTATCCAGACAATGTTTTATGACTATAAATTCTCAGGCAAATAGTCCGATATATATAGTAGCTACACTATGCATTTAATTTTATTTTCTAAAGGAGAAAAAGGATGAATATTCTTCGTAATTTAAAGCTTTCATTGAAATTTTTCATTTTACTTACCATAGCCTCTATTTCTCTCATCATTGTTGGAACAATTGGCTACTTGTCCACCCAATTTACTGCTCGTGGGTCTGAAATTATGTATTCGGAACAATTAATTCCAAATAGTCTTGTTCAACAAATCCAGACCAATAACCGTGCTCTTGATACGTTTGTTTTAGAAATGATGGTTACAAAGGAACCAAGGCGTAACGGAGAACTAAATGCTCAGATTACTAGCATCCTTCGCACGCAAGATAAGAACGTAGAAAAGCTTAAAAAGATTAAGATGTTACCAGAACAAAAAAAAGCATTAGCATCATATGAAGAAAAGCTTAATGAACTGCGTGAATTACGCAATCAGGCAATTGAGCTCGCCACTGCAAATAAAAATGATGAAGCATATGAATTATATACAAGCGAAGTAGCCCCTGTTCGTAGTTTTGCCAACCGCTATTTAGCAACGCTTCAAGAATTAAACACACAGCAAGCTGAAGTTATCTATAAACAAAATCAACAAGATGCTAAGGAAGCAACCAATTTAACAGTGATTGTGTTAGGTGTGTCTCTCCTTCTGTTAATGACTATCGGTACCTTTATCGCTCGTTTAATTGCACAGCCCATTCGTGAATTGCGTACATTAGCGTTACAAGCAGCGGACGGCGACTTTACTGTCGAAAGCACTTACAAATCAAAAGATGAAATTGGTGTTCTGACAAATGCATTCACAGATTTGATTCAAAATACTCAACGCGTCATTCACACTACCAATATGACGTCTGAACAGGTAGCAGCCTCTTCTCAGCAGCTTAGCGCCAGCGCTCAGCAAAGCACAGCAGCAAGTCAGCACATTTCAAGCGTGATGCAAGAATTAGCGGATGGTGCAACGCAACAAGCAAGCTCTGTTGAACAGTCACTGCAAGTTATTGAGAATATGGCAATGTCCTCAAGCGTTGTATATGATCATATAGACAAAGCAGCTGCAACAGCTAAAGAAGCCTCAGATCTATCTGCAGAAGGCAGTACAGTCATTCAAACGGTTAATACACAAATGAACTCAATTAACGATACGGTTATTAGTTTATCAACTGTTTTTCAAAGCTTAGCTGAGCGCTCAAACGAAATTGAGCGTATCAACGAAGTAATTACAAATATTGCTGGTCAGACAAATCTTCTGGCGTTAAATGCAGCAATTGAAGCTGCTCGTGCCGGTGAGCATGGGAAAGGATTTGCAGTTGTTGCCGCTGAGGTACGTAAGTTAGCAGAACAATCTGCTCAGTCCGCTGAGCAAATTTCATCGCTTATTACGCTTATCCAGCGTGAAACACAGCAAACAACCGAATCCATTGACTCCGCTTTAGAAGAAGTAAAAGAAGGTATGGACGTGACGACAAAAGCCGGTACATCGTTTGCCACGATTAACAAGACCGTAACCAGCTTAGCAGCTCAAATTAAAGAAGTGACCGCAACAGTCGAACAACTATCGATCGGTACTGCCCAGGTGACACAAGCTATATTCGAAGTAAACGGCGTTGCTGAAGAAGCAGCAAGCAGTACGCAAAATGCAGCTGCAGCAACCGAAGAGCAGCTCGCTTCAATGGAAGAAATCACTTCTTCTTCCACCGCTTTAGCAAGCCTTGCACAAGAACTTCAAGAATCAATTCAACGATTCAAAGTCTAGCAAAAAAGCTCGGACATAAGCAATCCAGCCAATGATCAACCTGAACAGTTGAGAGTTCAGGTTTTTTGTTGATTGAAAAAAACCTTTGGAAATAGAATGAAATGGCGCGCAGGACACTCGACTCCAGCGGAATAAAGAGGGCAAACTGAGATCAAGCAGTTCAGCGAGGAAGTTCAGGTTCCTTCCTTAGGAAAGCGAGTGGCCGTAACCTAATGGAACAAACTGGTTCTGACACCGTAAAGAGAAGGAGAAACGAGAGTGTTCGCCTTTTTGGGAATTTATTTTGTTATGTCTCACCTTCTTTTTATTTTCCAGTTTACTAGTTCTTTTATCTTATTTTACAAACCATTTTATATAAGTCTATTATCCTTTTCGATTCTCTTCCGATAAGAAATATAGATATTTAGAATGATAAGGAGAGAATCAAAATGAAACCCTATAAGCCTTTATTAGTTGCAACACTTAGCGCTGGCCTTTTAACTACACCGCTTTCTTCCCTTTCATCATCACCCGAACATGTAGAAGCTACTGAGACAGCATCAGCTCTACTTACACAAAAAGCAAAAGAAATGCTGGGTGCGCCTCATGCAACAGGAGGCGAATCGCTTGAAGAAGGGTTTGATAGTTCAGGACTCGTACAGTATGTTTGGAAGCAAGCGATTAATGTTAAGCTTCCACGTACATTACTAGAACAATCAAAGCTTGGCGAAACCATTTCTCGTGAAGAAATTAAGCCTGGTGACTTAGTATTTTTTAGCTCACAAGAAAATGGAAGCATAACAAGCGTAGGAATTTATGTAGGAAATGGTGAGATGATTTACCCTTCCCCTTCTAAAGGAAGCGTAATTCAGCAAGATTTCACAAATAGTTCGTTTTGGTCACCGAAGTTCGTGACCGCAAAACGAATTACGTCTTCACCTGAAATTGCTAAAGAAGATCCGCTCGTTGCAGAGGCTCTTAAGCTCATCGGAACACCTTATGTATTTGGCAGTGACTCTATTGAAGAAGGTGTGGACTGTTCAAGCTTTGTTCAGTATGTGTTTGAGCAAGCTAAAGGTGTTTACCTGCCACGCTCAACTGACCAGCAGTGGAAGATAGGAACTGAAATTCCTAAAGAAGATATGCAAGTTGGAGACGTTATTTTCTTTCAAGATACGTACCGCGAAGGTATCTCACACGTTGGAATTTACATTGGAGGCAATCAGTTTATTCACGCTAAGCGCAGTGAAAATGTCGCAATTGACTACGTTTCAAACAGCTACTGGACGTCTAAATTTGCGGGAGTTCGACGTTTTGAAGGATTATCCCTACCGAAAGAAGGGCCCGTTGTATCCATCGCTACAAAATATATCGGAGAAGTGCCTTACTTAAGCGGCGGGACAACTCCTGATGGATTTGATACAGGTGGATTTGTACAGTATGTGTATAAAGAAGCGTTAAACGTGGACTTGCCTCGCTACGGAGCAAGCCAATGGAACGTAGGGACACCAGTTGAGAAAGAAAACCTTCAACCTGGTGACATCGTATTTTTTAAAGCATCCACTTTAAATCCAGCTATTTATATCGGCAATGACTACGTTGTTCACGTCACACCCTCAAAAGGCGTAACCGTGACGAACATCAAGGCAGATAGCTATTGGGCACCTAAATACTACGGAGCAAAGCGTATCCGAGAAAGTTAAAAGTTCTTCTAGAAATTTGAATAATTCCTCTAAAGATGGTAAATTTTTTAATAGGAATATCTATTATACATAACCACTAAGGAGCTTTCTTATGACCGAAGCAAAGAAAAGCATGTTTTTAAGTATTATTTATGCTGTCATTATTTTAAGTGTTTATTTCTTTAATCTGCCGCTGTGGATTGCGTTAGTCATTCTAGCAGTTATTATCGCATTTGAGCTGTTTTCAGCTATTAAAAAAGGTGATAAATTCAAGATGAGTATTAATGCTGTGACGCTTGGGCTCATCATATTAGCAGCAATTATGCTGTAAAAAAACATGAAGAGATCTATTCTCTTCATGTTTTTTCTTATGTTTAATCTTCTAATTTAATTTACCCCTAACGATAGAAGAGGAGCTGGGCCAGTGCCCAACTCCTCTTCTAATTCTTAACGTGCAATATATTTTACAACCGCCATTTCGCGTCCAAAGCGTTCTCCTTCATCAATGAATCCAAGCGATTCATAGAGATGGTGCGCTCTTTCGTTGCTTGGATGATAGCCTACCACTACCTTTGTTACGCTTGAGAGCTCTTTCATCTGTTCAAGCATCAGTTCAGTGGCTAACCTACCAATTCCTTGCCCTTGAAAATGCTGGTCAATCATAATGCGATAGATCCAGTAGGCATCAAGCTCTTCCATGACGGAATTATACATTAGAAAACCAACAATTCTATTTTCAAAATGAATAGCATATGCTTTTAAAGTTGGCTCAAACCTAGACTGTAAAATAGAAACCGCGTTGCTTTCCATAAACTCTTTCTGCGATTCCATCACTTCTAGTTGGCAACATTCATACCAATTCTTTTCATTAATTTCGACTAATTCAATAGATTGCTTCATTCTTTGTTCCCCTTTCATAATAAGGGAACGTATACGTTTAGGCAGACGTTCCCTCCTGTTTCATTGCAAAAATAACAATATACGTATTTGTCATAATGAACGCCTCCTTTACAAAACTACATTTATTTTAAATATTCAGACTAATAGTAGCATAGATAACTATTTTTTAACAGTTATTTTAAATTCTCATCTGCTTTTTTAATAACCTGTCCCTTTCAACCCACTGATTCAATTGGCGGTTGATAGCGCGATTGCTTTAAGAGATAGTCTAAATATATATCCAAATCAAACTGATCCTCTGTAATAAAATCCTCTAACGTTAACTCATTCTTTTCCTTCATTTTTCTCTCTCCCTTCACTGTTTTTTCCGAATATTTAGTTGTTTAAACTTATTATGAAGGTTTTAACAAAAAAGGGAAATGCTTTCTACAAAAGCTCCTATAAAGATATAAAACTTGACACATTCACACCATTCGACAGCATTAGCACAAAAAAAGCAAGAAGTCCTTGTACTTCTTGCTTTTTATTCTCTATTCTAGCTGTTCATCATCGTATAGCGTAACGTTATTTTTGCCAGCACGTTTTCCTTCGTATAGAGCAATATCAGCGCATTCAATCAGCTCTTGTACCGTAGTGCCATCCGTTGGATACATCGCAACTCCAATGGTCGTGGTAACGTTAAGCTCATATTTATCTACTTGCCAAAGTTTTTGAAGGTTCTCTTGAATACGCTGGATAAGCTTATGCACTTGATCTTCTTTTAGTGGGTTCGTATCTTGAAGCACGATGATAAATTCGTCACCGCCAAGTCGATAAATAGCGTCTGTGCTGCGAATCGTTTTTTGTAAATGCTGGGAATACTTAATTAAAAACTCATCCCCTACTTGATGGCCATACGTATCATTAATTTGCTTGAAGTTATCGCAGTCTAAGAAGAGCAACACGAATCCTGGTGTTCCTTTGCTAATGGCTTTGTTTACATTTTGGTAAAGCATTTCACGGTTCGGAAGTTTCGTTAGCCCGTCGTGAAATGCTTCAAAATGGAGCTGGTTTTCCATATGCTTGCGCTCAGTAATATCCGTATGCACAGAAATATACTCAACGATATCACCCTCAAGGTTTTTCAACGGTACCACGGCTTTATACACCCAATAAATCTGACCATATTTATTCCGATTAGCCACTTCCCCGCGCCACACGCTTCCTCCTCGAATGGTACGAAGAAGCTCTTCGTGTTCAGTGTTAAGCCCCACATCTCCATAGTATGAACCAATAGCCTCATCTTCTGAATAACCGGATATATCCACAAACATATCATTGACGTACGTAACGTATCCTTCTTTATTTACCGAAACGACAATGGCTGATTCATCTAACGCGTGCTTCATATTTTCAAGATCTTTCATCGTTTTTGTTAACAGCATTGTTGCCTCGGTTTCTTTCGTATGGTCCTGTAAAACAATGAATAATCCGGTTACATTTTCGTCCACTACGATTGGAACAATACTATAGGTTACAAACATCTTTTCGCCACCCTCATTGCGCATCGTAATTTCGCCTCGATGGGTTTCACCGTCAAAAATATTGGAATGTTTATCTGTATGAAAAACAACGCTAAATTTTTTAATAAGCATGTGATAAGATAAACTTTTTAGCTGCTCAGCGGAATGGCCGGTCATTTTTTCGAGCGCCTCGTTTACTTTAATTAGCTGTCCGTTTAAATCAACAATACACACTCCGCTATTGTGGTGCGTAAAAAGCGATTTATATTTTTCTTTTCCTTTTTCAACCTCTGCTTCTAGTTGCTTTAGAGGTGTAATGTCACGGTAAATCGACGAATATGCTACAACTTCTCCTCTAGAATTATAGATGGGTGAATAGTTAATCGAAACAGGAATTGCTTGTCCATCCTTTGTGATTCTCATTTCTTCATTAATTGTCATCGATTGTCCTGCTCGAACTTTTGCTGGAACCGTTTGAGATTGATAACAAACGTCTTTTGAAAGGACAGGAAGTTCAGAATGCTTCATTCCAATTACTTCGCTTCTATTGAAACCAAACATATGCTCAAAAGCTGCGTTAACACGTAAAACGGTTTCATCCGCTGAAAAGATGATGATGGTATCGGAGGTGTGTTCTAGAAATGATTCAATTAAAGCAAAATTTTCTTCTTTTTCACGCTGGTTATTGATGTGACTCGTAACAGCTAGTATATACATCGTTTGCTCTTCTTGATCCCATATTGGCGTTAATGCTGTTTCATATGCTTCTTTACTCTTGTTAAAAATGTTCACGTCTCGATACGTAGTCGGTTCTTTTGTTTCTTTGACAATTTGATAGTAATGCACAATATACTCATATAACACTTTATTGGTAAGCTTTTTTAGAGGCTGTCCAATCAGTTCTCGTCCATAAATTTCAATAGCTGATTGGTTCATATTTTTATAATAAAATTCGTCTTCTCTTACTTCCATTAAAAATACAAGTTGCTTCATATTATCAAAGAAAAACCGAAAAGATCCTTCATTATACATAATGTTCCTCCAGTAGTTGTCTATTCGTGACACTTCTCTAAAAATAGTCGAATTTAAAGTACAATAAAACAAAGAAAGTTCCAATAGATGCCTAGAATTCTCGCCTCTGTTTCTAATACTTTTTTCTTATTATACAGATTTTCAGACGATTAGACGATATATTTAATCCTTAATACCTATGTTTTTTCCTTTAAATTCAATTTTCCGCTTCTTGATTTATCTACATACTAATTACCTTAAACTATAAAACTATATAAAAAACATGTACTGTTTGTCGAATTTTCCCACATCTATTGGTACCAAAATAAATGCCTAAAAGGATTGTAACTGCACATTTGGTGTTCAATTTAGAGGATTTTACAACCTTTTTCAGATTTCATTCTTTATCTCTTCAATCGAAAAAGCCCTATGAACAAAGCTGCTCATAGGAGTCTCAATTAATGGTGATGTTCATGATGACCTGACGATTTCGATTTCCCTTCCTGAATAGACTTCAGATCTTTTTCAGACAGTTCACCCACAACAAACTGCTCTGTGGGCATAATCGTTGAGTTGTTATTCGCTGCATGAACTGTAATGTTATAGAGTCCGCTTTCTGTCAGTGTGCTCTTTACTTTATAGACACCATCACTCAAAGGCTTTACTAATACATCATCATTTAGTTTTGGCTCATCTTTCTTTTGAATCTGAACATGAAGCATATCTACTTCATTAACTTGTTTATTATCTTGTGTAAACGAAACGTGAATAATTTGTTGTTCATTTGGGTGCATCTCCTCAGGCAAAGTGATTGTTGCTGCCAGCGGCTCTTCTGCCTTGTATAAAGAAGCTGCATCTTCTTTTAGCGAACATGCACTGAGTGCGCTTATGCTTAAGATGAGCACAGAAATTAACTTTTTCATTGAATTTTTGCTCCTTTCTTAAGCGTTTAAAAACGCTTTGAGCACTGGAATATTTCGAATAACTAATACATCTATAAGCCAAATTACAATTAGTGATAACCCAACGAGTGGAAAAATAATACCTAATACAATCATGATAGCCAAGAAAGCTTTCATCTTACGAATACTTGGTGCCTTTGGCGCTCCCAGTTCTTTTTTCGGCTTTCTCTTCAGCCACAAATAAAAGCCGCTTACAGCAAGTAATACAATTCCTAAGCAAATAAGTGCGCTAACGAGCTGATTGATAAGTCCAAATTCCGTTCCTTTATGAAGCGTAATCCCAAATGCAATTGTTTTTCCAAGCCAGCCGTAGTTGTCGTAGCGATAGTCAGCTAATACGGCACCTGAATACTGATCAATATGCATCGTAACTTCATCCTTTGCCTTTGGCGGAAAGGATGAAATAGTATAAACTCCATCTGTCTTGCTTGGAATGATAACCGTATAACCAGGATACAAACCTTCCCGGTCCGCTGTTTCAATCACTTTATCGATAGAAACTGGGATAAGTCCATTAATAGTTGACAGCGGAACATCTAAATTCTCAGCAGCCCAAGGTACCTCTGCAATTTCTTTTGTTTTTACATCTGAAGCCGGGGCGTTACCTACCCAAACCGAAGGGGGATAACCTTCTCCTGAATTCGTAGCTAAAATCTGAAAGTTTGTACCCCAAAAGCCTGACCACGGTAACCCAGTCATAATTAAGAAAAACATGCCTCCTGCGATCCAAAAGCCTGGAACTGCATGAAGGTCTCGGCGAAGCGTATACTTTCCTTTATGAAAGCGCGGAATAACTGTGCCTCCGAGCGTTTTTTTCTTCTTGCGTGGAAACCATAAAAATAACCCCGTTACAAGCAGAACAATCGCCCAACAGGCAACAAGCTCCACAATTCGGTCGCCGACAGTTCCTGCCATCAACTCCCCGTGAATCTCTTCAATCTTATCCATAATTCGGTCATTTGCGTCAAGTTCCCCGATGATCGAGCCATCGTAAGGATTCACAAACACTGTTTTCGTCACTTCGTTTGTTGAAATCCACACCTCGCTTGAGCGCGTATTATTCTCTCCAGGACGAAACTTTGTAACCATTGCGTTCGGGTATTCATTTTTTACGGCATCAATCTGTTCAGTTGCCGCCACCTTTTCACCCTGTGCTTCTACCGTATAATATTCACCGTATAAAGCCTGTTCAATTTGCGGCTTAAACAAATAAATGCCGCCCGTAATTGCCAACACAATAAGAAATGGCGCAATTAAAATCCCCGCATAAAAATGCCAGCGCCAAATTGTTTTATAGATTGACTTCTTGGAATCTTCGCTAGCCTTCATTTTTCCCTCCATGCCCTTTCTCTCTTTTGTACTTACATATATAGCATAAAGTTGTGAGAAAGAAATGAAGTCAGGCCGAATTTGGCCTGACTTCTTCTTTGGTTACTGCCCAACGAGCTGCTCTGCTTTTTGTGGATTTGCAATTTCTTGATTCATCGCTTGTTGTTTGTAGCTCAAAATCCTTTTAACTGATTCATCTAATCGCTCCTCGGAAATTTCACCAGCTTCAACTGCATTTTTAATTCCGCGAAACACTTTTTCTTGGTTTTCAAGCGTATGACACACAAGCAATAAGTCTACGCCTGCCCCAACAGCTTTTGCACCTAAATCTCCATATGTAAAGTATTTATTTACAGCGCCCATTTCTAAGTCATCTGTCACAACCAGCCCTTGGTAGCCAAGCTTTTTTCTTAGTAAATCCGTTATGATAAGAGGGGAAACACTGGCTGGATTTTCTTTATCATAAGCTGGGTACTTCACGTGGGTAACCATCACAAAGAACTGGTTATGATCCACATTATGAATCATACTTGTAAATGGGTAAATATCTTGGTTTTCAAGTTCTTGAGAACTGGCTTTTACATCTGAAGTTTCCACATGCGGGTCAACTGTCGTTCGACCATGACCTGGAAAGTGCTTAAGCGCTCCCGTTATCTTTCCATCATGAAATCCTTTTATCACTTGTTTACTAAATACCGCTGCTTTTTGTGGATTTGTTCCAAAAGATCTTGTATCGGTTTCAGACAGATCTAAGACTGGAGCGAAATTCACGTTGAACCCCATTGCTTTAAGTTCTTGCGCGTTATGATAAGCAGATTCATATACTTTATTTTCATCACTTTGCTTGCCAAGTTCTTGCTGCGCAGGAATAGGAGATACCTTTTCCTTCATACGTACAATTTGACCACCTTCTTGGTCCACACTAATAATTAGAGGAATGTGATGTTCTTGGTTTCGAGCGAGCTTCTGTAGGTTTTGGTTGAGCGTAGCAACCTGCTTTGGGTTTTCCATGTTTCGGTCAAATAAAATAATCCCTCCAACATGGTAATCTTCAATCATTTTTTTCGCATGATCATCCAATTCACCGCTTTGGAAACCAACGACCAGCATCTGACCAATTTTTTCATCTACCGTCATATTGGCTACAAGCTGTTCAATATCATCTTGTGCACCAAAAGCTTCTTCAGAATTAGGTTCGGAACTTGTTTTCTTTACTTGATGATTTGTTTCTTTTTGCACTGCTGGTTTCGCTTTTTCATTGGAAGAGTTGAAGGCTAGAAATGCACCTGCAGCGATAATAAGTATAAGTAGAAAAAATGCTGTATACTTTTTTTTCATTATTACTCTACTCTCGAATCTACTTTTTCAAGATCAGCGCTATCTAACTTCCATTCTCCGTCTTCCTTAACAAGGCTCCAATACCCTTCCCACTCTTGGACAAGTTCCGTTCCGTCATCATTATCATCATAAGATGTCATTTCAACGTAAGCTCTTGCTTCATTTCCACTAACATCAAGAACCTCGATATTCGTTACATTATCAGCGGTGTTTGCTTGTAGCCCTTTTTTCCAGTCGCTTAAATCCACTTTCGATTTTCGGTTTGATGAGAACAAGTCATGTGCTGATGCAAAGCTATCCGATGTAATATAATCGTAGTGAGAACGAACGGCATCTTCAATATCTGTCTCTTCGTCAATTGAATCAGAGGCATCATCTTCCATACTTACTTCGTCAAAATTATCACTCATGCTAAAATAAAGTTCAGCTTCTTCAATATCATCTTCAAGAGTGATAGCTGGTGTTTTCTTTGTTTTTGAACCAAATTTTCGTTCAGCATGGATTTTTACTGATCCATCTAGATTAATCGGACCAATGTATCCAAGTTCTTCAACCGTTTTACCTGTACTTTTCCCGTTTACGAATACAGTTCCGTCAAAGTAATCAGAGTATAACGAAACGTAATGATTTCCCCAGTCAAAATCGGCACTGGTTACTTCATCGTCATCCGTTGATTCAATGGTTTGTTTCATTTCAACGGTGCCATAATCACCTTTTGTAGACAATTTCATTTCGTGTTCTCCAGGTAAAAATGGTCCAACTGTTTGGGATTCATCTGCATTTTTGATAGTATCTACTTTTTGATTATCAATGTAAACATCTGCTTTTTCTAAGTTAGACGTTACTTCCACATACGCAGGCTGAACACGAATCGTATAATGATCAAATAAGACCCATTTCTTGCCGTTAGATTCGATTTGAACGTGTGAAGAGGTAGCTTCATCACCTGTTGCCATTTGCACACGATTTTCATATACATCTGCATCCTTTTTTAACCCTTTTGACATTTCTGTCAGCATTTTTGGATTGTCATGTACATATTTAACAAACTGCTCAACTTGCTGATCACTAGCTTTTAATTCAATCTGACCTTCATTCACAAACTTTTTAACCGTTTTGATGTCTTTATGTTGAACAGCTTCTATGAATGTATCTGAAATGGCAGTTGGTGACATAACCTTTTTATCAACAATGTAGAACCCTCCAAATGCTATCGCACCTAAAGCCACAACAGTAGCTGTGATAACTTTTGCTTTTAATCCCATTACTTTCTTCTGAACAGGAGGTGCACTTTCAGTAGTAGCTGTTTTGGAAGGATTCACAACTTCTCCGCATTCGGGACAAAACGTTTGTTTTTCATTCATTTTATAACCGCAATTATTACAATAACTCATCTTTTATTCTCCTTCACATGAAAAAGCACCGTCTAGCCACGATGCTTTTTCTACGATTTACTCTAATGTGTTACCAGTCACCAAACGTATCCTGAATATTAGAACCCAGACTAGAAACAACGGCTTCAATTAAGTGTCGTCCAAAAAGTACAAGTAAAATTGCCATAACGATATAAGTAAGTAGCGTACCATAGACACTATCTAAGCCATTTGAGTCACTGTGCTTAAAGCTTAAAATTGTAAATGCTACTGTTAGAAATAATCCTAGGATTCCAAAACCTAAGATATATGAAAATAGTGAAATCTTTAATAAAGCGAATACTACACCCACAAGCATCACCGCTGTTGGGGCAATTAAAAATGCACCAAAACGTGCAAAGACATCTTGAATAGAAACATTAACCTTTGCTAGCTTAACAGCTCCAAAAGTTACAAGAGCAATTGCACCAATACATAACATAGAAATAAGTCCATTAATAATAACAATATCCGTGAAATCCAACTTAACTACATTCTTCAAATCTTCTCTTAGATCTATAAAATCTGAGCCTAGCAAAGGCAATAGTAGAACTGAAAATTTATTAAGCACTTTATCTAAGATGGAATCAATTCCAAGATAAATCATTAGCGGTATGCTGATAGCAAACAGAATCATTGTAATAAGTCCATTAATAAACTGCTCTCCACGTACTCCTTGAGCCGTTGCAGTCGGTTTTTTTAGTCCTTGCATAAAGTAGCCGATATACATTTTTGAAATGTTCTTTGCATTTTCGACGTGTTGATTCGGTTGTTGTGGCACTCGTTGTTGTGAATAATTAGGTGTTGCTTGTTGTTGATTTGGCACAGTCTCTACTCCTGCTGCTACTTGTTGAGCAGCCACCTCTTCTAATTTTTTTCCACACTTCACACAAAATTTCCCGCCATCATTTTGATGACCACAGTTTAAACATTGCACGTATAAAACCCTCCTCTAAATATTAGTAGCTATTTATCAGCTATTGTTCTTTTTACTTTGCTTCAGTCGTTTTAACCAGCTTATACACTGCTAATTCACCATCTACATCTTTTACTTGATGGACGGTATTAAAGTTTGCTTGTTTACTAGTCCCATCCGCGTATGAAATTGTATACTCTTCATATGTCGACACTTCATACAAGTTATCCCCTAACTCTTTTACATCTTTCACATTAAACGTATGCAGCTCTTCTGTAATGCCTTTTTCATTTAGATGAGCTGTATAATCCTTCTGTTCTTTATATTTAGGGCCGTTTGGGTCAATGTAAGGTGATGCGATAGAGAAATCTTCGTTATTAATAGAAGAAATGGTTGCGTCCATATAGTCAGCCATAAACGAACCGATTTCATCAGATGAATGATTTGCTTGCGCTTCTTCACTTTCCTCTTTCGGACTTTCATTCACCGTCTCTACGTCTTCAGTTGTTTCACTATCTTTCTTTGATGATGAACTAACGCTTGTTTGATACATTTTTGGCTTATCTTCCATTACTTCTTTCACTTTTTTTGATAACTCACCGTATGTGCTAGAAGCGTCATGAACTAACCACTTTTCTTGTTTTTCATCATAAATTAGCGTGTATTCCGTAAAATTATTATGCTTACTCAGTTTTGGCGTGTCACCTTGGTAGTAATAATCTCCTTCATATTCTTCAAGCCCGTATACCGTCGCCATCCAGTCTCCATCTTCATATCGAATATCCATATCATCTAAGTTAAACGTAGTACCGATATATTTTATTTTGTGGAGACGACCGATACTCTGGTTAGATTGAATTTCTCCTTTTAAATATGCTAGATGATTTGCCGTTACATTTACGGCTTTACTTGGGTCTTGAGCCGTATATGCACTTAACCAGCCTTTGGTTGAACTTACAATCGTATCGATCAGCGTATCTTGTGTTTTTTTATCGGTACCAAAGTTTACGTACACCTCTGACCCATCAATTGCTTGATTAGCAGTCGTAGCTTCTCCCCAAGGCAATTTTGCTTTTACTTGAAGTTTCATAGAACCTTCTGTTAATACTGGACCAAACGTATCGTTTTTTGCTACGTCTACGCCCACGTCTTGTCCATCAATTAATAAGTTAGATGAAATCTCTGCCTCTTCAATTCCGGTATACACCGTAACATCGGAGCCGTCTAATGAAAGGTTGACGTTTTCTGTATCTACTGTGTTAGTAAGCTCTACATTTTCTTTAGCTACTAAGTCCACAAAATCAGCTTTTAATTTACCTTCAATTTTATAAGTACCAGGTAAGTAAGGACCGTATGTATCTTTAAAATCATCCGATGTTGCAGTATCAATTTTTTTATTATCTATGTATAATTCCGTATTTTTATAATTAGTGCTAATATCAATATATACAGGGTCCACTTGAACTGAATATTTATCAAAGATAAGAGCCGTTTTCCCACCTTTATTTAGCCTAATAGAACTATCTTCTAGCTCATTACCTAACGTGCTGACAGCTGAGCCATCCATTGATGCTGACTGTCTCTTTAAAAACTGAATAACGTCTTTTCGTTCATCAGGATTTTTTTTAAAGTAGCTTACAAAGCCTTTGACATCCTTTTCTCCAATTTTCAAACTTGGATCTGTAGATGTTAAAAAACTAGCAACTTTCTTCTCGTCTTCGTTAATCAATGCTCCCTCAAAGTCATCGATGACTTTATTTTTATCAGTCACTGCTTTTCCGTACTGATACCCACCGAATAATACTACAATGGCAGCAATAACCGAGATAACTACCGTCTTTTTCTTTTTCGTCATCGGTGACTTTTGTTCACGTCGTGAGTTTGTAGTTACTGCTTGCTCCGCAGACTGAACTATCTGTTGCTCGAACGGTTTTCCACAATTTTGACAAAAGTGCTCTCCTTCCTTTTTATTTGTTCCACATCCTTTACAAAACCCCATTCGCATAACCTCCCTTTCTATTCTGACCCAAGAATAAAGACGCAGTACATAAGACTTATTTTTGAGTCACATTTTTATATATTAGCATAAATATTCACACATTAAATCATTTATTTTCTATTTAAGGTTAAAAAAACCAAGTCAATAACCTTTCATAAGCAAAAAAGAACTTTTCACTCCCTAAATACTTGATATAAGCATATAAACGCACAAAAAAAGATACAGACCGAAAATATTTCAGTCTGTATCTTTTTATTTACGATAACCCTAATAGTTTCATAATCATTAAAATCAAGATTCCAATGACACCAAAGTCAGAGTCACCAAAGGTTGTTCCTTCAAACCCAACGTCGCCCATGAATACTAATAGAAGAGCTGGAATGAAGCTGATAATTAATCCGTTACAGAACGCTCCTGCCATCGCTCCTCTACGCCCACCTGTTGCATTTCCAAATACACCGGCTGCTGCACCTGTGAAAAAGTGCGGTACGAGACCTGGTACGATGACTTTTAAACCTAGTAAAGGTAAGAAGAACATGGATAATAATCCTGCAATAAAACTGAATAAAAACCCGATAATTACTGCATTCGGTGCGAATGGAAAGACCGTTGGACAGTCAAGGGCTGGCTTCGTGTCAGGCGCAACCTTATCCGCAATTCCTTTAAACGCCGGAACGATTTCAGCAATCAGCATACGAACTCCAGCCAAAATGATGTACACACCGGCTGCAAAAGTAATAGCTTGAATGAATGAGAACACAATAAAGTTTGATCCGCCAGATAAAGTAGACTCAATGTACTCTTGTCCGGCAAACAGTGCCACAACTAAGAAGAAAATCGTCATCGTCAGCGAAACCGCAACGGACGTATCTCTTAAAAACCCTAAAGATTGAGGAACTTTGATTTGTTCCGTTGTTTTTTCTTTGTTCCCGAATATTTTTCCGACTTTTGCTGATACGAAATAGCCGATTGTTCCAAAATGTCCGATGGCAAAATCATCACTTCCCGTAATTTGACGCACGTACGGCTGAAGAAGCGCTGGAAATAATACCATACATAACCCTAAAAGTATGGACCCAATTAACACGAGTGGAACTCCTTGAAGTCCGCCAATTGATAATGTTGCTGCAATTAAGCAAGCCATGAAAAGCGTGTGATGTCCTGTTAAGAAAATATATTTGAAGCGAGTAAACTTTGCTAATAGAATATTGGCAATCATCCCAAATACCATAATTAAAGCGGTAGATGTCCCGAATTTGCTTTGAGCAGCCGCGACAATCGCTTCGTTATTTGGAATAACGCCTGCCACGTTAAAAGCTTTATCAAACATATTGCTGAAAATATCAAGCGATCCCGTTAATACGGTTGCTCCCGCTCCGATAATGATAAAGCCCATAACTGTTTTTAACGTACCGGACACAACGTCCGCGGTTTGCTTGCGCTGAAGAAGTAAACCAACAAGCGCAAACAAACCAACGAGAATGGACGGTGTTCCTAAGATGTCTTTCATAATGATGTCTAACATAGTCTGACCCCCTTATTGATCAGGAATTATGAAACGATTGGCTCTAGCTTTGATTTGATTTCTGGAATGCTCATCATATTTTCCAGCGTCACGATTTGACGCGTACCGTCGTTTAATTGCCCAACAATATCAGCTGCCCCAATGAATACATCGGCTGTTTCCGTTTTTGCTGATGCTAGATCTGTGTGATCTACCTCTGCTGTTTTCCCCATTTCTGTTAACGCTTTCTTTACGTTCATCTCCATAATAAAACTGCTTCCTAATCCATTTCCACATACAACCATAATTTTCATTTACATTTCCTCCTCTGAATATTGATTAATATAAGTTAAAATATGTTCTGCGCTTGAGCTAGCAATGATATCTTCAATGTTACTTGGTTCTCCTAAAAGCTGCGTCAGCTGCACGAGTGCTTTTAGATGCGACTCATTGTCCGTAGCAGCGAGCACAATGATGATTTGAACCAGCTTGTTCCCTCCAAAATCCACCGGCTCATCTAACTTTAATAAGCTCATAGACAGTGAACGAACTCCGTGTTCAGGACGAGCATGTGGAATCGCAACTCCCGGCGTAATAACAACATAAGGTCCTGTTTCTTCTATAGAAGTAACCATAGCTTCCACATAGCTCTTTTCAATAGCACCAATCTTCAAAAGCGGTGCGGCTGCTTCTTCAATGCTTTCTTGCCAACTTGAAACTCTTGGCTTTAGCTGAATCGTTTCAGCCGTTAATAATTCCTTTAGCACCGGCTTTTCCACCTCCTCTAACGAATACTTCGTTGTTTTTTGCACATGCGTCTGCAGCTGTGACTGAAGCGCGCTTTGCAGCTCCTTACGCTGATGAATCGTCGCGTAGCTTTCAATGACCTTCATAACCGCTTCCAGGTTCACTTGGTTGGAAGTGTATCCGTACAGCTCCTGCATGACGTGCTGTTTTAACTTTTCTTTATCCTCTATGCCTAAAATTGGTGGAACAACAAACAGCAGTGCGTTTGTTCGTAAATGAACGGTTGAAAAGATAAGATCATAGCTCAACGAATACGTCGACATCTCGCGCACAGACAAAGCGTCCAAAAATAAAAGATCTGGAAAAAGTTCGCGCAATGTATAGATAAGAATATTACTAATCCCTACACCGTTTGGACAAACGACAATTGCTCGCTTCCTACCATCTAACGTTGTTCCTTGTTTTCTTAACCACCCGCCAAAATAAACGGTAAAGTAGGCAACTTCGCTTTCAGGTATCGGGCAGTCAAGTTCTTTCCTCATCGGCCCAAGCGATTTATTCGTTAAGTGATACAGCTCTGGATACACATTCTTAATACGTTCAACCATCGTATGAGCAGGCGTAAGCTGATACTTCATGCGATAATATGCAGGCTTAAAGTGAACAAATAACTGTTGATATAGCTCTTCTTTTTCCTGCAGTTCAATACAAGACAAGCGCTCAAATTCATCAATAACTGACAGCAAGCAGGTTTCAATCAGTTCGTTTTCTTGAAAAGGCGAAACGTCTTTTGTTCGGTTCATTCCAAGTAAATGAAGCGTTGCATATAGCTTGTCATCCTTGCTCCAGTCGGGTGAAAATGTCTGGCTATATGTTAGTGCTTCTACTACCTTGTACTCATTTGTTTCAACTAAAGGTCGCCAGCTCTCTTGGTATGGCAAGGTGTCGCCCTTACAAATTAATTGATCTAGTGCTAAAAATAAAAATGATAACTCATCTAGCCTTTCATCCGTAAAAGACACGCCAAGCTGATGTTCCGCTGCCTCAAGCTCACTTTGAATATGTTCAAGCTGAGCTTGCTTCGTTCCCCAAATGCACGTAACAACCGGCTGACTGCTGCCGTTTTGCAAAAGCTCATGAATGATTTGCTCAAGAAGATACAGCTTTGACTCATGCTCGCCTTTTATGACATATCCTTTCACTTTTGAATAGTGAATATCTAGACCGTAGCTCTTGGCTTTCTTTTTTAATTTTTGAAGGTCCTTCAACACGGTATTTCGCGAAACGCCTACCGCGCTTTGAAAATGATAAACAGACAGCTCTTCCTCACTAAGAAGCAGCATTAGGTAGAAAACTTGTTCACGATCACTCTCTGAAAACACGTAGCTCTGCTTTGTCAGTTTTGCCTGTAAATCTTTCACTGGAAGACTAGCAATCAAGTAGTATCCTACTTTTCGATCAAACTGAATAGGTTCATAGCCGTGTGCTTCTAACCAGTCATTTGCTTTTTTCATTCCATACTGAACTTGTCTTCTTGTCAGACTGGTCTTTTCTTCAATTTCAGCCATCGTTAAGCTTTTTACCTGCTGCAAGTTCTGCAACAGTGCTGCACTTCGTTCATCTAAAACCATGTTGTGTTCCTCCTTAATCTCTACAATACGCCATAACATCAACAAAGAAAACGTTTTCTAAAACCCTTTCTTGTTCTCTCCGCTGCACACAAATATACTCTGCCGTTATTGTAACAAACTTTTTGTGTGGGCTTTGCTTTATTCAAAATCTGAATTGGATTTAGTATCATAGTAGATTGTCATTCTTTGCGCATTCATTTTATTTACAACTTCTTGAAAACGTATCACGTCATGAATAACATTTGTTTGCAAATCATATGTTTGCTGTCTAGGAACTGTGGTTGTTTGCTTAACCTTACTACTAATTGTTTTTATAGTTTTCCAAGATGAGGCGCTTCTTATGTGCGTTCTACCTCTTACTTCCTGCACACACTTCTTCCAATTCAGGAAACATTAGACCTATTTTACCAGTGGGAATAAAGACCAGAACAACCAAATTTAATCGTTCTTTATAAGTATAAGGGCTTCTATTATATAGAACTATCGATTCGTTTTTGCTAATTTTTTCAAATTTCTTTTGACTGTTACTGGAATTTTTTTTTAAAATAGTAAATGAAAATACATAGTAAAGGAGATGTTTTTCCATGTCAGGAATCATTCGCGTAACGCCTGCTGAACTTCGTGAAATGGCAGCTCGCTATAATAATGAAAGTGGTCAAGTACAAGATTTAGTAGGTCGCCTTGACACTATGAGAAACCAATTACAAGATATGTGGGAAGGTTCTTCTAGCCAAGCATTCATCGCTCAGTACGAAGAATTAAAACCATCATTCGTTGAAATGTCAAACTTGCTTAACAAAATCGCTAAGCAGCTTGATGACTCTGCGAACGTTCTTGAAGACACAGACAACCAAATCGCTAGCCAAATTCGCGGTTAATAAAAAAACGCCTTATCTTTTGGGGACTGACCCCGTAAAGTGAGACAAATAAAAAACACCTTTAAGTTGAAAACTGGGTATGTAGTACCTAACCATCACTTGGAGGTGTTTTTTCTATGGGAACAAGAGTCAGTTATCCAGTCGAACTAAAGTTAAAGGCAATTGAAATGAGATTAGCCGGTGTACCTGTAAAAGAAGTCTTATCACAACTAAACATTCGAAATCCTACCCAATTAAAAACGTGGATGAAGTGGTATCAAACTGGGAATGTACACCGGTTGGAACAGCCAGTAGGCAAGCAATATGCCTATGGAAAAGGTCCTGATTTTGAAAGCGAGACAGCGAAGTTAGAGGCTGAGAACCGACAGTTAAAGCAACAAATCGAGATTTTAAAAAAGTACAAGGAATTGGAAAGGAAGTGGTACCAGAAATCGCAGTGAACCTAGTGGAAGAGTTAAAAGAACAAATCCCTATTTATCAAATCTGTTTCCATCTTGGTATTCCCCGATCCACTTACTACCGTTGGAAGCAGCATAGTCAACAGGATACACGAAAGAAATGGATGGAACAGCAAGTGGGTGAACAATGTCGTGCACACAAGTTTCGATATGGCTATCGAAAAATCACAGCTGTACTCAAGCGAACCATGAAGATTAACCACAAGTTTGTGCAGCGTACCATGCAGAAATACGGTTGGCAATGTCGTGTTAAACGAAAGAAACGGCAGCGAACAGGGCAACCTTATCAGGTTGCAGAGAATGTATTAAATCGTGACTTTCAAGCTGAACGCCCTCTCCAAAAGCTCGTGACCGATATTACGTACTTGCCTTTTGGGCCGAAACCATTGTATCTTTCAAGTATTCAAGATTTATTTAACGGAGAGATTATTGCGTATTCCATAGGTGATTGTCAAAATGTCGCGTTTGTTTTAGACACGCTTAACCAACTCCCTTCTCTACCGGAAGGGTGCACGTTGCATAGTGATCAAGGCTCTGTGTACACATCGTATGCTTATCAACAAACAATTAAAGAGAAAGGCATTATCATGAGTATGTCCCGAAAAGGGACGCCCGCAGATAATGCCTCAATTGAATCGTTTCATTCCTCACTAAAGTCTGAAACGTTCTACCTTGACGAGTTGACATACACTACGACTACCATCGTAGAGCAAACCGTCAAAAGCTATATTACGTATTATAACCATGCCCGTATTCAAACAAAATTAAACAACCAGTCTCCTGTACAATACAGAAAACTGGTTGTTTAAAAGGTGTTTTGATTCCTGTCTCAAAAACAGGGGTCAGTCCCTTTGATAGGGCGTTTTTTTATTAATGTTTTTCCTTCTTTCCCCATATCTATGAAATTAGGAAACCCATTAAAAACTTTCAGTTATTTATAATTATTATAAAAAAATATTGATTTTTATATAATATATGTTATTATCAAACTATCAACTAAAACTTTACGAGGTGATCTTATGACTGAAAATAACAAAAAATTGACGACTAGCTGGGGTGCTCCTGTTGGTGATAACCAAAACTCGATGACAGCTGGATATCGTGGCCCTACGTTAATTCAAGACGTTCATTTATTAGAAAAACTAGCTCACTTTAATCGCGAACGCGTACCAGAGCGTGTTGTGCATGCCAAAGGTGCTGGTGCACATGGTTATTTCGAAGTAACAAACGACGTTTCAAGTTATACAAAAGCAGATTTCCTATCTGAAGTTGGAAAACGTACGCCAATGTTCATTCGCTTCTCAACAGTAGCTGGCGAAAGTGGTTCAGCTGACACGGTTCGTGATCCGCGCGGTTTTGCAGTAAAGTTTTATACAGAAGAAGGAAACTACGACTTAGTTGGGAACAACACGCCGGTATTTTTCATCCGCGATGCAATTAAGTTCCCTGATTTTATTCATACCCAAAAAAGAGATCCGCAAACACATTTAAAAAATCCTAATGCTGTTTGGGACTTCTGGTCTTTATCACCTGAGTCTCTTCATCAAGTAACAATCCTTATGTCCGACCGCGGAATTCCTGCAACATTCCGTCACATGCACGGATTCGGCAGTCATACATTTAAATGGGTAAACAAAGAAGGAGAAGCTGTTTGGGTGAAATATCACTTCAAGACAGAGCAAGGCGTAAAAAACTTGCCAACTGACCTTGCAGCAAAACTCGCTGGTGAAAACCCAGATTATCATACAGAAGATTTATTTAATGCTATTGAAAAAGGCGACTTCCCTGCTTGGAAGCTATATGTACAAATTATGCCTGTTGAAGATGCGGATACATACCGCTTCGATCCGTTCGACGTAACAAAAGTATGGTCTCAAAAAGACTATCCATTAATTGAAGTTGGTCGCATGGTGTTAAATCGCAATCCTGAAAACTATTTTGCAGAAGTTGAACAAGCAGCGTTCTCACCTGGCGCATTCGTTCCTGGTATTGAGGCATCTCCAGATAAAATGCTTCAAGGGCGTCTATTCGCTTATGCAGATGCGCATCGTTACCGCGTAGGTGTCAACCATAATCACCTGCCAATCAACCGTCCAAAATCAGACGTTCACCACTATCAGCGTGATGGACAAATGCGCTTTGACGGCAACGGTGGTGGATCCGTTTACTACGAACCAAACAGCTACGGTGGTCCAACTGAAACGCCTGAACACAAGCAGACAGCTTTCCCTGTTAGCGGCGTAGCAGAAAATGCACCGTATGACCATCATGACCACTACACGCAAGCTGGTGACTTGTACCGCCTAATGTCAACAGAAGAGCGTGAGCGCTTAGTAAACAACATCGTAGAAGCGATGAAGCCAGTTGAAAAAGACGAGATTAAACTTCGTCAAATCGCTCACTTCTACAAAGCTGATCCAGAATACGGCTTGGGCGTGGCAAGGGGCTTGGGACTTGAAGTTCCTAACCTAAAAGCGTAAGCGACTGTTCAGCCATGAGAGGCATTGGAGCTTTTGACTGGGAAACGGCTTTTTCGTTTCGTTGGCAAAAGTGAAATGACCGAATAGGAAAATTTAGACTACCTATTCTCAACTATTATTCTCGTTTCTCAATAACTCTATTTCTCTACTGCCCACGTCAATTGGCGTGGGCAGTCATTTTCAAATGTAGAAAGGATGAAAAAGCAATGGCCAAACAGTGCCCTGTATGTATGACTGAAATCAAACAATTAAAACATACGTTATTATGCAGCTGCGGTGTACGATTAAAAAGGAAGAAAAGCAGCTTATTAAAACATGAAAAAAGCTAGCTGTGCGCTAGCTTCTTTAAGGCCTTTACAATAGGAGAATGAAGAGGAGCATACTCTTAACTGTTGAAGTACTGATCATTTACTTGCTATTAGCAATCGCCTTTGTATCCCCAACAAGCGCAACCGATAATAACTAATAGAATGAAAAGGACGATGATTAAAGCGAAGCCGCTTCCGCCTCCGTAACCACCACAACCGTAACCGCAGTTTCCGTAACCGTACATATTGTCTCACCTCCTCTTGTTGATACTCTCATCATATGTACCGATGCAAAAAATGCTCCTAAAAAATCTAAAGTAAACTTTTGCTTTTACACGAACACCTTTTAGGCTAGTAGGCTTGCGCATATAAGAAAAAGCCCAAACCAGACGGCTTGGACTTCTCAACCTTACATGTATTTATTGCTTTTTAGATAGCTCTGTTATGTAGTGAAAAAACGCTTCTGAATCAACGTCATACACGACATGAACCGGTCTTCCCTCTGCTGTTTCATACGTTCTTCCTTGGCTTGGAACCTTCGTTTCTACCTCGCTACAAACGGTTTTCATCTTCACAAGATCTGGCTTGCCAACAGAAGCGGTTGTTAACACATCCCACAAATAGTACGTGGAATTGGTTTCAAAATGCTCAAGCGGTGGGCACGCAGCGTAGCACTGACCGACGAAATCCACTCCCGTATAGCGTCGAAGCGATGCCCAGTAGTTACGCACTGAAATGGTTAGCGGCACTTGATTGGTGCTTTCAAGAGCCACCATCTCAATTGTTAATCCACTTTTCCACACGCGATCAACGGCTTCTGGATCCCAAAATGCATTCCACTCTGCGGTACCGTCGTGCTCAGGCTCTTGAACGTTTCCTACTTCTTGGAACGTTCCGCCCATCCACACTAGCTTTTCAATTTTCTTTTCAATATCAGGTGCCTCATCAAGCGCTCTAGCAAGGTCTGTGAGTGGCCCTGTAAATAACAGCGTTGTTTTTTCCTGTTCTGCGCGCACCTTTTCAATTAAATGACGATGAGCAGGTTGATCACTGACTGGTGCTTTCATTTGGCCTGACTCATTTAAAATTGGAAGCGCATCAACGAAAAACGTATGCATGCGCCACTCTTTTGGAAATGGATACATCCCTCTTGACGTTGAACGTGCGACTTCCACTTGTTGAGTGCTAAAGCGATCGATAATTTTTCTACTTGCACTAATACCAGGTTCGAGATAGCCATCTGCTGGAATAACCGATACGCCGGTTAACTCCACGTCATCCATTTGCAACAGTAAAAATAAAGATACTAAATCGTCAATTCCTGCATCGTGGTTAAAATACACTTTCTTTTTCATGACTTTTTCATCCCCCTAGGTACACCAAAAACTGCGAAAAATATGCTAAAGAAGCATATTTTTCGCAGTAAGAAATTTGTGGTTTCTATGTATTGCCCTTAAACCATATCATTAAGGATATACGAAAAATAAAAAAAAACCTATATAATTGTTCGCATTTAAAGTTTATTTTATCCTAAACCCCTATCCAAAACAACCTTCTATAATTAATGATCAAACCTCTACACAATTTCGACCTTTTCGTTTTGCGGTATATAGTGCTTGGTCTGCCTTTCGTACAAATTCATCTAACGTACATGATGTGTTTCCTGGTTGTATATCAAAAGCAGCAATACCAAAGCTCGCTGTTACAAACTGTTTCACTTCATTAGCTTCGATTACCGTATTCTGAATAGCTTCCCTCAGCTGCTCTGCCAAGCTGTAAACTTCAGAAAGAGCAGTTGCTGGAAGGTAAATAATAAACTCTTCTCCTCCGTAGCGCCCAACGATATCAGTCGATCGTACATTTTTCTGAACAATTTCACTGATTTTTCTTAACACGGCGTCTCCCATTTCATGCCCGTACGTATCATTGACTGTTTTGAAGTAGTCAATGTCAAACATAATAACAGCTGCTAACCCTCCACGTTTCGTGAGCGATCTGAGCATTTCTTCCGCTTGTCGAACAAAAAATGTGCGATTATACACTCCTGTTAAACCATCAATACTAGCAATCTTCCGAAGTTCTTCCTGCATGTTAACTCGTTCTGTTACGTCACTGAACGTAATCATTTGGCCTAGGTATACTTGGCTCGTGTTGTATATTTCCGAAAACTGAACGTGAAAGTGCTGAATGACTCCAGTTTCGTGACGGTAATCACAATCTTTCCTTTCTTGAATTACAGTTGCTAGTGCTTTATTTTCTTTTACAATGGATAGAACATGCTCACCAACCATTCTATGATGCAGCATGGGAATCACTTGACGAGCGGCATTATTAAAGTCTACCACTATGCCCTTTTGATTTAGTACAACAACGCCTTCTTTCATCGTTTCAAATACCACATCACGAGCGATAGGCACCACGTTAAAAGAACGGAACATAAAGATAGCCACCCCGTGAAACAAGCAGGTCAATCCAATGGAAACAGGTCCCAAATCAATGCCATATGGACTAAGCTTATTTAAATAAAAATAGCTGGCGATAACAGGCGTTAGCAAGCCAAATACCATTAATAAAATTTGCATTTGAAATTGAAAAGCTGATTTTCGAAGTTCCATTAATAGTACAATGACGCTAAGCATGATGCAGACAAACAAATAAAATGAATGGAGATAATGAAACGGACCTGCTACTAAATCTGCCACTGGAAAAGGCGTATCGCTTCGAAATCCCACTTTTTTATAATACAGATGATGCCACTCATTTGTATTGTGAGTGAAAATTGTAATAATTGGAACAGTAAATAAAAGATAATAAAATGCTGGATAAATCTTTTTGCCAACGTAGTTAAAGCACATTAAAACAATGAACGCTGGAATAAATGGAAGCGGTAAATACTCTATGCTTAGCCAAAACTTCACTTCTTCAATTGAAGTACTCATCATTTCAAACATATATCCAAAAGCAAAAACTGCAGACATACAGGTTAAAATGACATAATGCTTAACACCGGGGCCCTCGCGAATTTTAAAGGCACCGTATAAACTTAAAGCTAAAATAAGAACACCTGAACTTCCAACGATTACTACATATTTTAGTAGTTCACTATGCATGACCTATGACTCCATTTTCGTTAAGGTTAGCGTCCGCTATATTATTATACCGTAGCTCATTTTCCTTAGCATATATTTTTCGTTTAAATTACCTATTTTCCATCCATAAAAATCTATAATATTACATTTTATGAGTATATTTACTCATAAATAAGATATTTTTTTCAATTTTATTGAAAACTATACCATATTTCGACACCTTTTTCTTTTTTCTCATTATATACTGTCAGTGATACTAAAAAATAGTTCTCTTCAGAAAAAGGCAAACCTTTTGAAAGAAAGCGACGCAAAGCTACAGATCTAAGGTGGAAAAGCACTATGATGGCTGAGCTCCCTGAAATGGGTAGAGGAGGATATTGAAGTAATGATAAACCAAACAACAATCAGTGTAGAAGAAAATGTACAAGAATGGATTTCACTCATGCAGTATGCAAAGGAGCTTGGTCTCACAACTGAAGAGGTAAAAGATTTTTTACTTCAGAACAAATCCACATGAATAGTCCTCGTATTGCAATATAACACCTTGCGCCTTTAGGTATAAATTATCTGAAGGTTTTTTCTTGTACACTAGTAATAGCAGTAAATAAAAGGAGTGTGAAGAAAAGCTGAATCTAGCATTATTTCTCATTATTGCGGCTCTAGTATTCTATATTCTTGCTTTAAATTCTAAGATTCGTCTGCTCGAAAATCAAATTAAATCGATACCACTCACAAAAGACCAACAAGAGGCACTTACAGCCAAAACCTCTGCTATGATCGAACAAGGAAAAACAAATGTAGAAATTATAAAAGCTATCAGGCAAGATTCAGGTTGGGGTTTGCTTCAAGCAAAACAGTATGTTGATACATTCAAAAGATGACCAAAGTCGAGTTATTTGGTCATCTTTTTTGCGTTTTGATAACGTTTTTCGTCAAATACAGACAGACAACCTTAATTAATGGTACAATGGCGATAAAACAGTGAATTTAACATCATTATGTCAACGGAAATAAAGATGATGATTATTTAAACAATCACTTACCTTTTTTGAACAATCGAATGAAAGAAAGTAGGCTGAACATATGATTGATTTTGATACAGGATCTCCACTAGTGAAAATTAAAGTAGTTGGTGTAGGAGGCGGTGGAAATAATACCGTTAACCGCATGATTGAACACGGTGTACAAGGCGTTGAGTTTATGGCTGTAAACACAGACGCTCAGGCTCTTAATCTATCAAAAGCAGAAAAGCGCATGCAAATTGGCGCTGCCCTAACGCGCGGACTCGGTGCTGGTGCAAATCCTGAAGTTGGACGCGCTGCTGCGGAAGAGAGCAAAGAAGAAATCCAAGATGCTCTTCAAGGTGCCGACATGGTGTTTGTAACAGCAGGCATGGGCGGCGGAACAGGAACAGGTGCAGCACCTGTTGTTGCGGAAATGGCTCGTGAGCTCGGTGCGCTAACAATCGGTGTCGTAACAAAACCGTTCCGTTTTGAAGGAACAAAACGGACGCGTCAAGCAACAGGCGGCGTTGACGAAATGATGAACGCGGTTGATACGCTGATCGTCATTCCAAACGATCGCTTATTAGAAATTGGTGATAAGCGTACGACAATGCTTGATGCCTTCCGCGAAGCTGATAACGTACTTCGTCAAGGTATTCAAGGTATTTCGGACTTAATTTCTATCCCAGGCTTTATTAACCTTGATTTCGCTGACGTAAAGACCATTATGTCTGACCAAGGTTATGCGCTGATGGGAATTGGGATTGCAAGCGGTCCTGATCGTGCTGCTGAAGCGGCAAAGAAAGCAATTTCTAGTCCACTGTTAGACCGTTCAATTGACGGAGCACAAGGAATTCTCATGAATATTACAAGCGGCTCTAATCTCAGCTTATTTGAAGTTCAGGAAGCTGCTGATATCGTGACGTCTGCTTCTGATCAAGAATTAAACATGATCTTCGGTTCCGTTATCAACGAAGACCTTCAAGATAAAGTAATGGTAACCGTTATCGCAACTGGTTTTTCAGAAAGCTAATTAAAAACACTTGGATGATACGTCCAAGTGTTTTTTCATCTTATCTATGATCTATGCTATACATTTGGCGTTAAATACTTCATTCTCAAATAGTCAGCCGCTTTGTCTTCGCACACAGGTTTGCTAAAGATATAGCCTTGAATAAAAGAACATCCCCGATTCTTTAAGAACGAAAGCTGCGCATGCGTTTCCACACCTTCAGCTACAACTTTCATATTCAGCCCTTGTGCGAGGTAGAGCAGACTTTTTGTAATCATTTGATGTTTCTCATTTTCAACAACAGATTGGATAAACGTCTTATCTATTTTTAGTACGTCGAACTCCAGCTTCTGCAAGTGAGATAGCGAGCTAAACCCTGTTCCAAAATCATCTAAAGCAAACGTTACGCCCTGCTTTCTTAAGGTTGTCATCATTTCTTTCACCTGATCTTCATGATGAATGATAGAGTTTTCCGTAATTTCTAGTTCGATAAGCGAGGGATCGATGTCATAGCGTTTTAAGAGCTCTGTGATAAATTCAATAAAGTGCGGTTTCAAAAGGCGCTTCGACGATACGTTAACCGACACTGGCACAACCGTCAGCCCCAACTGCTTCCATTCTTTCAGCTGTTGACATACTTTCTCTAGTACCCAATCACCGATCTTGACAATAAGATCAGACTCCTCAGCCACTGGAATAAACTCTCCAGGTGATACAAATTCCCGCTCTGGGTGTTTCCAGCGAATCAGTGCCTCAAAACTATCAATCTCTCTCGTTTGCGCGTTAATCTTTGGCTGATATTGAAGAAACAGCTCATTGCGTTCAAACGAATTACGCAGCTCTTTTTCTAAATGAAAGCTTGTATACATTTGACTATCCATACAAGGTGAATAGAGCTGCCATTCATTTTTCCCTAACTCTTTTGCTCGATGCAAGGCAAGGCTGGCATTTTTCAAAAGAGTTTTCGCATCTTCTCCATCACGTGGATAAATTGCAATCCCCATACTTGTTGTCGTATGCAAGTCAAGTTCATCCATTTTAACTTCCTTTTCTACCTGTTCAAAAAGCTGTTTGGCAATTGGCATACAATCTTCCAAGCAGTTTGCTGATTCAAAAAACAGTGCAAATTCATCTCCACCGATTCGCGCAAGAGACCCTTTCCCCTGTGTTTTTTGTTGAAGCCGAAGCGCTATCTTTTGCAGCATGCGGTCACCTATATCATGACCTAGGTTATCGTTTAAATGCTTGAAGCGATCAAGATCAAGATAAAAAACAGCAATAGAAGCCTCGTTGTTTTTAGCATGCGTAATTACTTCAGTTAATGTTTGTTCAAACTTACGGCGATTCGGTAAATTGGTTAAGTAATCATAGTGTGCTAGATATTCAATTTCGTCTATATAATGCTTTTTCTCCGTAACATCTTCTATAATTCCATCTAATCGAATGACGTTTCCCTTTTCATCGACATCAGGAACTATCTGATCTTTTAACCATTTAACATTTCCTTTTTTCGTAATAATACGGTAGTAATGACAGATAGGGTCACCCTTCATCAACTTTAATTGTGCTAACTCTACTTTTTCTAAATCATCAGGATGTACACGCTCTTTCCAAAACGATCGATTTTCAATAATCTTTTCTATTGACTCCTCATAGATATCGGCAATGCCATCAGAGCAAAACGTCACTTTGCTTTCACGCACATCTGCTGACCATATCCCAACTTCTAAATTAGCTTGCCTCACAGAAAACCTCTGTTTAACCTGCTTAAACTGTTTTTTTATATGATGTATTTCAGTTACATCATATACAACACCAAGAAGCTGCACAACTTGATTTTGCTCATTCATGACGGGGTCTGCTTTTTCAAATACGATACGTACATCACCATTTGGTTGTATTAAACGATATTTAATACTATAGCTATCACCCCTGTTAATAGCTTGTTTGACAGTTTGATTCATATATTCTTGATCATCCGGATGAACAAACTCCAGCACTTTATCATATGAAGGAAGAAAACCGCTATGTTCTTTAACTCCAAAAATTGAATGCATTTGTCTCGACCAGCAGGATCGATTTTCTAGCACATCATAATACCAGCTTCCGATGTTCGCTAGCTTTTGTTCCATATCCAGCTGGTTTTGAAGCGTTATTAAATGCCACTGCTCTTCCGCCTGTTTTTTACAGATTGCATACACCGCTTGTAATTGTTCATGGATAAAGACTGGAATATAACTCACCATCATCCTCATATTCTTGCCACACTTTGTTTTTAACATTGCTGTAAATTGGACAACTTCACCGTTCAGTGCATATGCAAAATACTTTTCATGATCTAATCCGTACTTTGCAAGTTGAAAAAAAGAGATTCGTCCTTGCACTTCAGTACATACAAAAGCTGAAGCTTGTTCGTTATAAAAAAGTAAATCCCCTTTTTTATCCAACAAAAAAATAGCATATGAGCTAGCTTCTATGAGTGCTGTATTAAAAGTATGAACGTTCATCGCGCCTTGTCTACTAGAGGATACGATGTGATTTAAAAATGAATCATGCATCTAGTTCTCTTTTCTCCTCGCTCTATCAGTCTTATTTTTAATTGTAAAGGTTCAGTTTCATTTTGCAAGACTATCCTTACAAAACTGTCATTATTTTCTTAAGAACAGTATGTTCATTGAGAGCTAGAGAAAAGGAACCACTTAACATGTTTTTTGTTTATAGATAAAAATCGATGTAAGCCACGATAAGAGGTAGAGAAGTAACGCAGGTAAAAGAACAAACAGATAAAGGTCTGAAACATTAAAAGACATGATTGTGCGTGCAACGTTAATTACTTGTTCCTGTAGATTATGAACAAAGGTATTAGCAATAATCATATAGATAACAAACAGCCCAATAAAAGCTATTCCTAAATATTTGCTGTGAAAGATATACGAAACTGGAAAGGCAATGGAAACAAAGATCAAAACGACGCTGATACTAAACACTAATTGCCCCCACTGCATCCCTTCACCATGAATAATCCGGTTTGAAATAGCAATGACCAAAAGCGTAATAACTGCAAACAGGAACGCACCAAGGTATTTAGCTGATACAATCTCTTTACGTGTGTACGGAAGTGAGTTTAGCAAAAGCCGCACAGCGGATTTCTCATCCTCTGAAAAAGCATTCATGATGAGTGCAATGCTAAAGATAATACCTACCCAAGTAGTCGACGTATCAATTAGTAAATAGATAAATAAGATCGGTAATAAAATAATAAATACATTTCTTTGTAATAAAAAGTCTTTACGAATAAGCTGTAGCATGTTCACGCTCCCCCTTTTTTGTATAGAACATAATGTCCTCAAGCGTCGGCTTTTCAATGAGCACTTCTGCACCGAAGATATCGTGTACGCGGTCCTTTTTGTTAGTGAGCGCTTCAAACCCATGATTAGACGTTTGAATGGCTAGAAATTCTTTTTTCGTGTCACGATCTAATAAATCAACTGCCCCTTTTACGAGGGCGTATTCTTCAAAGATTTGATGGTGCTCTTTTGTAAACATATGCTGTCCGTTATGGATAAAGGTAATATAGTCTGCGATTTTATCTAAATCTGTGGTGATATGCGTGGAGAAGAAGATTGTTTTCTCATGATTGAGCATGAGCTCTTGTAGAATCTCTAACAGCTCTCTTCGAAAAATGGGATCTAAGCCAGATGTTGGCTCATCCATCACAATTAAATCTGCATGATGAGACAATGCCATCGTTAAAGAAGCCTTCATCAGCATCCCTTTTGAAAATGTTTTGATTTTTTTACGTAAAGGCAATTCAAAGCGTTCCGCGTACTGTGTAAACAACGTATCATCCCAGTTTCTGTACATGGGCTTAATAATACGATGAAGTTCACGTAACGTAATGTTTTCGTAGTACATATTTTCATCGCATACAAATCCAATCCGTTGTTTGATCTCTTTCTCATGCTTGATGTAGTTCAAGCCAAATACAGAAATGCTCCCTCTATCAGGCTGTAATAGATTCATAATCATTTTAATAATCGTCGACTTTCCTACTCCGTTTCCACCAATTAATCCTGTCACAAAACCTTTGTTTACTGACAGAGATACATCCTTTAGCTGAAATCCGTTAAAGGACTTGGTTACATTATTCAATTCAATCACGCTATTCATTACCTTTCCTCCTCATATAAAATAATTAAAAGCTCTTGAAGTTCCTGCAGCTCAATTCCAATCCCCTTGCTGTTTTGAATGGCAGCTGCTAATTGTTCTTCGATAACTCTTCGCTTTCGCTCCCGAATCATCTCATGATTTTGTTCCGAAACAAATGAGCCTTTTCCCACAATTGAAAAGATAAACCCACCCTTTTCAAGTTCTTCATAAGCACGCTTGGTTGTAATGACGCTAACACCTAAATCCTTAGCAAGCTGACGCATCGATGGTAACGAGGTTCCCGGTTTTAATTCATCCGCTAAGATTTGCTTTTGAATCTGATGGTAAATTTGTTCATATATAGGCTCTTTTGACTGATTTGAAATTACAATATGCATATTCATACCTCTTTTAAATAATGTATATATACTTTATATACATTATATACACATTGTGTTCCTCATTTCAATATTTTCCATAGAAAAAAGCGGTAAGTTTTTCACTTACCGCTTCTGAATCTCTTATTTATGAATCCAAACCGCGCCAGCTGAATTATCTTTCGCTTCGCCAATTACATCGATTTTCAAACCGTGTTTTGGAAGGATGCGGCCTGCATCTTTAATACGATCATCGATATAAGAACGACGGTCGTTAAAGCTTGTTACGCCTTTTGCTTCTTTAGAAGAGATTGTTCCATTTGTTGCATGTGTATATGTCCATGGAAGCGTTGAATCAAATGAGAACGCAGCGTCTGCAATTTGATAACGCGTTGTGTTTGCCGTTGTGCTAATTCCGTTTCCATTAAAGTATAGAACCTTTTTAGGATGTGAATCCACAACCCCTAAGAAACCTTCACCAGGGTGCTGTCCAACCCAGTTATCTAAGTAGCTATCATCAGCATACCACAATAGCATTCCAGTATTGTACTTCGCTCCGCGCGCAAATTGCAGCGCTTTGTCATTTCCAGCGTAGTTTCTCCACTCAACGTAGTAGTAGTTATCCTTGTACATTAAACCATCTGTTTGCTCGAATCCGTCTAGTGTAAACGTTGTTTGTCCTTCTGCATCATCTGTAAATATTACTTTACCATCTACAACAAGTGATGCGTTATCAAGGCCAAAACCTTCTAGCGCTAGTCCACCATCCGTTACGTATTCAAACTGAAGCTTGATTTTCTTACCTTTAAATTGACTTAAATCATAGCTTACATCTACCCATTTACCATTTGTTGTTTCAGCCGAATGATCAGCGTTATTTGCTTTATCACCAATTGTATCTAAAAGAACCTTAGATCCATCTGGCAAAATAGCATTTACATATAAGTAATCATATTCTGCTTCCACTTCATAGTTTGCTTTAAAATCAAATGACGCTTTTGTTGCATTTGTTAAATCTAACTCTTTTGTTGTCATTGCTGTGCGCAGGTCGTCACCTTTTTGACTGTAATAAAACTTCTTACCGAAATCAGTTTTCATCCCTTGCACGGCTTTTTGAGGAAGATTAATCTTCACAATACCTGGGTTTTTAGATTTCGTTACGCTTTGATCAATGATGCTTACAGCGCCAGTCTTGTTAATATCTTTTAAATCCATTTCTTTAATGTTTGCCCAGTTTCCTCCCATTACCTTTTGGAAGAACTCTTTGTTTTGCGGAGAGAAACTCGTTGGCTCTGTTCCAGCAATTTCTCCAGCCCAGCTTCCACCACTCATGATAGACCATACTCCAACCGGCTCACCTTGACCAGAGTATTGCGTATCGTACTCATCTGGAAGACCTAAGTCATGACCATACTCATGAGCGAAAACACCAACCGCTCCGTCTTCCGGCTGAATTGTGTAATCATAAGCAGAAATGTCAGTACCAGGTACTTTATAAGGCTGACCTAGCGTCCAACGGTGTGACCAAATTGCATCATTTCCTAACTTACCGCCACCTGCTTCTTGCCCTGTACCAGCGTGGATAATCATTAAGTGATCAACTAAACCATCCGGCTCGTTTAGGTTGCCGTCACCATCTAAATCATATTGATCAAATTGATCAAATTCCTTTAGATTAATGCCGCTTTTAACAGCTTCTTGAAGCGCTTCTTTTACAAGGTCACGAGGCCCTTTTGGCCCAAGGTTATCATGGCCACCTTTTGGATTATCAGCACCATATTCAGCAGCATTTCCTTTAACTGTTAACCACTCTGATACCGTTCCGTCCATTGTATAGCTTCCGCCAGATTGCTCTTCGTAATATTGCTTGAATGTTTGAACTTTGTTACCGTTAAACAACTTGAATTCTTTATCACCAAACATTAATTTTTCATAATGGTTACGGTTAAAGTCATCAGCGTACATATAACCAGGCTCTTGAACCACGTTATTATGCTTAAAGTCCGCAAATTCAACTAACAGGACAAGCACTTTGTCTGTACGAACTTTACCGTTATATTTTGCATCTTTAGCAGGTTGAACTTTTACTCCGTCACCTTTTCCTTTTGTGACAGCGTTCATGTTCACGTTCTTTGCTTCTTTTACTTTTTCCACATTTTTCGCACGTGCTTGCTTTGCTTTAAGATCAATTTTATTTGGTTTTTGACCTTTCATACTCTCTTTGTGACTGTCTTTATTCTCTATGTATGCTTGGACAGCCTTCTTCACTTCTTGATTTGATGCTTTTTTCGAAATGATGCCTTGCTGCTGCAGCGCCTTTCCTAATCGTTCTTCTGGAACGATATTCATATCAAGCGGTGGACTTTCAAGCTGATCAGCTGTTTTCGCTGATGCACTTGTGGCGTTAAACAGCGGAAGTCCTCCACCGATTGCAACGGTCGTTGCTAGCAACGATGTTCCTAGTACTTTTTTCCATGTAACCAAAGATAATACCCCCCTCAAAATTATCACACTATTAGCAAAATTTATTTTAATCTGAAGTTTCTTGTCGGTCAATAGTTTTTTGCTTTTGTAATAAAGCATTACACACCGCTAAAATCCTACATATTTCTCTATTTAGGTCGTCTTACAACTCGACATTATAGGCTAAAAAGAGGATAAAAAATGTAAAAAAATTGTTAAAATATAACTATAAGAATATTAAACAGACCTATTGAACTATAAGTTGTTTTGTTATGGGTATATATTATTATTTTAAAAATTTTCGCATTCCGGAGATTTTCATATAAAAGAGACTGAGACATAGCTAAATGATTTCCTCTCAAAGACGAAGCCTGACGCTTCTACAATCGCCAAGCTGTAAGAGCAATTTAATTCGTTCCATTACGCTACAAACACTGGCTTTTTAAACCAACAAAAAAACATCCGAGCTATCGCAAGTTAATTTACTTGTGATAGCTCGGATAAATGACTGAAATACTGATGTCCCAGCCTTTTTGTGTTTTATTGATAGTAGGCTGGTTTGTTTGGTATTGTTTCAGGCTGAGGAGTTGGGTTTTTTTTGAGCTCAGGGTTTGTCGGAGTAGCCACTTCTTCACCAGCCTGCTTTACTTTATCACCGATTTCTTGCAGGTCTTCTTGTACAGTTTGCGCAGACTCTACTATTTGAGAAGACTCTTCTTTAATAGACTGTACGGAACCATTTAGTTCATTGTTCACTTTCTCATATAAGCTCTTAAGATCTGACGTTACTTCTTTAATAACACCTGAAGCTACTTTAATGCGATGCTGCCATTCACCTTTTACCTCAGACGGGTTCTCTCGTAAACGCGTGACAAAATCTGTTGTCGAACTTTTAGCGCACTGTGCGCCGGATATAACCTTTGTTCGGGTACGCTTATCCACCAGTGCTACCACACCTCCAACAGCTGCTCCTACCGCAATACCTGTTAGAAGCTTGTTTCCCTTTTGAGAAGGATCTTGCCCTTGAATCGCCTGTGTTTCCTGAGTCGTTACCTGCTTCATCTTATCCACTCTCCCTTTTCAATCAAAGTAGTTGTTAGTGTAGATATTCCCCTTTTCTTTCCTCATAAACTGTGAAAAAACGCCCAACTTTTGTTAGGCGCTTTTCACTACTCTTTTTCCGGCCAAATTTTGGCTCCAGGCTCAAGTAACCACTCATGTTCCTTTTCCATAATGCGCGCATTCCACGGATTACCGTCAAGGTGACGAATCATCCAACAAAAGTACATTGCATACCCTGGAGCGGTCGCTTGAGGATGGTCTAGTTCTCCCGGGATGGTGATAAAGCTATTATGAACAACGCGATGAGCATCTTCACCAACCATTGCACAGCCAAACCCTTGAGGCTTATTAAAGCGATAGTAATAAACTTCCGGCTGGTCATGATGATGGGGAGGATAGCTCGACCACCTACCTGGATAAGAAATCACTTCACCAATAACCATATTTGAATACGGCGCGTTATTGTAATCAAATATGGTACGAATTACTCGCTGAGCTGTTCCGTCCCATACACCTTCTCCCGCTACTTCACTTTGACAATCTGAAGGTATATAAAGCTTAGAAGAAAACATACGATCATTGTCTGTTTTTTGAACAAGGAATTCACTTTTTCTAAGCGACGTAATTTTCACTTCATTATCGCATGCAACGTGAAGGCACCATGGATCTTCTTCAAACACGCTTTCACGCTCTATCTCTTGGACATTACCATCCCACTCAATGCGGATTTTCCCTTCTAATAAAAGTACTGCTGTTTCTTTCTTCGAATCTCGCAATACTTGCTCCGCACCTTCTCTTAAACTATAGATTCCGATATCAAGCATCATATTCTCATGCTTGCTTGCCATATTCGTTAATTCATTGTAGCCTTCTTTTAACTGTCCAAGCTTTTCAAACATTTCTTCCAGCTCCTTACGTTACCTACTTTATAGTCCACTTTTTTCTTTAATAAATTGACGTGCTTTTAACGCATATTCAAACGGATTAGCAATAGCGGGATCTTGTTCGGCTTCAACTACAAACCATCCCGCGTAATCAGACTTAGCAAGCTCTGCAAAGATTGGATCAAAGTTGATGCTCCCGTCTCCTGGTACAGTAAATGCTCCCTGACGAACCGCTTGTAAAAAACTCCATTTCTTCGCTTTCACAGCTTCGACTACGTCGCGTCGCACATCTTTTAAATGAACGTGCTTAATACGTGGCAGATACTTTTTTAAAACATACAGAGGATCTTCACCTGAAAACACTAGATGTCCCGTATCAAACAGCAAGTGGACCAAGTCAGAATCAGTTATCTCCATTAGTCGATCAATCTCAGATGTCGTTTGAATGCCGGTTCCCATATGATGGTGATACACGATATGCATGCCCTTTTCGTTGGCAAGCATCCCTAAGTGATTTAGGCCCAGGGCAAGTCGCTCCCACTCTTCTTCAGTAAACTGGGGCTTTTCATCAAAAAGCGGAGTATGCATAAGTCCTTGAATGCTACGTCCTTGCTCTGACACAACAATTACGCTTGCACCCATTGCGTGTAGAAAGTTACGATGATCAATAAAAGCACTCACCGTTTCCTCCAATGGCTTTGTCGTCAAATATGTGCTGAACCAAGCGCTTGCAATCTCTAATCTACGATGAGACAGCGCTTTTTTTAAAACCTTCACATCACGTGGGTACTTATTGCCCACTTCACTTCCTTTAAAGCCAGCAAGCGCCATTTCACTAATACACTGTTCAAACGTATTTTCTCCACCAAGTTCCGGCATATCATCATTCGTCCACGCAATTGGCGCAATACCAAGCTTAATTACACCTTGTTTAAACATAGCCCTTCTCCCCTTCAAGCTCTTATTCAGTTGTACCTAATACAATCTTGCTTTTGTTAAATGTGTTCTTTTCTCTTCAAACGCTTCTTGTACGCTTTTATTATCAGAAACTTCTGCCACTCCAACATGCCACCATGAGTCGTATCCATTTGTCATGGTCTTTGGCAGTACCTTAATATCAATAAGCGTAGACACTTCTTGTTTCTTCGCGTCTTCAAGAGCAAATCTAAGCTCTTCTAACGTGCGCGCTTCGTACGTTTTCACTCCGTATCCCGCTGCGCTTTGTGCAAAATTAATGCGGAGAATGTTACCATCTAGCTTATTCGACTGTTCGTTTCGGTAGCGAAACTCTGTACCAAAGCTTCCCATTCCATTGCTCATCTGCAAATTGTTGATGCAGCCAAACCCTGAATTATCAAACAATAAAACGTTTATTTTCTTTTTCTCCTGTAAGCTGGTCACCAGCTCTGAATGAAGCATTTGATAACTTCCATCTCCAACCATTGCATAAACTTCTCTATCTGGCTCAGCTAGCTTAGCTCCAAGTGCTCCTGCAATTTCGTAACCCATGCATGAATATCCGTATTCCATGTGATACGTATTGGGCGTGCGCGATGTCCACATCCGCTGAAGATCCCCCGGCAAGCTGCCTGCTGCGCCTACGATAATTGCATCTTCATCAAGTAGATGATTTACTTGACCAATAACGCTTGTTTGCGTTAATGACGTTCTGAGCGCTTCTTTATACTCAGAAAGCACCTCATCAAGCTGTCCGCTTACTTCTGGAACAAATGCTTCCTCTTGGTAACGCACGTGATGTAAACGTTCAAGCTCTGCTTGCCACTTTTGCTTAGCCTCAACGATTTCCGTTCCGTAACCTGAGTGATATCCATGCTGGATTAATTCAGCTGTTAGCTCTCGAAGGGCTTCTTTCGCATCAGCCACTACCTTTACGGCATCCAACTTATTGGCATGAAATTCAGAGATATTCAAGGTTAAAAACTCGACGTCTGGATGCTGAAACAATTCTTTTGAACCCGTTGTAAAATCCGTAAACCTCGTTCCAATTCCAATGACTAGATCTGCTTCACGAGCAATTGAGTTCGCAGCGAGATTACCGGTTACACCTATCCCACCTAGGTTATAAAAGAAATCACTCTCAATAGCACTTTTACCAGCTTGTGTTTCACCAAAAGGAATATGGAATGCTTCTGAAAAAGCTTTTAATTCAGCTGTTGCTTCCGAATAGCGAACTCCCCCACCGCAAATAATAATAGGCTTTTTCTTGCTTACAATAAGCTGAACGGCATCTCTCACACACTCTCTCGTAGGCAAACGCCTTTCCATTCTGTGCACGCGTTTTTTAAAGAAATAGCTAGGAAAATCAAAGGCTTCTCCTTGTACATCTTGCGGCAGCGAAATTGTCACGGCTCCTGTATCAGCTGGATTGGTCAATACGCGTATAGCGTTGATCATTGCCGTCATGAGCTGCTCCGGTCGATTAACGCGATCCCAATATTTACTCACTGCTCGAAAAGCATCATTTGTTGAAAGGGATAAGTCATGAGTTTGTTCGATTTGTTGAAGAACAGGATCAGGCTGACGAGTAGCAAACACATCACCTGGAAGCAATAAAATAGGAATATTATTAGCAGTAGCAGTAGCAGCTGTTGTTACCATGTTGGCAGAACCAGGCCCTACTGAAGAAGTGCACGCCATGATTTGCTTTCTGTGCTTTTGTTTGGCAAATGCCATCGCTGCATTTGCCATACCTTGCTCGTTTCTTCCTTGATAGACTTCCAGTTCTCCCGCATGTTGTTCAAGAGCTTGCCCAATTCCTACCACGTTACCATGACCAAAAATCGTAAAGATTCCTTTGATAAACTTTGTTTCCTTTCCATCCACTTCGACGTACTGCTGGTTTAAGAACTTTACAAGAGCTTGTGCCGTTGTCATTCTTTCCGTTGTCATTTCTTTTTCCCCTTTCATAACAAAGGGAAGTCTTCAGAACAAGCTGTTCCTAATACTCCCCTCTCATTTTTTGTTTACAACTTACCAGCGTGCTGTTACCATTTTCTTTCTTGTATAGAACTCTACACCGTCTGTTCCGTTCGCGTGCAAATCACCATAGAATGAATCCTTCCATCCTGAAAACGGGAAGAATGCCATCGGGGCTGGAACACCTACGTTTACCCCTAACATACCGGATTCAATTTTTTCACGAAACTCACGAACGCTCGAACCGCTGTCTGTATAGATGCACGCACCGTTTGCAAAGCGTGATTGGTTTGCAATATCAATGGCTTCTCCAAGATTGTTAACTCGAATAATTGATAGCACCGGAGCAAAGATTTCATCTTGCCAAATTTTCATTTCCTGCGTAACGTTATCAAAAATAGTTGGGCCAACGAAATATCCGTTCCCTTGAACCGCAGCGTCACTACGGCCATCACGAACAAGCTTAGCACCTTGCTCAATGCCTGATTCAATATAGCCAAGCGTGCGCTCTTTATGTCCTTCACGAATAACTGGACCTAAGAAAACATTTTCTTCGAGACCATTTCCAATCACAATGCGATTTGCTTCTTCAACTAGTCGATTGATCAATTCATCTGCTACGCCTTCTTGCACTGTAACAACAGATGCAGCCATGCAGCGCTCACCAGCGGACCCAAACGCGGCTCCTACAATTTGCTTTGTCGCTACGTCTAAATCAGCATCGTTTAACACGATTGAGTGATTTTTTGCACCAGCTAAAGCCTGAACCCTTTTTAGATTTTCCGTTCCTTTTTTATACACGTATTCGGCTACTGGCTGTGAACCGACAAACGAAATTGCTTTCACGTGCTTATGTTCCAATAGTCCATTTACTACATCATGAGCACCGTTTACAATATTTAGCACGCCTTTTGGCAAACCAGCTTCTTCAAATAACTCTACTAAGCGTGCTGCTAAAAGCGGTGTACGCTCAGATGGTTTCAGCACAAACGTATTTCCGCAAGCGATGGCTAATGGGAACATCCAGCATGGCACCATCATCGGGAAGTTAAACGGCGTAATTCCGCCAATAACGCCGATTGGATAGCGATACATTCCTGATTCAATTCCTGTTGCGATATCAGGCAGCTGCTTGCCCATCATAAGCGTAGGTGCACCTGCAGCGAACTCAACGCACTCAATTCCACGCTGAACTTCACCGTATGCTTCGTTATAAGACTTACCGTTTTCAAGCGTTACAAGCTTTGCTAGCTCATCCCAATGATTAACAAGAAGTTGCTGGTACTTAAACAAAATACGCGCACGCTTTGGCACGGCTACCTGTGACCAAGTTTGAAACGCTTCATTTGCGGTTTCTACTGCGCGATCTACATCTTCTTTTGTCGATAACGGAACGTTAGCAATCACTTCGCCTGTTGCAGGATTGTAAACAGGCTCCGTTCTCGAAGTAGAAGCTTCTACCCATTGTCCACCAATATAGTTTTTAACGTCTTTGACGGCTGTTTGTGTCATCGTGAAATCTCCCCTTTGTTATTAATAAGTTTCCTGTAAAATTTCTTCCGCTGAGCTCATAAACTCTTTAATTTCGGCAGCGGTTGGCATCGCGTCAGAGCAGCTATGACGTGAGATAACAATCGAAGCCGATGCACTTCCAAACCTCATGGCTTCTTTTACATTCATCCCAGTCATCAGGCCATAAATAAAAGCTGATGCATATGAATCGCCAGCACCAAAGGTTTTCAGCACCTTTGTTTTAAAAATGCCGCCGCGATAGGAGTTGCCATCTTTCGTATAGGCGATTGATCCTTCACCACCGTGCTTGATAATCACGATTTTGGCATTATAAGAAAACCATCTATTTGCCGTTACCTCATCACTAGAAGCTTCTAAGTTTAATAGCTTTTCCATCATGTCAAATTCTTCACGTGTACCGATAATCACATCGCATTTCTCTGCGGCCAAGTTATAGTAAGTTGACGTTTCTTCTTCTGAAGCCCACGTATACGGACGATAATCTATATCAAAAAACACTACTACTTCATGTTTTCGTGCATATTCTAACGCTAAGAAAACGGCTTCACGAGATGGACTTTGTGCGAGTGCTGTACCAGAAATTAAAAGTGCTTTTGATTGCTTGATATATGCTTCTGATACGTTGTGGACATCAAGCTTTAAATCTGCAACATTATCACGATACATCAATATACTACAATCCGTCGGGCTTTTAATTTCGGTAAAAGCTAATCCTGTTACCGCTCCTGTACGATCAATTGCAACATGATTCGTATCGATATTGTTCTCTGTGAGATAGGATGTAATAAAACGCCCCATTTGATCATCAGAAACTTTACCGATGAATCCTGTGTTCAAACCAAGGCGAGATACGCCAATTGCAATGTTCGCTGGAGAACCTCCAACATATTTCGTAAACGTCTTTGTTTCTTCCATCGGACGCTGTGTTTCATTAGCATTTAAATCGATACATAATCGTCCAAGGGCAACAAAATCAAGGGGACGGTCTTGCTTAAACTGTAGTTTGTTCATTATCTATCCTCCTGCTTTTTATCAATTAGGTTAAGCGCTTAATCATTTTTCGTGATAAAACGTAATTCATCCATTTGTTACGTATGATTCTTCTAGACGTACAGGTCTTCCTGATAACAGTGATTCTTTTGCTGCTTTCGCAATTCGTTCTGCTTGAAACCCATCATTTCCACTGCAAGTTACAGGTTGATCTGTTAAGCACGCTGTCGCGAATTCTTTTACTTCTTCAACATAGGCTTGCGTATATCGCTCTAAGAAAAAGTATAATGGTTTTTCTTTTACCACGTGTTCACTTGTTGATACCTGAACCGTTGTCGGAATGCAGTTATCAGCTGTCGCTACCCCTTTATTTCCAAAAACTTCGAGTCGTTGATCATAGCCATATACTGCTTGTCGACTGTTATCAATGACACCAAGCGCTCCGTTTTCAAACTTTAGCGTTACAATCGCTGTGTCAATATCCCCTGCTTCTCCGATTGCCGGATCTACTAGTACCGTTCCATGAGCGGAAACCTCAACGACTTCGCTATCCATTATGTAGCGAGCCATATCAAAATCATGAATCATCATATCCATAAATAAGCCGCCAGATGCTCTCACATAATCTATGCTTGGAGGCTGTGGATCACGAGACGTTATCTTTAAGACGTGAGGCTGCCCAATTTCATTTGTTTTTACAAGCTCTCGTACCTTTTTAAAGTTTGGATCAAAGCGGCGATTAAACCCTACTTGAAGCTTCACTCCAGCTGCTTCTACTGCTTTTAACGCATCGTGTGTTTCTTCAACAGAGAAGCTAACCGGCTTTTCACAAAAAATATGTTTTTTTGCTTGAGCAGCTTCTTTAATAATAGCTGCGTGTGTATTGGTTGGTGAACAAATAAACACTGCATCAATTTCACCATCATTTAATAAATCCTGATAGTTCGTTGTTAAGACGTCAATTTCATTTGTTTTAGCCCAATCATGCAGGTGATCTACCACCACATCTGAAACCGCTTTAATTTTAATTTGTGGAATTAGCTTTAAGTTATCAACATGAAGCTTTCCAATTCTTCCTGCTCCTATTATCCCCACCGTTAAAATATGAGTCATTGTTTTATATCCTCCCATCCATACTGTTAACTCTAGTACGCATTGCTCAATTTAAAATTAAGTTAAGCGCTTTCTTAAATTCTATTATACATACATTCTAGTGAATCTCAATATTTTTTTAATTTTTAAATAACTTAATTTCTGAGAAAAACTAAATTATCTTTTTCTAACCTTATTATATAAACATTCAATTGTCCTTTATCAAAGTTAAAATGAATTTTAAAGAGTCCAAAAACCTCATAAATTTAATTGACTTTTCAGAAATGTAACCGTATACTTCTTTTTGTGAATAGAGTTAAGCGCTTTCCTTTCTTAAAAACTTTGAAAGTGGTGGATGGACAAATGAATATGCTTGAAACGAAGAACTCATGGATTGACAGAATGGGCATTCCTTCTAATCTATTTTGGGGCTACATAGGTATCGTTGTATTCATGATTGGAGATGGCCTTGAGCACGGATGGCTATCACCTTATCTAGTAGAACGTGGTTTATCAATGGAACAAGCTGGTTTTTTATTTTCCCTTTATGGTATTACTGTTGCCATTAGCGCATGGTTTTCAGGTGTCCTTGTTCAAATGTGGGGCCCGAGAAAGACAATGATTATTGGCGTTGTTTCATTTATTATTGGTTCTATTGTTTTTATTGGCATAGCTATTCCAAGCTTGAACTATCCTTTAATTCTCTTATCTTATGGACTTCGCGGGTTAGGCTATCCACTTTTTGCTTATTCATTTTTAGTTTGGGTTTCTTATAACACGCCTCAGCAATCATTAGCTAGAGCTGTTGGCTGGTTTTGGTTTGTCTTTGAGCTTGGTCTTAGCGTTATCGGCGCTTTATACTCTAGCATAATGGTAAGCCGAATTGGAGAAGTTGCGACGCTATGGACTGCTTTAGTGTTCGTTGCGATTGGTGCTATTTTATCTATCGTCATTAACAAAGATCGATTTAACGGTAAAATTGTAAGCGATAACAAAACAAAAGAACTTCTAAAAGGTTTAACTATTATGGCTGAGAAGCCGAAAGTAGCGATTGGTGGCGTAGTAAAGATTATTAATTCCGCTGCAAAATTTGGCTTTGTGGTCTTTTTACCAACGTATATGGTTGGTTTTAACTTTACGATTACAGAATGGCTCCAAATATGGGGCACATTATTTTTTGTCAATATTGTCTTTAACCTCATCTTTGGTGTTATTGGTGATAAGTTCGGCTGGGTTAACACCGTAACGTGGTTCGGTGGCGTTGGATGCGGACTAGCTACACTTGCACTTTACTATACACCCCAAATTTTTGGCCATAATTACTGGGCATTGATGCTAGTTGCCTGCTTCTATGGAGCGGCTTTAGCTGGGTACGTGCCGTTAACTGCTCTTGTCCCATCTCTTGCTCCTGATAATAAAGGAGCTGCAATGTCCGTATTGAACTTAGGGTCTGGTCTAGCTGCATTTGTTGGCCCAGCTATTGTGGCATTATTTATCGGTCCTGTCGGTGTCGGTGGCTTAATGTGGATCTTTGCCATCCTTTACTTTGTTGGCGCTTTCCTAACAAGATTTTTAGCATTACCTGAGCAAACCACGAGTTATCAACCTGCAGATCAACACCAAAGGCTGTCCGTATAACTCCATAAAAGGTGTAGAGAACGCCTCACATAATGTGAGGCGTCTTATTGTTACTTTGTGCTAGAGTAAGATTTAACATAAACCAGCTCACCCGTTTCAAATGATTCTTTACACGCATATCCCAATAGCGAAGCCTGCACGCCATCTTTAGCAGTGATAGTTGGCTTGTTCCCCGTTTGAATACAATGAATAAATTCTTCAACCTCTGACAAATATGCCTGTGCGAATCGTTCATTAAAATTGGATACGCACTCCTTCAAAGCACCTGCGTCGTTAAAAATGGTTACCGCGTTCTTTTCAGGAACAGTTCCAATTCGCAGACTTCCTTTTGTACCGATAATTTCTGTTTCAATATGATACCCGTGACGGCTATTTCTTCCTGCTGCAAAAAGACCCATCGTACCATTTGAAAACTTTACAAGAGCCGCTCCTGTTTCTGCATCATTTAACTCTGTGAATGCTGGAACTGAATATGCTCCTCCAATTGCCCACACCTGCTCGGCTTCAGCTCCAAGATACCATCTGGCAAGGTCAAAATCATGCACAGCCATGTCTAAGAATATACCGCCGCTATAGTTTTTTTGGGCAAATTTCAAAAATGATTCCAAGCCTTCCGTAGGATCAAACCCGTAGCAGCGAACCATCACAGGTTCACCTATTGCCCCTTGTTCAATTTGTTTTTTGGCATATGCATATGAATCATCATACCTTCTCATGAAGCCCAGCATAAATACTTTGTCTTGGTGGCGATTAATAATTGTCTCAATCTTTTCCACCTCTTCTAAGTAAAGCCCTAATGGCTTTTCACTGAACACATGATACCCCGCTTCTAATGCTTGCTGAATTTGATCACAGTGGAAATTAGAAGGTGAAGCAATAAAAATGGCATCGAGCTCACTGTTCTGTAACATTTCTTCATAGGATGTATACGTATATGGAATATTCCACTTATCACTTAGTTCGGCTAACTGCTCCGTATTTAAGCCGCAAATTGCTTTTAATTCACAGTTTGGAATGCGAAAAGCTAAATTCTCAGCATGCTGAATTCCAAGCCTGCCTAACCCTACAATTCCTACCTTTACTTTGTTCACAGAACCTCTCCCCTTTTACTCCAATATGTTTTTAACAGACCCCCGCTCGATAAGTTCAGGAGTTAGCATAACCCTTTGTTTAATGGACTCACTTCCGTTAATAGTCTTTAAGAGCTGCGCAAACGTGTATTCAGCCATTTGCGTAATCGGTTGCTCAATGGTTGTTAATCCAGGATCAGCCATTTCAGCATAGATTGTATTGTCAAATCCAATAACCGATAAATCCCCAGGAATAGCTAATCCCTGTTTTCGAGCCTCATTCATAACCGCTACGGCAATTAAGTCCGTACAGGCAAAGACAGCGGTAGGTTTTTTAGGGCCTGATAAAAGTTCACGCGCTGCTCTTTTGGCATCCTCAATAACTGAACGACAGCTAATTACATCACTATCTTCTAAAAGAACCTTCTCTTCGTTTAATGCCTGTGTAAACCCATTTAAACGTGCTTTACTACTGCTACGATCTTGTTCCATAATAATTGCTATTTGACGGTGCCCTTTACTTGTTAAGTGATTTCCTGCTAAATAACCACCTCTTACATCATCTGTGGTCACAACATGAGTGGAAACTGACGGATGATCTACAGAAAACAGAACAAGTGGCAACTCCCTGCTTACAATTTTGTTTACTAACTTAAAATTATTTAGCTCAGTAGCAACCACAATGCCATCTACTTGCTTTTTTAACAAGAGCTCTACATATTCGTTTTCACGTTCTGGCTGATTATCCGTACTACAAAGAAACAGTGTATATCCTGCAGATTGCGCACTATTTTCAAAAGCACGCGCTACCTCTGCAAAAAAGGGATTTGAAATATCTGGTACTAACACACCAATTGTATACGTTTTCTTTCCAGTCAAAGCTGCAGCTACGCTACTTGGTTGATAATCGAGCTCTTCCATGACCTTGTGAACTTTTTTTCTCGTCTTCTCACCGATACGACCTGTTTCGTTAATAACTTTTGATACAGTGGCGATAGAAACTCCAGCTTTTTTCGCTACATCATAAATTGTTGTTTTCATTCTAGTTCTTCTCCTCTTAATCTTCTCTTTTAATTATCTTATCATGAATGAGTTATTCATATCCTTTACAAGGCGCTTTCTACATGGATTCTTAACACGCCCGATTAAGAGTTTCTATCGCACATTAAGAGCTTAACACTGCTATTACTTTGAAATACTCTGTAAAAACTCTAGCTTTTCCTGAGCGTTTTCTTGTGTGATGATATCAATTCCACTATCAATGCGTTTTTCAATTTTTTCACCCTTAATCGTTTTTAACGCATTTTCTACACCTTGATATCCCATGTCGTATGGACTTTGCGCAATCGTACCAGCCATCTTACCAGCAATAATTGATTCAACAGCTTCAACCGTTCCATCCGTACCAATTACAGGAATATCTCCTTTGCCTTCAAGAGCACGTAAAGCGCCAAGTGCCATATCATCATTTGCAGAAAATACACCTTTTACATCTTTATTTTTTTGCATAATGTTTTCCATAACCGACATCGCTTTCGTTTTATCACTATCAGCTGGCTGTTCAGCTACAATCTTCATACCTGCCTTTTCAAGTTCTTCTTTCGCTCCTTTAATACGAGCATCCATTGCTGAATTCCCAAGTGCTCCTGCAATTAAAGCAACGCTATCCCCTTTTTCTAGCATGGATGCAAGAAGTTTTCCGCCTTCTTGACCAGCCGTATAGTTATCTGTACCAATAAATGCCGTTTTTTCCTCAAAATCAGCATCTGTATCAATTAACAGTACTGGTAAATTACCTTGAGTTGCTTGCTTTAAGACAGGTACAACCGTTGAAGGCTGAGATGGTGATACTACAATTGCTCCCGGCATTTGATTGATAGAATCCTCAATCATATTTACCTGTTCAATAACTTGCGATTCAGAAGCTGGTCCAACTATATTTACATCCACACCTAGATCTTTTCCGGCTTCTTTTGCTCCTGCTTCAACATACTTCCAATAAGGACTACTTAGCGTTTTTAACACGACCGTTACGCTTTCTTCTCCTCCTCCAGATGCTTTATCACCACTGCACCCTGCCGCAACTAGTAACCCAGCTGCCATTGTTAACATCCCTAACTTTCTGAATCCTTTTTTCATCATCATTTCCCCCTTTAGAATAGATAACCAAAATGTAAACGCTTAATTTTCATGAGCCTTTTTTACTTTTTCTCTGTCTAAGTACGTCTACATATACTGCTGCGATAATGACAACTCCAATAACCGCCATTTGAAAATCAGCTGAAACATTGAGTAAATTCAGTCCATTTCTTAATACGGCAATGATCATGGCTCCAATTAGCGTTCCCCATACAGTACCTACCCCTCCAAAGAAGCTTGCTCCTCCGATAATAACGGCTGCAATTGCATCTAATTCGTAAGATAAACCAGCGAGCGGGAACGCAGAATTGACGCGTCCAACCATAACAAGTCCAGCCAGCGCTGCCATAAAGCCGCTGATTGTATAAACTATAATGAGAACGCGATCTACATTAATTCCTGATAAGTGGGCTGCTTCTTTATTGCCCCCAATTGCATAAATATATCGGCCTGTTTGTGTTCTTGTTAAAAAGATGTGGAAGATAACGTACATCACAATGACAAGTAAAAAACTGATTGGAATCGGCCCAACAAACTCTCCACCTAAAAATTGAATCATGTAAGGAAAGCCTGCAATAGGAGCTGCAGCAGTAATAATTAACGCAATACCACGAGCAATATTCATCGTGCCAAGCGTTGAGATAAATGGATGAGGCAAGCGAAGTTTTGTAAGTAAAATTCCATTTAACCATCCAAAGAATATACCAACTAATAAACAAACAAGAATACCTAGAATTGGATTCAATCCCATAGTAACAGAGACAATACCCATGACCATAATTGAAACAGCTAGTATTGATCCAACAGATAAATCAATGCCTGCTGTTAAAATAGGTAAAAGCATTCCAAGTGCTAATAGAGCATTAATAGAGGACTGACGAGCGATATTCATAATATTATTTACAGTAAGGAATTTGTCAGATAGCATTGTAAGAATAACGCTTAATATAACAAGACCAATTAAGGCACCAAACTTACCTAAGTAGTGCTTAAGTGACTTCTTTTCGTTATGCATTGGCTTTTTTTGAATAATAACTTCACTCATTACGTTCAGCCTCCTGTCGCTGCTTTCATGATTATTTCTTGATTTGCTTCTTGAATCTCTAAATCAGCCGTAAATTTACCTTCATTCATTACAAGTACACGATCACACATTCCAAGAATTTCTGGTAAATCAGATGAAATCATAAGAACAATTGCACCCTTTTCTACAAGCTCATTCATTAAACGATATACCTCGACTTTGGCACCTACATCAATCCCTCGAGTCGGTTCATCAAAAATGAAAACTTTTGCTTGCGTGCAAAGCCATTTGGCAATAACGACTTTCTGCTGATTGCCACCGCTTAGCTTACGAGCATGAAGCTCAATATTGTCAGGACGTACTCGAAGTTCTTTAATATAGTTGTCTGCTGTTTTCTTAATGGTGTTTAAATTGATAAGATTGTTTTTTTGCTTGAACATTTTTGTATTAGCTAAGGAGATGTTAAAATCTAGAGGTTGATCCAGCAGTAACCCTTCATTCTTTCGATCTTCGGTAATGAATGCAATGCCTGCATTGATGGCGTCTTTAGGTGATTTAATATGAACTTCTTTCTTATCGATATATACGCTTCCGCTTTCTTTTTGGTCAGCGCCAAAGATTGCTCTAGCCAACTCTGTTCTTCCTGCTCCAACCAATCCGGAAATGCCGACAATCTCACCGTATCTCAGGGTAAAGTTAAGCTTTTCTTTAAAACCTTTGACATGAAAATCTTTGATACGAAAACCTTCACCTCCAAGTACAAATGATTGCTTTGGATATTTTTCATCTAGAGTTCTTCCAACCATAAGCTCAATCCACTTATCCGTTGTTGTTGTGCGAACTGGTAGCGTATCAATTTGAAAACCATCTCGTAAAATAGTAATTCGGTCTCCCATTCGCTTAATTTCATCCAGCCTATGAGAAATAAAAACAATTGCAATACCTTTTTTCGTAAGGCCTTCTACTGTTGAATATAACTGTTCAACTTCTGTAGAACTTAGGCTGGCAGTTGGCTCATCCATAATGATTAACTTCGCATCTAAGGTAAGCGCTTTAGCAATTTCTACTAATTGTTGCTGACCAATCCCTAATTCACTGAGCTGCTTATCTGCAAGATCTGGGCTTTGTCCTAGCATGGTCAAGTAGCGCTTTGCTTCTTCTCTCATTTGTTTATGATTTAAAAGAGAAGCCTTTCCACGTTGCTTTAATTCCCTGCCAAGGAAAATATTTTCATAGACTTTCAGCTGTGGAATAACGTTAAGCTCTTGATAAATTGTTGCGATTCCAAGCTTCATAGAATCTACCGGATTGTTAATCTGCACAAGCTTTCCTTCCCAATAAATCTCTCCGTCATCCTTTTCGTAAGCCCCTGTTAAAATTTTAATGAGAGTTGATTTTCCAGCTCCGTTTTCTCCTAACAGAACATGTACTTCTCCAGCTTTAACATTTAAATCAATGCCTTTTAGAACATGGTTATTGGAAAAACTCTTTTTAATTCCTTTCATTATAAGCAACGCTTGATTGTCACCTATCATGTAAAGACCCCTTTCATCTCCTAATTAAAGAAAGCGCTTTCCTAATTGATTTGAATTATAAATAGTTTTATGGAGATTAGCAACAACTTTTTTCAGAAAATTTTTTCTTTTTATAATTATAGGCATGCTTTCTTCCAAGCAAATCTATATTCTAAGATATTAATTATCTCTCCCATACTCTCCAAGTAGTTATGTATTAAAAACTTTCTCTTGCGTATCTATTGAAAACAAAAAAGACTATTCATTGTATGAAATAATAGTTTGTGAAAAAAAAGATATAAAAAAGCCACATGAAATTTTTTCATGTGGCTCTTCCTCACACAACCGTTAACGCCAGCGAAGGATTGCTTGGATACAGAACTTGAGATAAAATCTTGTACCCTTTTTCTTGCTCAAATACCGTACGTGCTTCTTGTTCTGATTCAAACTCAAACATTCTCATTTCATTTTGACTAGAATAGATGGTCACAACCCACATCCTTCGAACCCCTCCGTTTTCATGAAATTATTGTTCTCTATGAACAGCTTTGATAGTTACCGCTTACGCTAACTGGTGCGCAACTTGGTAGTTATGCTTTGTATATACGTACCCCTCTAAAATCATCCTTGCTGTACGCATCACCTTAATGCCTTGCATTTGTCCGGCAATGAAATCTACTTTTGTTTCCATGATACCTGCAGGATGAGCCAAGCGAATGACAGGGCTATGAATATCAACGAGTTTTGAAACAATTGTTCCCTCCAGAAATGCTGAAGCTGTTGTACAAATCGCACCGGTTATAGCTAATGCTTGATGTGGTTTTTGCATAGACATCATACGAATAGCCACATCCATTTCTTCACTTTTCCGTTCCCTTCCTGAGCTGTCCTTATAATTTCTCGGAGGAGCAATAATTGTCATTTTAGGAACAGCTGGTGATTTTATTGTTGCCTCTTCTTTCTTAGCGAATCCGCAAATTTCAGCTGCTTGTGAGCGGATTTCTTCTAAATAATAAAGAGTGTCTTCCGAATATTCAGCAGGCAACTCATAGCCTGTAAGGCCGATATCCTCTGCTTTTACAAATACAAGAGGGTTAGCTACATCGACAATTGATGCTGGTATAAGTCCCTTGGATGTTTTAATCATATCAATAGCATTTCCGGTTGGAAAAAGCTTTCCTGTTACGGCTCCTTCAGCTTGGGTAAATGAAAGATAAATAGGTGAGCCAGTACCTGGAACACCAGGGATTTCATAGGTTCCTTCCGTCTTCACTTGTCCATCTTCTACTTCCACTTCGGCTTTAATAATTTTTTGTGTATTGGTATTAAGTATCGTTACGGTAGTGATTGGTTCTTTTGGTGTCACAAATCCTTGTGCAATTGCATATGGTCCAACAGCTGATGAGATGTTCCCACAGTTTCCTTTAAAATCAACGAGTTGATGATCGACACTAATTTGAGCAAACGTATACTCTACATCTACTCCTTCAATTTCTGATTGCTTAATAATTGCCGCTTTACTAGTTAACGAGTTTGCTCCACCTAATCCATCAATCTGCCTTTGATCTGGACTTCCCATAATATCTAGTAAAAAATCTTTCCAAAGCGCTTGATCACTTGGCATATGGTCCATGTTTAGAAAGATTCCTTTGCTTGTGCCTCCACGCATAATCGTTACAGGAATTCTCATTCATCACACCTTCTTTTATATTCTAATTATTCTTAATTTTCCTATCTCTTTCTTCAAAAATATAGTATGATAAATCTGTTCATAAGTACAATAGATAATTTATTTCAAAAATAAGAAAAAAAACTTATAACTTAGTTTGGGGTGTCAACTATGGATGAAAAAGATTGGATTGCTTTAAAAATACTATTTGAGGAGCGAAATATTAGCCGAGCTTCTGAACGATTATATATTTCTCAGCCAGCTTTAACCTATCGCTTGAAGAATTTAGAGAAAGACTTTGGAACAAGTTTGTTTTTTAAAACGAAAAAAGGAATTGAATTCACTTCTGAAGGTATTTACCTTGCTGAGTATGCACAAGATATGCTGGCTGAGCTTCAAAAAACAAAGGATTATATGCTGAATATGAAACAAGAGGTGCGTGGAACGCTACGCTTAGGTGTCTCTAGCAACTTTGCGCAATATCGCCTGCCAAAGTTACTGAAGAAGTTTTCGCTTCAATATCCTCACGTTCAATTTAACGTCAATACCGGCTGGAGCACAGATATTATGAACCTTCTTGATACATCTGCTGTTCAGCTTGGTATTTTAAGAGGAAACTATGATTGGTACGGCGTAAAGTCTCTACTAACAAAAGAACGGTTATGTCTAATTTCAAAAACAGAGTTAACGATTGACGAATTGCCCAGCCGCCCATTTATCAACTATAAAACTGACAGCTCATTAAAAAACTTAATTAATGACTGGTGGCATGATCAGTTTGCTGAGCCTCCTCGTGTGACGATGGAAACAGACCGTCAAGAGACGTGCAAAGAAATGGTAAAGAATGATTTGGGTTTTTCTATTTTACCTGAAATTTGTTTACAACCTTCAGATAATCTTTTTGTCTATGGACTCTCTTATAAAAACGATGAGCCCGTGCTACGAAATACGTGGCTTATGTATCACCAAGATGTTTTAAACCTATCAACTGTTAAGCACTTCATCGACTTTTTAAATAGAGAAACTGCGAACATTTCACCATTTAACTTATAACTTCTGCGTGAGGTTATAAGTTTTTTTTTGACTTTTTGATAAAAATATATATTTCACTTATCTCCTACCGTGTAATATTCTTAAAACATAGAATTTTTAAACGACTAACAACCACGCAAATTCTTACTGTTTCACAACTCTTATTTGAAAGCGGTTTCTATTAAAAAAAGAGGAGGGGATTACGATTCTTACATTCTTAGGAATCTCAATGGTTATTGTTTTTACGTACTTAATTATGACAAAAAAGTTATCACCTATTAACGCGCTCACAATTGTTCCAATTGTATTCGCCATTATAGGTGGATTTGGATCTAAACTTGGGGAAATGATGCTAGAAGGTTTAAAAGTAGTTGCACCTTCAGCCGCTCTACTGCTGTTTGCTATTTTATTTTTTGGTATTTTAATAGATGCAGGCTTGTTTGATCCGCTTATTAAAAAGATGCTGCAAATTGTAAAAGGAGATCCTGTTAAAATTGCGATTGGAACAGCTATTTTAGCTTCTACTGTTGCGTTAGATGGAGACGGGACAACAACACATATGATTACCATTTCAGCTATGCTACCACTTTATTTACGCTTGGGGATGAATCCGCTAATTCTTGCTATTATTTCACTTCTATCTTTAAGCATTATGAGCGGTATGACACCTTGGGGAGGCCCTGCTACTCGCGCAATTGCTTCACTTGGATTAGATGCTAACGAATTCTTTATCCCATTGCTTCCAACAATGCTTGGTGGTTTATTAACCGTCATTGGTGTTGCTTACGCTCTCGGTAGAAAAGAACGACAGCGTCTGGGAGTTATTGATATTGAATATAAGAAAAATCATGCGGGGGAACTGCCTGAATTAGCAGCTGCTTATGAAGTAGCTCAAACAGAAAGTTTAAAACGCCCCAAATTAATTTGGATCAACTTATTGTTAACGATTGTCGTAATGGTTGTGCTTATTATGGGCGTTATGCCTGTACCTGTTCTCTTCTTAATTGGATTTGTCCTAGCATCCATGATTAACTATCCAAACATCGAACAACAAAAAGAACGCCTACTGGCTCATTCGGGAAATGCGCTTACCGTTGTGACGCTTGTGTTTGCTGCAGGAATTTTCACTGGCATTTTCTCAGGTACCAAAATGGTAGACGCAATCGCTAACTCACTCGTTGCGATTATCCCAGATTCTTTAGGCTCTTTCTTTCCAGTCGTCGTTGCGTTAACAAGCATGCCGTTTACTTTCGTGCTTTCAAACGACGCTTATTACTTTGGCGTGTTACCAATTTTAGCTGAAGCCGGTGCGGCTTATGGCGTAGACCCTGTTGAAATTGCAAGAGCTTCTATTCTTGGGCAGCCTGTTCACTTTTTAAGTCCATTAGTTGCTTCTACACTGCTTCTTGTTGGAATGGTAAAAACGGATATTGGAGAACTGCAGCGCTACGGATTTAAATGGGCCATTATTTGTTCATTATCCATTACCATTATCGCAATTCTAACAGGTGCCATTACCGTTTTATAACGATAAAAGAGCTGTGAAACGAAGTTCACAGCTCTTTTTTATGTTGAGGTATTGTCTTAATTACATCGACAATTGTTTTTGCGATGGTCATAACCGTAAACAATCTCGTGTCATTTAGAAACTGCGTAGCAGGAAATGGATCCACGTAATTGACCATTCCTTTTATATGATAGTCGCCAATTTCAGGGAGCACTTTTGCTAGCGCTTGCCCTGGCACTAGCGGCCCTTCTTTTATTATTACGTCACCCACTTGGCTTTGTTCCCCAAGGCACGCATCGATGCTAATAATGAAAGGCTTTATGAATCGCTTATTCACGTCTTTAATCATCTCTTTTAAATTAAAAGCATGAACCGGTTGCTCTAGCGTACCATATACTTCAAAAGGTATGTCTCTTTCTACTAGCATAGTCCCTACCAACGGACCCAAAGAATCTCCTACGTAGCGATCGGACCCAATACAAAGAAAGACAATATCCCGGTTCTCACGCTGCGCTTTTTGAATAATGCCTAGCAGCTGTGCCGAAGCATATTCCACTTCTCTTTCTTTTTGGCTGCTTTTTGCTTTTACAATCCAAGCCGTTGTTGCAGATTCTTTCTTTTCCTCTTCCGTTCGCTTGAAAAAACTGCCCATCTCCCTCGCCTCACTTTTGTCAGTCCTCTTTCTATTTATTATAGCAAGATTTTGTTACCTCAACAGCTACCGAGCTACTTTTCCCTATTATTCATAAGGCGTGACACTCATCAACCCAATAACTAGTAAGAAGAGAAGAAGCAAAATAAGTGCTAAAGAATCAATGATGATGGGCAAACGAGCGGTCTTTTTAGCAAAGAAATACGAGATACCATAAAATAAAATGGCAAAACATTTACCTGCATACCCAAACACCGTTTGTGAACAGCTGTACACTGATTTTTCATAACGACTGATATACTCGCTCTTAAATAACACAAACTGAATGCCAAGCGCAGCGTTAATCATAATCACAACCAAGATACCTGCTAATAAAAATGGAAGATTAGTGGATAGATAAACGACCATCGTACATCCTAACAGAAATAGTAAACCTATTATGTACCCACACCACTTAATACAGTTCACGTTCCTCAACGAATACCCCCAAAGCTCAACGATTCCCTAAGCTGGTGGTTCTTTAAAAACGTATCGATTGCTGCAGGACGATCTAGTAAATAGCCCTGTACTACCTTAATATCTAATGTAAGCGCGATTGCCAAGTCCTTTTCACATTCGATTCCTTCTAAAATGAGAGTAGTGTTTCCTTCATTATATTGCGATAAGCACTTCACCATTTCTTGCTTTTCTTTTGAATGTGCTAACCCTTTTGAAAAATAGCCATCTAGCTTAATAATGTCTGGACGATGCTCCACAACGTGTTGAAGACTTCCCATCCCTGTACCTACATCATCTATAGCAATTTGAAATCCACATTGACGTAAATAGCTCAGCCCTTCTTTAAACAATGGAGATGACCAAATATTGTGCTCAAACGTACTTTCATTTAGTTCGAATACCACGCGCTTGAAGCTGTTTGGATACATAACTAACAAATGCTGAATAAAAAAGTGAAACTGTTTATCTATTACGGTAGATGGAAAAAGATTCACAAATAGCTTTTTACCTTGTAAAATTTCAAATGGAAAACAATCAATTGCTCCTTCAATCGCCATCATGTCAAGTTCCGCCAACTTTTCATCTTCATGTGCTTGTAAAAATAAATCGATAATAGGTGCATGAGAAGATTGTAGTCTTAACAGTGCTTCAAACCCAACTTTACTCCATTTATTCACACAATAAATCGGCTGATAAACAAACGTAAATTCCTCTTTGTCAAACTGTTTTGAAAAATAAGCTTCCATATTGCTCCCTTATTCCTTTCCATAATCATTGCATTTCGTGCGCTGCTGGTCTATCTGTGCGCAATCAACTCTTCAAACAAAACTTGTTTAGTCAACTATCATTTTATAAATCGGCAAAACACTTGATTATTTTAACACAAAAAACCGCCCACTTTTTGGTAGTGAGCGATTTTTTATCATTTTTATATTTTATTCTTTCAAGGTGACTCTTTCTTTACTTCCCATCCATGCTTGCACCCATGTTAATAATTGCTGGTCTTGATTTCTTCCTGCGATAACGGATAAACCAACAGGAAGCTGATTAACATAACCAGCTGGAATCGTAAGCTGTGGTAACCCTGCTAAACCAGCTAAGCATGTCATCTGCAGCGTATGTAGCCTTCGATTTTGAAGTTCTGGACCGACTGCATTCTTTACAGGGGCTACTCCTAGAGCTGTTGGTAGTACTAAGATTGTTTTCTCATCTAAAAGATGAGTAAGCTCTTTGGTAATCGTTTCACGAACTTGTTTAGCATCTGACATCTCTTCGTCTTTTAGTGTACTAGCCCATTCAAAACGTTCGGCTACATCAGGACCAAATGTAGGGTTAAATCGTTTAATCCATTCTCCGTGAGCGCGCCAAACTTCAATTCCCTGCAGCATACGAAATGCTTCCATGCACTCACTTAGCTTATAAGAAAGCTGTATGTTCTCGTAGCCAACAGGATGATCTTGTAATAATGCCTTCACGTTCTTACCTGCTTCTTCATCTGCTAGTTCAAACAAGTTGCTCACTCCAACAATGTTCTCAAAAGAAGGTTCATGAGCTTGAGACACAAATAAAGCGGATGCAACATCAACCATCGTGTTTATATCTTTTGCCATAAATCCAATCGTATCAAAGCTAGGTGCTAACGGTATTAATCCTTCAACCGATAGTCTCCCGTGCGTCGGCCTAAATCCGTAAATACCGCAATAGCTCGCTGGAATTCGTATTGAACCACCTGTATCCGTTCCAACTGCAAAATCGACGAGACCAGCAGCTACTGCCACCGCTGAACCGCTTGATGACCCCCCTGGAATTCGGTTGTGATTAATTGGATGAAGAGGCGTTCCATAATGAAAATTTTCACCATTTAATCCATACATTAGTTCATCCGTATGCGTTACGCCCGTCAGCTTAGCACCTGAAGCTAGCAAACTTGTAACGACTTCAGCATGATTACTTGCTGGTTCATGAGTACGTAACCAATAAGGATTTCCCGCACTAGCCGTATGTCCTTTTACATCAAAAACATCTTTTAAAGCAAATGTTTTTCCACTTAACAATCCGGCGTTCATCGGCTCTACGATTATTTCTTTATTAAGAAATGCATTCCATTTATCGTTCATCATCACCGCTCCCTTTTCGCTTATGTCTCCTTTAAGCGTAATAACTTGCAGGATGATTGGTCAACGAATGTGTAATAACTTCTAACAAACGTTTAAAGACTGTAAAGATAATAATTTAAAATTGCTCTTTCTGTTTTAAACAGGGTAAAGTAATAGTAGTTTTTGATTTTATACGCAAAGGAATAGAATACTATGTCACAACACACCATTTTGTATGCGTTTATTGTTCTTGCCATTGTTTTAACGAGAGGCATTCCGTTAGCCGGCCGGCAAATGCACGGTCTTAACCAAGGCCTCACACATATAGGACGTTATTTTTCCAATTTAAATACGCTTTTGCATGAGGATGGACATGCTCTTATGGGGATGATTTTCGGAAAAGGTGTAAAGCGAATTGAGCTATACACAAACACAGAAGGAGTAGCAATTACGTCCACCTATGCTGGTGCTCGCGGCTGGCTTCCCCGCGTTATCATTGCACTGGCCGGTTACCCTTTCAGTTCAGCTATGACTTATTTATTCTTCTACCTGCTTGTACAACATCACTACGACCTACTGTTTTATGGATTAGGAGGCATTTTGTTATTTAACCTTCTTTTCTTAGTAAGAAACCGTTACGGAATACTTTGGCTTGTTTCTATCCTTGCCATTTTAGGAGGCGTTTACTACCTAAACTCACCCACTCTCATTATGTATAGCATGATGTTTGTTGGAGCTATTTTGTTGGTTGAGTCTGTTTTATCAGCAGCTGTTATTTTTGTATTAAGTGTCAAGCAACCTTATCATGCTGGTGATGCAACCAGCTTAAAAGAACTCACGATGGTTTCAAGTCGAATTTGGGGACTTTTGTTTTTCGTTCAAGCTTTGTACATAGCTTATTTAAGCGTTACGCTATTACACTAGAGCAGCACCGATACTTGGTGCTGCTCTTACTATTGATACAAAGGAAAAAAGACCTCCCTCTTTTCCTTTTTAGACTTTCTGTCAACTCCCCCTGTCGAACGCTTGTCAAAAAACGACGTTAAAAATCTAGTTATTTTGACATACACACAAGAAAAAGATGTCGAAAATAGTGGGTTCATACAGAGAATTAGAGATAGATACTTCCTCCTATTTTGTCTATATCTGGTATAATAATAGTTATTAAAAACTATTATAGTTTAGAGTTTTTTATGAAAGGACGTGATTACCTACACAAATATATTAGGCCATTCTACTCCTAGAAATGGAGTGAACGTGATCCATAAACATTCGTTTCCTATACTCCTCACTTTATACACTTACGTTCATTCTCGTACTATTTTTACGCAAGGTATCATCTAGATATTGAAAAAGCAAGCGCTATCTTTTTTGAATCATTTGCAGTTGTCAACACATGTAAACGACCAAAAAATAAAAGGGGGATGGTCAGTTGGCAAAGAAAAAAACAAAGGTAAGTGTCTTATTTTTAGCGATAATTTTAGTAATGGGAACTCTTTTCTTCAGCGCAAATAAAACAGAAGCTGCAGGAAGTACAACTCACTTCATTGTCATCAACAAAGCAAACAATCAATTAGCTTATTATAAGAACAATAAGCTCGTTCGTACCTTTTCAGTTGCGACTGGGCGTACGAATTCACTTACACCTGAGGGTAAGTTTCGTATTGTTAATAAGATTGTAAATCGTCCTTATTATACAGGTAAAATACCGGGAGGAGATCCGCGAAATCCACTGGGTAATCGCTGGATGGGAATTAACGCTCGCGGTACAAACGGTACAACGTATGCTATTCACGGTAACAATAATCCTAGTTCCATTGGAAAGTACATAAGCAGCGGATGCGTTCGTATGTACGATAACGAAGTGGAATGGTTATTTAGTCAAGTAACAGTAGGAACTCCAGTTGTGATTACCAATTCTTCAAAATCATTTGACGCGATTGCGGCCGCTAATGGATACAAAGTATCTAACAGCAGCCAGCCTTCTCAACCGACAGTTAGTGGTCTTAAAAAAGGAAGTCGCGGTAATGAAGTTCGCTCTCTTCAGCAAAAGCTCACTTCTCTTGGTTATGATACAAAAGGGGTAGATGGAGTATTTGGTAACAATACAGATACGGCTTTAAGAAGATTCCAAAAAGATCGCGGTTTATCTGTAAACGGCGTGGTTGACTCAGCTACTCAAAAAGCGCTAAATGGAGCAAAACCAGGTGTCAAACCGCCAGCAACAAGCACTGGTTTAAAGAAAGGAAGCCGTGGTAACGAAGTGCGTGCTCTTCAACAAAAGCTTACCTCTCTTGGCTTTAGTACAAAAGGAATTGACGGCATTTTTGGTAATAATACGGATGCTGCTTTGCGTCAGTTTCAAAAAGCTCGCGGACTATCTGTCACTGGAGTCGTTGATGCGGCTACACAAAAAGCACTAAACGGAACAACAGCTAGCAAGCCTTCTTCACCCAGCAAAGGCCCTAGTTTAACATCAGGGCCAACTTTAAAGCTTGGTAGCAAAGGAGATGCTGTAAAAGCTCTACAACAAAAACTTACTTCTCTTGGCTTTAATACAAACGGCGTAGATGGCATGTTTGGTTCTAATACAAGCGCTGCTGTTAAAAAGTTTCAAAGCGCAAACGGCTTAGCTGCTGATGGCATTGTTGGTCCAAACACATATAAAGCTCTTTCTTCTAAATAATACGATTAATTAAAGCAGAGTCTTTACAGGCTCTGCTTTTTCATGGTCTCTATGTATAAACCTTTATTGTGACTAGCATAATACAAGTGAATGTGAAAGTTTACAAGCGCTACTCACCTCACGTAACAAAGAGATTGTTTATCGCCTGCAAAACCTTAACATACTCTTATTTTCAATAGTGAAAAAAGACACAAGGATTTACGAAACAAGTCGAAACTGTCTATGATTGAGTTCTTTTTCTAACGCTTAATTTTAACAATTTCTTTGAATGTCTGCACCGAACGCTGGCGAACTTTCAAAAAGGAGAAGAAACAATGGAGAATTTACGAAAAAGCTTAGGTTTAAACACGATGCTTGTCATTATTTCTTTAAGTATTCCACTCATTTTAATGCAAATTTATGTATCACCCTTAATCGGTTGGACACTGCTTATCTTTAGTCCTATCGGAACGATTATCGGGGCAGTAAATCTGTTTAAGCACCATATCTATACAAGCCAATAACAACCTCTTAAAAAAAGAAGGTTGTTATTTTTATGTTAGCAAACGTTTATGAATCCAAATCGCTGCTTGGACTCCTTCCCCCATGGCTACTGCTGCTTGCTCAGAATGAGCAACTAAATCTCCAGCTGCCCATACGTTTTCCACATTTGTCTCTTTGGTTCGATGATTCGTTAATACATGGTTATTCTCTGTCGTATACACACCCAGCTGTTCTGCTAGATGACTTCGCACCTTATTGCCACCCAACGCTAGAAAACAATGATTGGCATGAATTATTTCACCGCTTTGCAATTCTATCCCTTTAAACTGACTTTTCCCTTCAACCAACACTTTTTTAATTTGTTCATTTTTATACGTTAACTTTTGCTCCTGGAGTTTTCGCTTTGTCTTAGTAGGCAAGACCTTCATTTCTTCGTCAACATAGACAATATCTTTTGTCCAATGAGTCAATGTACAAGCAAGGCTAGCTCCCGCTTCGCCTCTACCAATTATAATGACTCGACTGTCTTTTACTTCATAGCCATCGCAGTCCGGACAAATATACACGCTAATGCCAAGGCAACCAATCAGCTCTGGAAAGCTTGGCAAGTGATCTTTAATACCTGTTGCTAATAAAACCGTTTTACATTGATAACGCTCATCAGCCTTTGTGGTTAAAGCAATAGCTTTTTCGTGCTTAGCTGCCGATATTACGCGGTCAGTTACAAACTGTACGTTGTAGCACATAGCTTGCTTCTTCCCGCGGTCTCTTAGTTCTTCTCCACTTACACCTTCTGGCCACCCCAATAAATTATGATACCTGTTACATAGATTTGAACGACCGTCATTGGAATCAATCACTAAAGTTTTGTGGCAGTATCTCCCAAGCTGAATCGCTGCTTGGAGACCAGCAATTCCGCCTCCAATAATAATGCAATCATAATAGTTTTCCAATGCTATTTGCCCACCTTAAAAGTTTTTTTACCAGTAGTAATATGTACGTTTTCAGCACAAATTATGAACGCACGAAAAAAGCAGCCTTAATCAGCTGCTTTTAATGAATGAAAATTCCTCCATGACTTTCCACCACGTGCTTCACCACATAATATAAACCACGCTCAAACTCTTTGTTCATTTTTGTTTGGAGTAACTTTTTCACGCAGTACTCTCTTTCTTCACCTTTTGTACGCTGAATTGCTGCCCATTCCTTCCCCTCTCTATTTACTCCCTCTTCTAAAACGTATGCTTGAATCGCTAAGAAAAGAGAATTCGCTATGGCTTGGAACGTACGCTGACGATCGGTGGCTGAATGATAAGATGTAGACCACCCTGAAGGCTCAGTCACAAATCCATAGTAAAGCTCAGTCGCTAGCTGACTCGTCAACTCTTCAGGAAATACTTTATCGTCCTGTTGCAGAAGGTGCGAATACAAATGACTAATAGCCTTCGTTATGATTGGAGGAGCCAATATACTAAGATAAATGGGGTTAAGCTCTGCACCAACTTGTTTTGGAGTGCTGCTCACCTGGTTGATGCAAACCATTTTTGACAGCTGATGATCGTCTTCATCACTTCGATTTAAATAGGAGGCGATATCTACACGTACAGCCGTGAGGTAATAAGAAAGCTGGGTAGCAACAGCTTGTTCTTCTCGCTGAATACACGCTTGAATTGCTGCAGATAAACAATGCTTTTTCGCTCGTTCTTCAGCGTATCTTTCACCTTGCAAACGTTCAGCATGAGTAAAAATCATCTGCAGCTTATATCCATATCCATATGAAATTAGCCGTTTTAACTTATCAATCTTTATTTCACGTGAAGCATCATGAGTATATATAATATGATCCGCTTCTTTCACTTGATCATGAAGACTGGTTCCTCTTCTACTATCTTGAATTACAATAAGCTGTTCTTTTACTGAAGGAATAGTGGCATGGATAGACGTAATAAGAGGATAGCAGCTCGCTCCATCTGCTTTTTCCGCTTCTGTCGTCAAGCGATGTAAGGCCGTAAAGTAATGAGCCCGACTTTCCGTTGAAATGAATGCAAACTGAGGCCAGTCATCAATTCCATATGACCAAGTAAAATCACATTTTTCTTTAAATGACCTTTCGATACACGTTAAGAGCGTTTCAATTAGCTGCCGGTACTCCGCTTTTTGTAAAAACAGCTGTTCAAAATCCTCTGTTACTTCCGTACTTTCTTCTAAAACGGTATTTGTGAGACTTTTAATGGATTCAACATACTGAAAGATTCGCTTTGTGCTCTTTGCAGTAGAAGATTGTTCTGTAAAATAGCGAGGACTATAAGGAACCTCTCCAAATAAAGCTTCAAAGTGTAACTCAGGATTCCCATGCACAAGTGCAACTGCAAGATCATAGTCCGTTCCTCCACTCGCATAAACCAAAGCACTTTCAATTACCGTCTTTTCAAGGGTTTCATATACTTGCTGGCGTGACAGAAATGACACTTTTGCTTCATAAGTGGCGCTATGCGTCATTTCATAAACCGTATCGTAACTTGCTTTCCGAAAACGAATTGGAAATTTTTCGCGCGCAGGGTGAATACCAAAAACAGCACGAACGATGGATGTTTTCCCACTTTCCGCTTCCCCGATTAGTGAAATCTGATAAGCATCCGTATCTTTGTTCACTGTTGGAGTATCTGGTTCGTCCACTTCATCATAAAATGCGTTCACCACGCGATGGTCGTAGCGTGCTTTTGCTCGCCCTTTTACGGTGCTTGTCCAATACTCTTCTATACGTAACAGTTCATTCAGTTCTTCAACAAGCACATCTACTTCCTCTTGTTCAGCACATAGATAACGTTTCACAACCGGGTATTTGTTTCCGCTTTTATCTGTTTGAAAAGGATGCTGAAACAACACACACCATCCTTTTCGGCTAACGGATGGAAAAGCTTTTGCTCGAAAAAACTTCATTCTATCTCCCCCACTCTCTATCGCAAGACCTTATAGTTGAAATGTATGGGACGATGGAAGTATGTATGTCTGTAATTTTCGGGATGAAGGCAGGATTTTTATAACAAAGAGCGAACCTTTGATAAAGAGGTGATGAGAGCATGTTGACAAAAATTATAAAAGGCAGCATACCGGTGAATAAAAAGGGGTCATTTTCCTATGCTCAACAGCATTGGGCAGCACTTGCCCATGTCGATGGTTTTATTGGACAGCTAGGGGGATGGAATGTTGAAGATGAAACAGATACGTGCATTATTGCATTATGGAAAGATGAAGACTCTTATCAAGAGTTTATGAAATATACGCACGACTCTATTTTCTACAGCAGCAACCAGGATCAAACCTATACGGCGCTTGATGTATCCATTTCAAACCCTTCACAGTTTATCGGCGGTCGCTACAATTATTATCGAAGCAGCGCAATGGAAACACGTTACTTAATGAAGACTGAAATTGAAGTGGACTTTTATGATCAAAAAGATGTAGAAATATTAGTACAAAGTTTAGTAAATCCTTCATACAGGTGCTTATCTCATATCGTTGCTCCATTAAAGCATAATGAGATAACCATTTTTACGCTTTACAGCGCAGCGTGCCCAACAAAGACGGTTGATACGCTCGTGCACCCTAACGTTTTGCA